>NZ_CP028918.1:3093432-3394004 GCF_003060865.1 Gemmobacter aquarius
CGCGTTCTGGCCGCCGAAATGCACGCAGGCTTTGGTGCGCTACGCTCGCACTGCCCGATGAACCTGCGCGTCAGCTACACGGATTGCGCCCCGCCCGATGCCGTTCTGGCCGACCTTGCGCGGCTGGAACAGGTCTGGGAATGGGGCCAAGGCCAGACAGGTTCGCAAACATGGCTTTGCGGCGACTATTCCGCCGCCGATGCGTTCTACGCCCCCGTCGCCTCCCGCATCGCCACCTATAACCTGCCTGTGTCTGCCCGCGCTGCAGCTTACGTGCAGGCGCATTTGGCGCATCCGTCCTTTCGCCGTTGGCGCGCGATGGGCATGGTCGACCTGCCCGACCAGCCCTTCTATTTCCGCGACTACCCGCGCCGCGACTGGCCGGGGCCAAAGCCCCTTGCTGCCCGCGCCGTCGAAGGGGTGGCAGCCGAGAATTCCGCCTGCCCCTATTCCGGCAAGCCCGTTACCCATGTGCTGGAACTGTCGGGTCGCCGCTTCGGCTTTTGCAACGCCTTTTGCCGCGACAAGACGGTTTCCGACCCCGAGGCATGGCCTGCCTTCATGTCGGTTTACCTTTCGTAAACCATACTGCCCTACCCCTTGGGTGAAGGGGTGGGGAACATGGTCGCCAAAGCATTCACCGTGGCTTTCGAAGGGGTCGAGGCCCGAATCGTCGAAGTGCAATGCGCCGTCACGGCGGGCATGCCGCATTTCGGATTGGTCGGCCTGCCGGACAAGGCGGTATCCGAAGCACGGGAACGGGTGCGTGCCGCCTTGGGGGCGATGTCGATCGCGCTGCCTTCCAAACGCATCACCGTGAACCTGTCGCCCGCCGACCTGCCCAAGGAAGGCTCGCATTTCGATTTGCCGATTGCCCTGGCGCTGCTGGCGGCGCTGGAAATCATCCCCAAGGACGAGGTGGAAAACGTCATTGCCTTGGGCGAGTTGTCGCTCGACGGGCGGTTGATGCCGGTCGTTGGGGCCCTGCCCGCCGCGATGGCGGCGGCGGTCGAAGACAAGACCCTGCTCTGCCCCAAAGCCTGCGGTGCCGAAGCGGCATGGGTCGGCGCGGCCGAGGTGCTGGCGGCAAGCTCGCTGGACGAGGTGGTGCGCCATTACACCGGACAATCCCCGATCATGCCCGCCGAGGCAGGCGAAATATCGGCCGAGCGGAACCACCGCGATCTGGCCGAGGTAAAGGGACAAGAGCGCGCGAAGCGGGCGTTGGAAATCGCGGCGGCGGGACGGCACCACATCTTCATGACCGGCACACCCGGATCGGGCAAATCGATGCTCGCTGCGCGTTTGCCGGGGATACTGCCCCCCTTTCGGCGCAAGAGGCGCTGGAAACCTCGATGATCCATTCGCTCGCAGGGCTGCTGACCGAAGGCGGCATCTCGCGCACGCGGCCGTTTTGCGAACCCCATCACACCGCATCGATGGCGGCAATCGTCGGCGGAGGAAAGGGCGCGAAACCGGGGCAGATCTCGCTGGCGCATAACGGGGTGCTGTTTCTTGACGAATTCCCCGAATTCGCAAGGCAGGTGCTGGAGACGCTGCGCCAACCCATCGAGACGGGCGAAGTCGTCGTTGCCCGCGCCAACGCCCATGTGCGCTACCCTTGCCGCTTCCTGCTCGTCGCTGCAGCCAACCCGTGCAAGTGCGGCTACATGACAGACCCCGCCCGCGCCTGCGCCAAGGCGCCGGTCTGCGGGAGCGATTACATGTCGCGCATTTCGGGCCCGTTGATGGACCGCTTCGACCTCCGCGTCGAGGTGCCGCCCGTGGCCTATACCGACCTCGACCTGCCCTCGACCGGCGAGACATCCGCGACAGTCGCCGCCCGCGTGCAGGCGGCACGCACCAGACAGACCCGCCGCTTTGCCAACGCGCCGCAGGCGCGGGTCAATGCCGACATGGAGGGTGCATTGCTCGAGGAAACCTCGGCCCCGGATGCCGAGGGGCGGGCATTGCTCGCCAAGGTCGCCGAACGGTTTGGCCTTTCGGCACGGGGATATCATCGGGTTTTGCGCGTGGCCCGCACCATCGCCGACCTCGACGGTTCGGATCAGGTCAAAAAACCCCATGTGGCCGAAGCGGTCAGTTTCCGCCTGCCGCCGGGGCAATGACCTCGCATGCATGGTCCCGAACCGGGCGCCGCCTGCCCTGAAGGACAGGCGGCGCAGAAGGTGTCACGGCTGGATTGCTTAACGACGCTTGGCCTCGATCACCTCCCAGATCCGGGCCGAAGCGTTGGTACCATCGAACCGCTCCAGTTCTTGCAGACCTGTGGGCGAGGTAACGTTGATCTCGGTCAGATAGTCGCCTATCACATCGATGCCGACGAAAATCTGGCCTTTCTCGCGCAGAACCGGACCGATTGCCGCGCAGATTTCAAGGTCGCGCGGTGTCAGCCCGATCTTTTCAGGCCGCCCGCCCACATGCATGTTCGACCGCGTCTCTCCCGCCTGCGGTACGCGATTGATTGCACCGACGGGTTCGCCATTCACAAGGATCACCCGCTTGTCGCCCTTGGCCACATCCGGCAGGAATTTTTGCACGATCAGCGGCTCGCGGCTCATGCCGGTGAACAGCTCGTGCAGCGACGACAGGTTCCGGTCGTTCGGGTCCAGACGGAACACACCTGCCCCGCCGTTCCCGTACAGAGGCTTTAGGATGATGTCGCCATGCCGGTCCTTGAAGGCGCGGATCGTCGCTAGATCACGTGCTATCGCAGTCGGCGGTATCAAATCGGGGAAACGCAGCACAAGCAGCTTTTCAGGACTGTTGCGGACCCAGAACGGGTCATTAACCACAAGCGTCTTGGGGTGGATCAATTCCAGAATATGGGTGGTGGTGATATAGCCCATATCAAACGGAGGATCCTGCCGCAGCCAGACCACGTCGAACTCAGCCAGATCGACCTCGGTCTCGGAGCCGTATGTTACGTGGTTTCCCGCTTCACGCCGCAGTTCGATAGGAAAACCTCGCGCCATCACCCGCCCTTCGATGAAGGACAACTTATCGGGGGTGTAAAAGAACAGGCTATGTCCGCGTTCCTGCGCTTCAAGCGCGATTCGGAACGTGCTGTCGGCATTGATATTGACTGACCCGATTGGGTCCATCTGCAGGGCGACCTTGAGCGGCATGTGCATCCTCGTTCATCCGGTGCGACCTTGATGGCGCATCGAAAGGCAGGATGCAAACGGGTCAGGCGGCGAAAGCGTTTTCCAGAATCTCTATTCTGCCCACGGCATCGACAAGCGCCACATCGAAACGCACATCGGTCAGTTGACCCTTCGGCTCTCCGGCAAGAAACTCGGAAGCCGCGCCATAAATCCGGTCCATTTGGCGCCGCGTCAGATGTTCGGCGGCTTCGGCATGGGTCCGGCTTTGCTTGACCTCGATGAAGATCAGGCCGTCTCCATCCCGCGCGATCAGGTCGATTTCGCCTTCCGACCCGCGCCAGCGCCGCGCGCAGACGTCACGGCCAGACCGCCCGTAAAGCGTCGCAACCTGATCCTCGGCCGCCAAGCCCGCATAATATGACCGTGACCCGCTCATCACTTCCCCCGCTTCAAAGCCACCTGGTAAACATCGCGCCGCGGTAGTTTGAATGCCTCGGCAACCATCGTTGCGGCATCCTTCACAGACATCTGATCAAGCGCCCGGTCGAGCGCTTCTTCCCAATCCCCTTGGTCGGCCTGAACATCCGCAGCGCGGTCGACCAGCACCACGATTTCGCCCTTCACGTCCCGCCCGGC
Organism: Gemmobacter aquarius; assembly: GCF_003060865.1. Lineage (NCBI taxonomy): Bacteria > Pseudomonadati > Pseudomonadota > Alphaproteobacteria > Rhodobacterales > Paracoccaceae > Paragemmobacter > Paragemmobacter aquarius. The sequence continues at coordinate 3,097,197 of NZ_CP028918.1, forward strand.
ATAGGCAGCCGACACCTCGGCCAAGGTGCCACGGGTGACTTCCTCGAATCGCTTCGTCAATTCCCGACACACCGCAGTTTGGCGCATTTCCCCGAAACTTTGCGACAAGTCTTTCAACAGTTGGTTAATGCGCTTAGGCGATTCGTACAGGATGAGCGTGGCGCCGACGTCCCGCAATCCGTCGAGAAAAGTCCGTCGCGCCCCGGCTGCGGCAGGGGCGAAGCCCGCGAAAAGAAAGCGGTCTGACGGCAGGCCCGATACGGTCAGGGCGCAAAGCGCTGCCGAAGGCCCTGGCGCGGCGATGACCGGCAGTCCCGCCGCAATGCAGGCGCGGGCCAGCGGAAAGCCCGGGTCCGAAACCATTGGCGTGCCCGCTTCCGAAGCATAGGCGACCGATTTCCCCTCGGACATGGCGCGCACAAGCCGCGGGCTGGCGGCGGCCTCGTTGTGGTCATGCACCGCCACAAGCGGGCGGTCCCCGAGCGGAATTCCGTGAATCTCCATCAGGTGGCGCAGTGTGCGGGTGTCTTCGGCCGCAAGCACATCGGCCGTAGCCAGAATATCGAGCGCCCGCAGCGTGATGTCACGGGCCGCACCGATCGGCGTGGCGACCAGATACAGGCCCGGCGCGAGAGGGCGCCCCCCGATGGTGAAACTTGGCCCCTGCGGGCTGGGCTGTAACATCTGTGCGGCTCCCCTGACAAGTTTACTTATCGCAGGGAACATCCTAGGCTTGCACGCAATTCGTGTGCTGTTCCAGCCGCTGCGCCCCAAACCATGAGGAAGCTGCATGTTCACCTTTTTGCGCTCTGCCCGCAAGTCGTTGGCCTTTGCCGCGGCGACACTCTCCACGCTTGTCCTTGCCGGATGCGAGCCTGTCGCGACCGCTGGCGGCACGGGCCTGCCTGCGGGCAAGCCGGTCGAGGTGGCTTTGCTGGTGCCTTCCGGATCGGGCGACGCCTCGGACGAGCTTTTGGGACGCAGCATCGAGAATGCCGCGCGTCTCGCGATCACAGACCTCGGTTCGGTCCAGATCGATCTGCGGGTCTATCCGACCGGAGCCTCGCCCGCGCAAGCCGCGAGTGCGGCGCAACAGGCCGTCGCCGAGGGCGCAAAGATCATCGTAGGCCCCTTGCGCGCCGAAGAAGCTAATGCCGCGGGGGTCGCCGTGGCCGCCTCGGGCGTGAATGTCCTGAGCTTCTCGAACAACCCGGCCATCGCGGGGGGCAACGTCTTCGTGCTTGGTCCGACCTTTGAAAATTCGGCCCGCCGCCTTGCCGGCTACGCGGTCCGCAGCGGCAAATCCAAGGTCATGATCGTCAGCGACCAGAACACAGCGGGCGAGGCGGGGCGCAATGCGATCCAGCGCGGCGTTACCGCTGCGGGTGGCTCGGTCGTGGCGCAAGGCTCGTATGAATTCTCGCAGAACGGCATCATTCAGGCGGTGCCGGCCATTGCGGCGCAGGCCAAGTCATCGGGCGCGCAGGCGGTATTCCTCACCGCAGACGCGGCGGGGGCCCTGCCGCTGGTCTCGCAGCTTCTGTCGGAAAACGGCGTCAGTCCGGCGATGTATCAGTACATCGGCCTGACCCGTTGGGATATTCCCGCCGCCACGCTGGCCCTGCCCGGCGTGCAGGGTGGCTGGTTCGCCATCCCCGATCCGGCGCTTTATGCACAATACCAGAACCGCTACGCAGCCGCCTTCGGCGAAGCGCCGCATCCGGTTTCGGCTGTCGCCTATGACGCCATCGCCGCCATCGGTGCGCTTGCCAAAAAGGGATCGGGGCTGGACCGCGCATCACTGACCCAGGGCGCAGGCTTTGCCGGTGTGAACGGCGTGTTCCGCCTGCTGCCGGATGGCACCAACGAACGCGGGCTGGCCGTGGCGCAAATCCAGTCGGGCAGCGTGGTCGTGGTCGATCCCGCGCCGCGCAGCTTCGGCGGTGCCGGCTTCTGAGGCAACCCTAGATGCAATTGGCCAATCTGGCCGCTCCAGCCGCCCCTGCCCCACCCCCGGCCGAATTGCTCGTGCCGGGACCGGATCTTGTGGACATCGTGGCGCTTCGCACTGCGATCGGGGCCGATCTTGCCGCCGCACCCGATGCCAAGGCCGCCCGCGCCGTTGCCGTGCGCCATTTGCTCGAGGCCAAGAACCGCGCCAATGCCCTGCTGGCCGAGGCGTTCATATTGCGCCCCCACGCATCGCGCGCTTTGATCCGAGCGCAGGCGCATCTGACTGACGGGCTGGTCGTCACCGCCTTCCATGTGGCGATCGACCATCTGCACCCTTTACCAAACCCAACCGAATCGGAACGCATCGCCGTGCTTGGCGTGGGCGGCTACGGCCGGTCGGAAATGGCGCCGCATTCCGACGTAGACCTTTTGTTCCTGACACCGTGGAAACTGACACCCTGGGCCGAAAGCGTCATCGAATCGATGCTTTACATCCTGTGGGACCTGAAGCTGAAGGTCGGCCATTCCAGCCGCACGGTAAAAGACTGCCTGCGTCTGGGCCGCGAGGATATCACCATCCGCACCGCCCTTCTGGAACACCGTTTCGTCGCGGGGTTCGAACCGCTGGCAACCGAACTCGGCGACCGGCTCTGGGGCGAGCTTTTCCGCAACTCCGGCCCCGAATTCATCGAAGCCAAACTCGCCGAACGGGCCGAGCGGCACAAGCGGCAGGGCGGGCAGCGCTACGTTCTCGAACCCAACGTCAAAGAGGCCAAGGGTGGTCTGCGCGACCTTCAGACGCTGTACTGGATCGGCAAATACCTGAACCGCGTGCCCAGCGCCGAAGGGCTGGTGCAGGCGGGTCTGCTTGGCCGCGACGAATACGGCATCTTCACCCGCGCCGAAGATTTCCTCTGGGCCGCCCGCTGCCATCTGCATTACGTCACCGCCCGCGCCACCGACACGCTGACCTTCGACGTTCAGGTCGAGGTCGCGGCCCGCATGGGATACCGCGATGCGGGCGGGCGCAGGGCAGTCGAGCATTTCATGCAGGACTATTTCCGCCACGCCACCCGCGTCGGCGAATTGACCCGCGTGTTCCTGACGCAACTCGAAGCCCGCCACGCCAAGCCCGAAGCCAGCCTGTTGGGGATGTTCAAGCGCACGAAACGGGTGCGTGCGGGGCTCAAGCTCGTGCAAGGCCGGATCGACGTGGCCGACCCCGCCGCTTTCCTGTCCGACAAGCTGAACCTTTTGCGCGTGTTCGAAGAAGCCTTGCGAACCGGGTATCTTCTGCACCCCAACGTCATGCGCCTGATCGCGGCCAATCTGCACCTGATCGACGACGACATGCGCCACGACCCCGAAGCGGTGCGTATCTTCCTCAACCTTATGCTCGAACACGGCAACCCCGAACGCGCCCTGCGGCGGATGAACGAGCTCGAGGTGCTTTCGGCCCTTATCCCCGAATTCGAACCCATCGTCGCGATGATGCAGTTCAACGTCTACCACCACTACACGGTCGACGAACACATCATCCAATGCATCAGCATCCTCGCGCAGATCGAACGCGGCGAGCTGGTCGAGGAATTGCCCGTGGTGTCGGGCATCCTGAAAGAGGGCGTGAACCGCAAGGTCCTTTATGTCGCCCTGTTGATGCATGACATCGGCAAGGGCCGCCCCGAAGACCATTCGATCATCGGCGCGCAGATTGCCCGCCGCGTCTGCCCGCGACTGGGATTGAGCGCCGAGGAGACCGAGACCGTCGAATGGCTGGTGCGTTATCACCTCCTGATGTCGGACACCGCGCAAAAGCGCGACATCGGCGATCCGCGCACGGTGCGCGATTTCGCCAAGGCGGTGAAATCGAAGAAGCGTCTCGATCTGCTGACCGTGCTTACTGTCTGCGACATCCGTGGCGTGGGTCCGGGCACTTGGAACAACTGGAAAGCAATGCTCTTGCGCCAGCTTTACCAGAAATGTGCCGATGCGCTGGAAGGGGGCCTCGAAAACCTCAACCGCGAAAAGCGCGAGGACGAGGCCAAGCGCGCCTTGGCCGCAGGCCTGCGCGACTGGAGCGCCGAGGCCTTGCAGGCCGAATGTGCCCGCCACTATGCGCCCTATTGGCAGGGCTTGCCCACAGAAAGCCATATCGTCTTTGCCCGCCTGCTTGCGGGGCTGCGTGACGATGAAATCCGTATCGACCTGCATCCAGACCCCGACCGCGATGCCACCCGCGCTTCTTTCGCGCTGGCCGATCATCCGGGCATCTTTTCGCGTCTTGCCGGGGCCTTGGCGCTGGTCGGGGCCAATGTCGTAGACGCCCGCACCTATACGTCCAAGGACGGCTATGCGACCGCGGTGTTCTGGGTGCAGGATGCCGAAGGCAAGCCCTACGAGGTGTCGCGCCTGCCGCGCCTGAGCCAGATGATCGACAAGACCCTCAAGGGCGAGGTTCTGGCGCGCGAGGCGCTAAAGGACCGCGACAAGATCAAGAAGCGCGAACGCGAGTTCCGGTTTCCGACCCATATCACCTTCGACAACGAAGGGTCGGACATCTACACAATCGTCGAGGTCGACACCCGCGACCGTCCGGGGTTGCTGTATGACCTGACGCGCACGCTTGCGGCGAACAACATCTACATCGCAAGTGCGGTGATCGCGACATTCGGTGCGCAGGTGGTCGACAGCTTTTACGTCAAAGACATGTTCGGCTTGAAGCTGCACCAGAAAACACGGCAAGAGGCGCTGGAAAGGAAGCTGCGCCAGGCGATTGCCGAGGGCGCCGAACGGGCCAAGGCATAATGCAACCGATCCGTCTGATCCGCTCTGTCCTGACCGTGGGCGGGTGGACCCTGATGTCGCGCGGTGCGGGATTTCTGCGCGATGTTATGATGGCGGCCTATCTGGGTGCGGGGCCGGTGGCCGATGCCTTCAACGTCGCCTTCTCGCTGCCCAACATGTTCCGCCGCTTCTTCGCCGAGGGCGCGTTCAACATGGCCTTCGTGCCGATGTTCGCCAAAAAGCTGGAATCCGGCGAGGATGCAAAGGGCTTTGCCCGCGATGCCTTCAACGGGCTGGCGGGCATATTGATCGTGTTTTCGGTGATCGGCACCTTTGCGATGCCGTGGCTGGTCTGGGCCATGGCATCGGGCTTTGCCGGCGATGCGCGGTTCGACATGGCCGTGACCTTTGGCCAGATCTGCTTTTCCTACATCCTGTTCATCAGCCTCGTCGCCCTGCTGTCGGGCGTGCTGAATGCATTCGGCCATTTTACCGAAGCCGGTTTCGTGCCGGTGCTGATGAACATCATCTTCATCGTCGCGATGCTGATCGCGGCACGGACCGGTTGGGACATGGGCCTGACGCTGGCATGGACGGTGCCGATCACCGGCATCGCGCAATTGGTCTTTACCTGGGTCGCAGCCCACCGGATCGGGTTCCGCTTCCATCCGGGCTGGCCGAAGATCACGCCCGAGTTGAAGCGCCTTGCCGCCATCGCCGCGCCTGCCGTGCTGGCCGGGGGCGTGGTGCAGATCAACCTTCTGGTAGGCCGTCAGGTCGCCAGCTACACCGAAGGGGCTGTGTCGTGGCTCGTCTATGCCGACCGGCTGTATCAACTCCCCCTCGGCGTGGTGGGCATCGCGATAGGCACCGTCCTGTTGCCCGATCTCTCGCGCCGCCTGCGGGCCGGAGATGCGGCAGGCGGGCGCGCCAGCTTCAACCGTGGCGCGGAATTCGCGCTGCTTCTGACAATCCCCGCCGCCGTGGCGCTGGTCGTGATGGCGCTGCCCTTGACCACCGTGCTTTACCAGCGCGGGGCCTTCGACGCGCATGATGCCCAGATGACAGCGCTTGCCCTTGCGATCTACGGCGCGGGTCTTCCGGCATTCGTGCTGCACAAGGTGTTCCAGCCGCTTTACTACGCCCGCGAAAACACCCGCGCGCCGTTCAACTATGCCGTGGTGTCCATGGTGGTGAATGTGGCCATCGCCGTGGGGCTGATGCCGTTCATCGGCTTTGCCGCCGCCGCCCTTGCCACCACTCTGGCGGGTTGGGTCATGGTATGGCAGCTATGGCGCGGAGCGCAGCCTATGGGGCCGGAAGCGCATTTCGACGACCGCATGCGCCAGCGTCTGCCCCGCATCGTCGCGGCATCGGCGGTGATGGGGGCCGTGCTTTGGAGCGGCGACACGCTGCTGGCCGAAGCTATGACGCTGCACGGCTGGCGCTATGCCGCCCTTGCCGCCGTGATCGTGGCGGGCATGGCAAGCTACGGGGCAGCGGGCCTCGCCCTCGGGGCGTTCCGCAAATCCGACCTTGCCGCCCTGCGCCGTCAGCGCTGACGGATCATCGCGACGACCTTTGCCCAGCCCCCCGGACTGACGACGAAGGAAAGCGCGAAACCCGCCGCGAAACCCGCCAGATCGGCAATCCATTCTGACCCGCCGCCAAACAGCAGGCTAAACAGAAGCTGCACGCCAAGCAGGAAGCCTATCATGGAAAAGGCGCGGAATTTGTTGGCTCCCACGGCGGCCAGACCCACCCAGAGCAGATAGGTGAAACTGCCTATCAGCCCGTAAACCGGCGGGTAGGCCCCGATCAGCGGCGCATGCACCCAAGGGGCCGCCGTATAGGCCAGCGCCCCCGCAACCGACGCGCCAAAGAACACGACCAGAACTGCCCACCATCGGAACACCTCGCCCGTCATCTTGCCAAGCGCAAGCAGGATCACCAGCGCAAAGATCGCATGGGTCGTGTTGCCGTGAACCAAGGGATAGCTCACGAGCCGCATCAGATGCTCCCACGGGTATTCCCCCCTCTCGACCATCACGCGCATCAGATCGGGCGCAAAGGCGAAACGCTCCATCGCTTGCAGACGCCAGCCCGCGCCCTCCATCCCGCCGACGATCCCGCTTGCACCAAGGCCAAGCACCACCTCCATCGCGATGATCGGCAAGGCCAGCGCCCAGACGACGGGCGGCAGCGGGTTCAGCGGCGGTGCGTTTCTGTCATCGTCGAGCATGTGTTTTCCCTTGCGCGATAGCGCCTCTGTGCGGCTTTGCCCGTGCGGCTTTGATTGACGCCCCACGCCCCCAGCGATAAGCGGAAAGCGATCAAGTTTCCAGACGAGGCGCCTCACATGTCCGAAACCGCGTTCCCGACCCGCATTTTCTCGGGCATCCAGCCTTCGGGCGGGCTGACGCTGGGCAATTACCTCGGCGCGCTGAAACGCTTCGTCGAAAAGCAGGACGAGGGGATCGAGACTATCTATTGCATGGTCGACATGCATGCGATCACCGTCTGGCAAGACCCCGAAAAGCTGCGTCAGCAAACGCGCGAGGGGGCTGCCGCCTTCATCGCGGCCGGAATCGATCCCAAGCGGTCGATCCTGTTCAACCAAAGCCAAGTGACCGCCCATGTCGAACTGGGCTGGATCTTCAACTGCATCGCCCGGATGGGCTGGATGAGCCGGATGACCCAGTTCAAGGACAAGGCCGGCAAGAACAGCGAAAACGTGTCGCTCGGCCTGTTCGCCTATCCGTCGCTGATGGCCGCCGACATTCTGGCCTACAAGGCCACCCATGTGCCCGTTGGCGATGACCAGAAGCAGCATCTCGAACTGTGCCGCGACATCGCGATCAAGTTCAACAACGACTACGGGGTCGACTTCTTCCCCGTGGTGGAACCCCTGATCGAAGGCGCTGCAACCCGCGTGATGAGCCTGCGCGATGGCACCAAGAAAATGTCGAAATCCGACCCGTCGGACCAGTCACGCATCAACCTGACCGATGATGCCGACACCATCGCCAAAAAGATCCGCAAGGCCAAGACCGATCCCGAACCGCTGCCCGACAATCTGGGCGACCTGAAAGACCGGCCCGAGGCAAAGAACCTCGTGAACATCTATGCGGCACTTGCGGGCCATACGCCCGAGCAGGTGATCGCAGATTATGCAGGCGCGCAATTCGGAACCTTCAAGCCCGCGTTGGCCGATCTGGCGGTGGCAAAGCTGGAACCGATCACGCTCGAGATGAACCGGCTGATGCAGGACATCGCCGAAATCGACCGCATCCTTGGCGAAGGGGCAGACCGCGCCGATGCGCTGGCGCGGCCGATCGTGGATCAGGTCTACGACATCGTGGGCATGATCCGCTCGCGCCGTCGCTGACCGATGCGGCGGCTGGTCCGGCGGCTTCTGGCGCTGGCCCTCGCCGGATCGCTTGGGCTGACGCTTCTGGCCACGGCCCGCGTCGCGCTCGACCCGGCGCTGTCACCCCTGCGCGACGCGACTGCCGCCGAGATCGTTGCGGCAACCGACAGGATGCTGCTGACCGAAGCCACCCCCGCCCGCATCGAAAGCCTCGTGCTGACGCGACTGGCCGAGGCTCCGCGCAACTGGGCCTCGCTTTCGGCAATCAGGGCCTTGGCCGACGAACGCGGCATCCCGCTCGCCCCCGATACCGCAGCCGCCTATGACGCCGCCTTTGCCGAAGATGCGGGCATGGTCAAACAGGCGGGCGATTGTGCGCGCTGCATCTGGGATATCACCCGATGCTCGATGGACACGGTGCTGATCTGCCGCGCGCCCGTCGATCTGACCTTCGTCGGCGATCTGGCGGGCGTGGCGCGGGCAGGAACGGCCTATGTCACGGGTGCCGAAATCGACGAGATCGACCTTGGCCTGTCGGTCGTCGGTCTGGCGGCAACCGCGGCGATCCTCGTCTCGGGCGGAACGTCCGTGGCACTGAAAGCAGGGGCCGGAGCCGCCAAGGTGGCGCGTGGGATGGGCAGGCTTTCGGACGGGGTACAGGACATGGCGCGCGTGGCGGTCAAAAGCGGCGTGAAATGGGATGCGCTGCCCGCCGCCCGCTCGGCCGACGACCTTTACGCCGCCCTGCGATGGGAGGCCTTTGCGCCGCTTGCCGACACTCTGACCGGCGTCGATCGCATCCGCACGGCAACCGGCACGACAGACATGCTACACATCCTGCCGCTTATCGACACCGCCACTGATGCCCGCCGCATCGGCAATGCGGCCGAGGCCTTGGGGTCAAAGCTGGTGGGCCGGGCCGAGGTGCTGGGCAAGGCCAAACTGATCCGCGCCACATCGCGCATCACCGGTACGGCATGGGCATTGGGATCGGGGATCGTCGGGCTGCTCTTGTCGGCTGCGATGCTGCTGGTCCACAGCTTCCAGCACTGGGCGCTCCGCCGCCTGCGCCGCGCGGTCGCCGAATAGTCGCTGGCCCCCGCAGCGCATCGAAACGCTGGCATCCTTGACCATAGAAGCAGGCGAGGCGGCTTTACCCTGCCCGTTCGGGATGGTTATCTGCACCCCGAAGCAAAGGGGACTGGCATGGCATTCGGAACGCATATCCGCACGTGGTTCGAGGGGCGATGGCACGATGGCGACGTGGCGGTAGTGAAGGCCGCCGATCACGGTATCTGGCAGGGATCGTCGGTCTTCGACGGGGCGCGGATGTTCGATGGGCTGGTGCCCGACCTTGCGTTCCACTGCGCCCGAGTGAATGCGTCAGCCGAGGCGCTGATGATCACCCCGACCTGTGATCCCGCAAAGATGGAAGCAATCATCCGTGACGGGCTCAAAGCCTATGGGCCGAACGATGCGGTCTATATCCGCCCGATGTATTGGGCGCTCGACGGGTCCGACCTTGGCGTCGCCCCCGCGCTGGGGGCCACCGGCTTTGCCATCAGCCTAGAACAGGTCGCCATGCCGCCCGCCGCCTTTCAGACGAGCGTGACGCGCACCCGTTTCCGCCGCCCCGTACTGGAAGACAACGTCTGCAACGCCAAGGCAGGCTGTCTTTACCCCAACAACGCCCGCATGCTGGTCGAGGCGAAAGCCAAAGGCTTCGGCAATGCACTGGTGGCCGATGCGCTGGGCAATCTGGCCGAAAGCGCCACGGCCAACGTGTTCCTCGTCAAGGACGGCACCGTGTTCACCCCGATCCCCAACGGCACCTTCCTTTCCGGGATCACCCGCGCGCGCCACATCGCCAACCTGCGCGCCGACGGGGTAACGGTCATCGAAAAGGTGCTGACTTTCGACGATGCCCACGCGGCCGACGAAATCTTCCTGTCGGGCAACTTCGCCAAGGTCACATCCGTGCGCGCCTTTGACGAAACGGACTTCAAGACCCGCGCCATGACAGAACGCGCCCGCTCGCTTTACTGGGACTGGGCCAAAAGCCAGCCGCTCTGACGCGCGATCCCTTGCGAAAGGCGCGGCGGGGCGGCATGATTGCGCCCATCTTGGAGTGAATTGAATGCGGAAGTTTCTCGTCGTTCTCGACGACACGCGCGAATGTCTGAACGCGATGCGCTTCGCTGCGCTGCGGGCAGCGCATACCGGGGGCGGGGTCCAGATCCTGTCGATCATCCCGCCCGAAGAATACCAACATTGGCTGGGCGTGGCCGACCTGATGCGTGCCGAAGCCCGCGAGCGGATCGAGGCGCATTTTGAAGTTTTCGCCAAATGGATGCGCGACAAGCAGGGCGTGAACCCCGAGCTCATCATCCGCGAGGGCGATCCGGTCACCGAAATCCTCGCTCAGGTGAACGACGATCCGCAGGTCGGGATTCTGGTTCTGGGTGCGGGCACCGAAAAGGCGGGGCCGGGTCCGCTGGTCACCGCGATGACCCGCACCTCGGGCAACCTGCCGATCCCGATCACGATCGTGCCTGGCGACATGTCGAAAGAGCGGCTGGAAAGCATCACCTGACGCGAAAGCTGCGGGTGGAAGTCAGTCGAACGTGCCTGTCACCCGACCGAACAGCATGAAGGCCCGCGCCGTGCGCGTGTCTCCCAACTCGGCCAGATCCGCATCCGAAGCGTTCGGCTCGACCTCCTGGAACACTTTGTCAAAGGTCCGCAGGAAATGATGGCCGGCGTCGCGGAACACGGGGTCTTCCCGCATCCGCGCCGCGGTCAGTGCCAGCGACGAGCGGTCGCGGATGCCGCCAAGCGCCGCGATGCCGCGCCCGCGTTCACCGCCTGCGAACCGGCGCCAGAACTCGGGCCGTGCCCGCTCGGGGCGCAGATCGTCCATGTAGATGCCTTCCTGCGACAGCAGGGTCAGCACGTCCTGCGCCGCCCGCACCAGACGGGCGGCGTTGCGGTCCTCCAGCGCCAGACGCAGGGCGCGGAACCCGCCCTTGTCATCCGGCCCCTCGGGGAAATTCATCGCGCGGATGAAATCGGCAATTCCCAGCGGAGAGCGCAAATCTTCTGCCGGAGTGCCCAGCGCCAGACCGGGCTGTTCCTCGCCCGCCGCAGCCCGCGCCGGAACCATCGCCGCCTTGCGATCGGCCGAAGGCACGGTCAGCGTCGCATCGCGCCGCGTCTGGAACGACGCCAGCGCAAAGCCTGCCTCTTTGGTCACGGCCGCAATCTCGTCAAGCCGCTGTTCGACGACGGGCCTGATCGACGCCGCCGACTGCTGGCTGACCAGAAAGGCGTTGCGCATCGCATCGACTGTGGATTGCAGTCGTGCCGCCTCGGCCCGCAGCACCCTGACGGACCGCAGCGTCGTGATCGCGGCCCAGATCAGCGCAAGCGGCAGGAACACCACCAGAAGCGTCATCACCAGCCCGAGAAATCCGCCATCATCGGCCTGTGGCGAAACGATCGCATAGGCGACGACCGCAATGACCCAGACCACCGCAAGCCCCGCTGCGACCAACTCGGTCGCGCCCAGACCCGAAGGCTCTCCGCCCTGCAGGAACACGCCGATGCCCGGCTCGGGTCTTTCGCCTTGGGTCATGTGCCGCCCCGATCAGACGTAACGGATACTCAGGATCTCATAGCTTTTCTGCCCGCCGGGGGTTTTCACCTCGACGCTGTCGCCTTCGTCCTTGCCGATCAGGGCACGGGCCAGCGGCGACCGGATATTGAGCAACCCGCGCTCGATATCGGCCTCGGCTTCGCCCACGATCTGAAAGGTCTTTTCCTCGTCGCTGTCTTCATCGACGATTGTGACGGTCGCGCCGAATTTGATCGCGCCCGACAGTTTCGACGGGTCGATCACCTCGGCCAGCGATACAAGCGCCTCGAGTTCCTTTATCCGGCCCTCGATGAAAGACTGCTTTTCGCGGGCGGCATGGTATTCGGCGTTTTCCGACAGGTCGCCGTGTTCCCGCGCCTCCGAAATAGCCCGGATTACCGCAGGACGCTCGACTGACTTCAGCGTCTTCAACTCTTCGTCCAGCGCGGTGAATCCCCCGCGCGTCATCGGAATTTTTTCCATGGTCTCCAACACAATAAAAAGGAAGCCACGGTCCCGATAAGGGGAGCGTGGCATACCGCAGCTTTTGACTACCAGACCCGACCAAGACCACAATTGCAAGGGGTCGCTCCACCGCAATCGTCGCGCAACGCGGGTTGTTCCTCCGGCAACGGCTGGCATGCGCCACGATGCCGTATTGCGACATCGGAATGCCGCGTCCTGATTGACCCTGTCGCGCACGATGGGCTAGGGAACGGCAGCAAATGTCGCAACTTTATTGCGCGCCGCGTTGGCACTGGCAAAAGGAAGCTCTGGAATGACCGAGATCGTCCGCGAATCCATGGAATACGACGTGGTGATCGTCGGCGGTGGCCCCGCAGGGCTTTCGGCCGCGATCCGCCTCAAGCAACTCGACGCCAACCTTTCGGTCGTGGTGCTGGAAAAGGGGTCCGAGGTCGGCGCGCATATCCTGTCGGGTGCGGTGCTCGACCCTTCGGGTCTCGACGCGCTGATCCCCGACTGGAAATCGCGCGGCGCGCCGATCCAGACCGAAGTTGTCGAAGACAACTTCTACATCCTCGGCCCCGCAGGTCAGGTCCGCATCCCGAACTGGCCGATGCCGCCCCTGATGAACAACCACGGCAATTACATCGTCTCGATGGCCAACGTCTGCCGCTGGATGGCTGGGCAGGCCGAAGAGCTTGGCGTTGAAATTTTCCCCGGCATGGCTGCAAGCCAACTGGTCTATGAAGGCGACCGCGTCAAAGGTGTCGTCGCAGGCGAATTCGGCCTCGACCCCGAAACCGGTAAACCGGGCCCCTCCTACGAACCCGGCATGGAGCTGCACGGTAAATACGTCTTCCTGTCCGAAGGCGTGCGTGGGTCGCTCTCAAAAGAGGTCATCGCGAAATACGACCTGTCCAAAGGCCACTGCCCGCAGAAATTCGGCCTCGGAATGAAGGAAATCTGGGAGATCGACCCCGCCAAGCACAAACTCGGCACCGTCACCCACACCATGGGCTGGCCGCTCGGGTCCAACGCAGGCGGCGGATCGTTCATCTACCACCTTGAAAACAATCAGGTCTATGTCGGCTTCGTGGTCCACCTGAACTACGAAAACCCCTACCTCTACCCCTACATGGAATTCCAGCGCTTCAAGCACCACCCGATGGTCGCCGAACTGCTGAAAGGCGGCAAACGCATCGCCTACGGCGCCCGCGCGATCAGCGAAGGCGGCTGGCAGTCCATCCCCAAGATGGTAGCGCCCGGCGTGGCGCTTCTGGGCTGCTCGGCAGGCCTCGTGAACGTGCCCCGCATCAAGGGCAACCACAACGCCATGCTTTCGGGCAAGGCCGCCGCCGAAGCGGCATTTGCCGCGCTGCAAGCGGGCCGCATGGGCGACGAATTGACCGAGTATGAGACCGAAGTGCGCGGCGGTGCCATCGGGCGCGACCTGAAAAAGGTCCGCAACGTCAAACCGCTCTGGTCGAAATACGGTCTCGTCGCCTCGCTCATGGGTGGCGGCATCGACATGTGGACCAACACGCTCGGCTTTTCGCTTTTCGGCACCGTCAAGCATGGCAAATCCGACGCCGCTGCAACGGGTCTGGCCAAGAACCACAAGCCCATCGACTACCCCAAGCCCGATGGCAAACTGTCCTTCGACCGCCTGACCAACGTCGCCTTCAGCTTCACCAACCACGACGAGGCGCAACCCGCCCACCTCAAACTGCGCGACGCCTCGGTTCCCATCGCGGTCAACCTGCCGAAATACGCCGAACCGGCGCAACGCTACTGCCCCGCAGGCGTCTACGAAGTCGTGTCGGAAGAGGGCAAAGACCCCCGCTTCGTCATCAACTTCCAGAACTGCGTCCATTGCAAAACCTGCGACATCAAGGACCCCTCGCAGAACATCGTCTGGACCACGCCCCAGGGGGGTGGCGGTCCGAACTATCCCAACATGTGACGCCCCCTTCCCTGACGCGGCTTTCGGCGCGCCCCTCCAAGGGCGCGCCGTCGTTTTCTGCAGCAAACTCCGCCCTTCCCCTGACAATCGCGCGATCAGGCCCAAAGCCGGGCAGCTTTCCTGCCCCGCCCGATTGCCTTGGCCCCACATCGGCCCTAGCCTTACATCGAGCAAGCCCCGGAGACGCCATGCCCTTCCGCCTTAACCGCCCGCTTTTCGCGCTGGCACTGGCCGCCCTGACCCTGCCCGCGGCGGCACAAGACGGGCCCCGATCCGAAAACGCCGGTGCCTATCTGGCCGCGCGCGTCGCAGCCACCGAAAACGATTACCGCGAAGCCGCCGCATGGTATGATCGCCTGCTCCAAACCACACCTGACGCAGCAGCGATGCTCGACGGTGCGATCATCGCCAACCTCGGCCTTGGCGACATTCCGAAAGCCGCCGATCTGGCCAACCGGCTCGTCGCGGCACAGGGCAACTCGCAGGTCGCATGGCTCGCCCTGATCGCCGACAAGGCGCAAAAGGAAGATTACGCCGGTCTCATCGCCGACCAGAAGGCCGGGCGCAGCGCGGGAAAATTGCTCGACGGTCTGGTGCTCGCCTGGGCCGAGCTTGGCAATGGCGACATGACCGATGCGCTGGCGGGCTTTGACGCCATGGCCAAAACCCCCGGCCTCGAAGCCTTTGGCCTGTATCACAAGGCCCTCGCCCTCGCCTCGGCGGGCGATTTCGAAGGGGCAGACGCCATCCTGTCGGGCCGCACGTCCGGCGCGATCTCGATGATGCGGCGCGGCGTGATCGCGCATATGCAAATCCTGTCGCAACTCGAACGCAACGCCGATGCGCTGGCCCTGCTCGACCGCACTTTCGGAACCGAAGCCGATCCGCAGATCGACAGCCTGCGAAGCCGCCTGAAAGCGGGCGAGGTTGTGCCCTTCGATATCGTGGCCACCGCCCGCGATGGCATAGGCGAAGTGTTCTTCACCCTCGCGGCCGCCCTTCGCGGCGAAGCCGATGACGGCTTCACCCTGCTTTACACGCGCATCACCGCCTATCTTCGACCCGATCACGGCGAAGCGGTGCTCCTGTCTGCGGGCCTGCTCGACCAGTTGGGCCAACCCGCCCTGGCCGAGGAAACCTACGCCAAGATCCTGCCCGACAGCCCCAGCTACCACATAGCCGAAATAGGCCGCGCGGAATCGCTTCTGGCACAGGACAAGACCGAGGCCGCAATCGAAGTGCTGCAATCGCTCGCCCGCAGCCACGGCAACCTTTTCGGTGTGCAAACCGCGCTCGGCGATGCGCTGCGCCGTCAGGAACGTTTCGCCGAGGCAATCCCCGCCTATGACGCCGCGATCAAGCTGGTGGGCACGCCCGAACGCCGCCATTGGCCGCTGTTTTACAGCAGGGGCATCTGCCACGAGCGGGTCAGTGACTTCAAAGCCTTCGAGGCCGATCTGCGACGGGCGCTCACCCTCGAACCCGACCAGCCGCAAGTGTTGAACTACCTTGGTTACAGCTTCATAGACCGCGGCGAAAATCTCGACGAGGCGTTGACGATGATAAAGACCGCCGTCGCGAAACAGCCCGACGCGGGCTATATCATAGACAGCCTCGCTTGGGCCTATTTCCGCCTTGGTCGCTACGAAGATGCGGTCGAACCGATGGAAAAGGCATCTCTGCTCGAACCTGTCGATCCGATCGTGACCGACCATTTGGGCGATGTCTACTGGGCCGTCGGCCGCCAGCGCGAGGCAAAGTTCCAGTGGCACCGCGCGCTGTCCTTCGACCCCGAGGAGAAAGAGGCAACCCGCATCCGTGCCAAGCTGGAAAAGGGCCTCGACGCCGTGCTGGCCGCCGAAGGAGCGCAACCGTTGACCGATCTGGCGGATGGTAACTGAATTCGCGCCGGCCAAGATAAACCTCGCGCTGCACATCACGGGGCAGCGCGCCGATGGCTATCACCTGCTCGACAGTCTTGTCGTGTTTGCCGATGCCGGCGACCGCGTCACGGTCGAGACAAGCGACGCGCTGACGCTGGCAATCACCGGCCCGCAATCGGCGCGGCTTGTCGCGGAGGACGATAACCTGTGCCTGCGCGCGGCGCGGGCCATGGGCATCACGGCGGCAATCGCGCTGGAAAAACACCTGCCCGTCGCGTCAGGCATAGGCGGCGGCTCGTCCGATGCGGCGGCCACCCTTCGCGCCTTGTCGCGCCTGTCGGGCAAGCCCCTTCCCGAACCCGCAGCCGTGCTTCAACTCGGCGCAGACGTGCCTGTTTGCCTGACCGGGCGCCCCGCCCGCATGTCGGGCATAGGCGAGACGGTCACCCCCCTGCCCCACGCCCTGCCGCCCGCATGGCTTTTGCTGGTCAACCCCGGCGCAGGTGTCTCGACCCCGCAGGTATTCAAGGCCCTGACCCGTCGCGACAATGCTCCGCTGCAGGCAGTGCCACGGTTGGCAAACACCGCCGAACTCGCCGCTTGGGTCGCCATGCAGCGCAACGACCTAGAGCCGCCAGCCCTGACTTTGCTGCCCCAAATCGCCCGCGTCAAAGCCGCCCTCAGCGCGCAACAAGGCTGCCTTCTTGCCCGCATGTCAGGATCGGGCGCCACCTGCTTCGGGCTGTTCTCCGACCCGCTGACCGCCCATGCGGCTGCCGCGGCCATCAGATCGGTCCAGCCCGATTGGTGGGTCGCGCCTGGCCGGATGCTCGACTAATCGCGCCTTGCCACGATCACCGCGCCCGAGGTCGCGACGATGTGCAGACCCGCCCGTTCGATCAGGCGGCTAAGGTCGCGAACCGACTGGCCACGGTCATGCAACGCCGCAGGTTTGGTTTCGACCACCAACACCGCGCACCGCGCCAATGCAACCGCATCCCGACCCAGCAGATCGACCTCGCCGCCTTCCAGATCGCACAGCAGCGCAAAGGTCCCCTCGATGCCCTGCGATGCCAGAATATCGCCAAGCCCTGCGTCACGGCCCGCGACAGTCACGCGTTGCCCAAGGGCGACCCGGCGGCGCAGCGCCGCCTCAGCCACACCGTATGGCCCCCCCAGCAGGATCACAGGCCCTTCGGACGGCAGCCATGCGTCAAGCATCGCGCGCAGGTTCTGCCGGTAGGTTCCGGCCTGCATGGCAACCCGCACCGAAACAGGCGCATCGGCAGGCACACGGAACGGCATCCCGTCGATGCGGCATCCCATCGCCACAGGAACGACACCCAGCACCGCCAAAGGCCCCTGCATCAGCGCCATCAAGGCGTCGACGACTGGAATCCTCCACCCGCCCCGCACCTGACGGGCCAGTACCAGACGCGCAAGCCACGTCCATATGCTTTGGCGCCCCAGTTCAAGCCAGGTGATCGGCGTCCGCACCGTCCGCCGCGCAAAGGCCCTGCGATACTTGCGCTCCAGCGCATCGCGGGCCGCGACGAAAGACCCGTCGATCTTGCCGCGCCCCAGATGCTCGACATGGAAATCGACCACCCATGCCGTCCGGCCCCGCACCATGGCCTGCAAGACAAGGTCGGTCGCGTAAAGATGGAAACCGCCCAGATCGTGCGAAAACCCGAGCAGCGCATCGCGGCGCAGGATCAGCAGGTTTTCATCCAGCGAAACGGCCTGACGCGCAGGCACATCGCCTATCGGCGCCACAAGATCACTTTCGGTAAGCGTCCGCAGATAGTCCCATTGCGTCGGATCAAAACCCGCATTGCCCGCCACCGCCCAATCCGGAGCAGTCCGGTCAAGTTCGGCCAGCACCCCGTCCAACCGCTCGATCCGGTCCACCGCCAGCACATCCTGATGCACCAAAAGAACGATCCGCCCACGCGCGGCGGCGATCATCCGGTTCAAGCCGCGATAGCCGTCCGCCCGGTTTCCGGCCGTGTTGTCGGCATAAAGGTATTCGCAACGGTCAGGCGCAAAGCCTGCTTCGATGAACGAGGCGGCCATTCGGCCGTAAAGCGCGTGGTCTGTCACCAGCGAGCAAATGGAATAGTCGATGTCGGGTGCAGGCAGGCTGCCGATTTCGCGCAGAAATTCAAACTGCGGCATCGCACGGCCCCGCCATGCCTAGAATGCCGGATTGTGGGAAGACCGATGCCAAGCGTTCCAATGCACCCTCACGCGATACGCGCCACCACATAATCCGCCAGTTCGTCGAGCATCCCGCGCAGCGGATGGTCGGGCAAGACGCCAAGCGCCGACCGCGCCCGTGCGACCCAGTCCAAAGCCTCGGCCCGCGCCGCTTCCATCGAACCGGCCTTCGCCATCAGCGCCTTGGCGTGGTCGAGATCGCCCTCGCGCTGGTCGCCCTTTTCGATCACGCGCACCCAGAACGCCCGCTCCTCGGCATCGGCCTTGGCCACCGCCTTGATCACCGGCAGGGTCAACTTGCGCTCGCGGAAATCGTCGCCGGTATTCTTGCCGATCGCCGCATCGGTCCCGCCGTAATCCAGCAGATCATCGACGATCTGGAACGCGATCCCCAAGGCATCGCCATAATCGCGCAACGCCACCACCTGCGCCTCGGGTACACCCGCGATCACCGCGCCAACCTCGGTCGCTGCGGCGAACAGCGCTGCCGTCTTGCCCCGCACGACCGTCAGATAGATCGCTTCCGTCGTCGCCAGATCCTGCGCCGCGGTCAGTTGCAACACCTCGCCTTCGGCGATCACCGCGGACGCATTGGCAAGGATATCCATCACCCGCAGCGAATCCGTCTCGACCATCAACTGGAACGACCGCGCGAACAGATAGTCGCCGACCAGCACGCTTGATTTATTGTCCCACAAAAGGTTCGCCGTCGGTCGCCCGCGACGCCGCTGGCTTTCGTCGACCACGTCGTCATGCAAAAGCGTGGCGGTGTGGATGAACTCGACCGTCGCGGCCAGCTTGATGTGATTGTCGCCATCGTAGCCACACAGCCGCGCCGCAGCCAGCGTCAGCATGGGGCGCAGACGCTTGCCGCCCGCCTCGACCAGATGCGCCGTGACTTGCGGAATACGGGGGGCGTGCTCGCTTGCCATCCGCGCCGCGATCAGCGCATTTACCGCCGCCATGTCGCTTGCCAGCCATGCGGCCAGCCTGTCATGCGGCTTTTGCGAAACGTCATCCAAACCCATCGTCCTCCGACCTCTCGACACATGGGCCACAACGCCCTTAAGTCTATCGCATGAAAGAACTTCTGCGAAGCACAGACCCCACGATCATCGCCTATGCCTCGGCCCTTCTTGCGGGCGAGGGTATAGAGGTATTCGAGCTTGACGTCCACATGAGCATCCTTGACGGATCGCTTGGCATCTTGCCGCGCCGCCTGATGGTGCGCGACGCCGATCACTTCATGGCGAACGCCGTCCTGCGCGACCTCGATATCCCGACCGGCCTGCCATGACCTTCCCCGAAGATGCCCTGACCGACGACAAATTCCTGACGGGCCGCCTGCGCCTGCTGCAACCGGCGCAAGGCTACCGCGCCGCGACCGATCCGGTGCTTCTTGCCGCCGCTTGCCCCGCAACCGCAGGGCAATCGGTACTTGACCTTGGCTGTGGCGCAGGGGCGGCGGCCCTTTGCCTCGCCGCCCGCGTGCCCGGCCTGTCGCTTGCAGGGTTGGAGTTGCAACCCGAATATGCCGCCCTCGCCCGCCGCAACGCCGCCCGCAACGGCATCGCGATGCAGATCGAAACTGGCGATATCACAGCCATCCCCGCCGAGCTGAGGCGCGGCTTCGACCATGTCATCGCCAACCCGCCCTATTACCCCGCCGCAGGTTCGCCCTCGCCGGTCAAACTGCGCGACACGGCGCTGCGCGTCGAAACGCCCCTCGCCGCATGGGTCGCCGCCGCAGCCACCCGTCTGAACCCAGGCGGCTGGCTGACGATGATCTTTTCCACCCCAAACCTGCCCGAGGCGCTTGGCGCGCTTGCCCCCAAACTCGGCTCTCCGCTGGTATTGCCGCTCGCCCCGCGTCTGGGCCGCGAAGCGCCTCGGCTTATCCTGCGTGCGCGCAAAACCGGACGCGCCGCCTTTCGCCTGCTGCCGCCCTTTGTGCTGCATGAAGGCGCCGCGCATGACGGAGACCGTGAAAACTATACGCCCGAGGCCAATGCCGTCCTGCGCGACGGCGCCAGTCTGTCGGCTGCGTTCCGCTGATTCCCTAAATGTGTCCAAAAGTCTGTACGACATTTCCGTGACACGACTCACTTTCCGTGGTGCACTGTTCCTATCTGAAACCAACTCAGGAGGACGACTATGACGATTGCTTCGCATCTGCAGGAACTGCGCCGGAAGCATGAAAGCCTCTCCGATCTGGTCGAACGCGAGCAGCGTAGCCCCGGCTCTGACGCCATGCGGATTGCCGAGCTGAAAAAGCAGAAGCTCAAGCTCAAGGAAGAAATGAACCGCCTTTCGAACTAAGGCACGTCACGGCCTAACGGCCTCCGGCGCTGGCCTTTGCCGCCAGCGCCGCACCGCCTGTGATCAGCACGGCCGCCGCAAGGATGGTCCATGATGCCGAAGTGACCCCCGCCGCGATCAGCGCCAATGTCGACAAAAGCGGCGCAGCATAGGACGCCACGCCAAGAAGCTGGATATCGCCCTTTTTCATTCCGATATCCCACGTGAAGAACGCGGCCCCCACCGGCCCGATCCCCAGCGCCAGCACGGAAAGCCAACCATAGGCGCCTACAGGCCAGACAGTCTCTTCGATCCAGAAATGCACCGCCAGCGACAGCACGGCCGTCCCCAGACAATAGACCGTGACGCTTTCGGTCGGCACATCGCCCAGACGCCGCGACAGCGTCGAATACCCCGCCCAGACCAGCGCGCACAGAAACCCGAGCCCAAGCCCAAGCCCCGTCGCCGCCCCGCCCGCCTCTCGCCCCAGTACGATCAGCGCGGCACCGGCAAAGGCCACCACCGCCCCCACCAAAGCGAGCGGCCTCAACTTCTCGCCCGGCAAAAGCCCCGCGAACAGCACCAGAAACAGTGGCCATAAATAGGCCATCAGCCCCGTTTCGGCAGCCGGTGCGATACGGAAGGCGGTGAAGTAAAGCGCGTGGTAACCGAACAGACCGACGATCCCGAAGGCATAGACCCGCCACGAAATCCCGCGCAGACGGTCCAACCCGTTGCGCAGCGTCCAGACCAGCCCGAGCATCCCGCCGATCCCGAAGGTCAGCGCGTTCAGCAAGAACGGCGGCACAGGCGCCGACCCGATGGTAAACAGCGCCAGCAGCGACCACATCAGCACCGCCGAAAACCCGATAGCCGTTGCGCGCGCCGATGTCATCGCTCTCTCCGTTTGCGCGGCACTCTAGGTGCCCGACACACCGAACGGAAGCCAAGCAAGCGGTTTCTGACGCAGAAACCGCGCCGGAATTTGACGCAAATTCCAGAGCCCACCGGCACGCACCCGATTTTTGCGTCAAAAATCGACGCGGAATTTGCGTCAAATTCCGCGCCGCGATGTCAGACGAAGAACTGCCCGCCATTGGCCGAAATCGTCGAACCGGTGATAAAGCCCGCATCGTCGGATGCAAGGAACACGACCGTCCGCGCGATCTCCGAAGGCTCGCCCAGACGCCCCACCGGAATTTGCGGAATGATCCGCTCGTTCAGCACCTTTTCATCGATCGCCTTGACCATTTCGGTCGCGATGTAACCGGGGCAGATCGCGTTGACGGTGATACCCGCCCGCGCGCCTTCCTGCGCCAGCGCCTTGGTGAACCCGAGGTCACCCGACTTGGCGGCAGAATAGTTCGCCTGCCCCGCCTGCCCCTTTTGTCCGTTGATCGAACTGATGTTGATCACCCGCCCGAACTTGCGGTCGCGCATCCCGCCCCACAACGGATGGGTCATGTTGAACAGACCCGTCAGGTTGGTGTCGATGACCTCTTTCCACATCTGGGGCGTCATCTTGTGAAACATCGCATCCCGCGTGATGCCTGCGTTGTTCACCAGCACGTCCACCGGCCCAACCTCGGCCTCGACGCGGGCCACACCCGCGACGCATTCGTCGTAATCCGCGACAGACCATTTAAAGGTCGGAATACCCGTTTCGGCCGTGAAAGCCTGCGCTGCGGCATCATTGCCAGCGTAATTCGCCGCAACCTTGTATCCAGCCGCTTGCAGAGCCACCGAAATCGCAGCGCCAATACCGCGCGAACCGCCCGTAACCAATGCCACCCGTGCCATTCTTTCCTCCCTGAAAGATCAAAGCGTTTGAAATAGTGTTATCCATATGAAAACGGGCGCGCAACATTATTGCGCGCCCCATTTGCAATTGCGGCATTGCGCCTGCAGAAAATCAGGCGCGTTCCAGACACATTGCAACACCCATGCCGCCGCCGATGCACAGGGTCGCAAGGCCCTTTTTGGCCCCGCGGCGCCCCATCTCGTGCAGAAGCGTGTTCAGGATGCGCGCACCCGAAGCGCCGATCGGGTGGCCAATCGCAATCGCGCCGCCGTTCACGTTCACGATCGACGGATCCCAGCCCATGTCCTTGTTCACCGCACAGGCCTGCGCTGCAAACGCCTCGTTCGCTTCGACCAGATCGAGGTCGCCGACCTTCCAGCCCGCCTTGTCCAGCGCCTTGCGGCTGGCATGGATCGGGCCGACCCCCATGATCGACGGGTCCAGACCTGCGGTCGCATAAGATGCGATCCGCGCCAAGGGCGTCAGCCCCCGACGTGTCGCTTCGTCTGCGGTCATCACCATCACTGCCGCCGCGCCATCGTTCAGGCCGCTGGCATTGGCTGCCGTCACCGACCCGTCCTTGACAAAGGCAGGGCGCAGTTTCTGCATCGATTCAAGCGTCGCGCCGTGGCGGATGTATTCGTCGGCATCGACCACGATGTCGCCCTTGCGGGTCTTCACCACGAATGCGGCGATCTCGTCCTTGAACTTGCCCGCCTTCTGGGCGGCTTCGGCCTTCAGCTGGCTTTGCAGCGCGAATTCATCCTGCATCTCGCGCGAGATCTGCCACTGGTTTGCGACGTTCTCGGCGGTCTGGCCCATGTGATAGCCGTAAAACGCATCCCACAGCCCATCACGAATCATCGAATCGATAAAGTTCAGATCGCCCATTTTCTGGCCAGCCCGCAGATGCGCGACATGGGGCGACAGCGACATGCTTTCCTGACCACCGGCGATGATGATCTTTGCATCGCCCAGTTGCACATGCTGTGCAGCCAAAGCCACAGCCCGCAAGCCCGAGCCGCACACCTGGTTCAGCGACCAGGCGCTCGCCTCTTTCGGCAGACCGGCCTTGATATGGGCCTGACGCGCGGGGTTCTGGCCTTGCCCTGCGGTCAAGACCTGACCAAGGATCGTCTCTTCGACCTCGGCCTTGTCGATGCCTGCGCGCGACACGACGGCTTCGATCACGGCAGCCCCCAGATCATGCGCCGGTGTCGCGGCAAAAGCCCCGTTGAAACTGCCAACCGCCGTCCGAGCTGCGGAAACGATTACCACATTGGTCATTTCTTGAATCCTCTCTCCCGAAATTCCGGCGCAAGGATTGTTACGCCGCTTTGCAGCATGGCTAGACAAGCAGTTCTGCAAAAGCAACGGGAGTCTTTCGCACCTGTCCGCTCAGTCCCACTCGGTCCCGTGACGATGCGCGATCAGGCCACAGGCAAATGCGACATGCGCTCAAGCTCGGCCGCCGCCGCCTCGAAGCCGATGGCAACGCTATCGGCCCCGCTGATTCCGATCATATCGATATCTTCCGGATCGATATGCCCGCAGACAAGGATGCGCGACGCGGGCATCGACAGCTTGATCGCCACCAAAAGCCGCGTCAGCGACGCAAGCGACCGCTTGCCGCTTGCCGAAATTCCCACAAGGCGGGGCTGCGTGGCGGCCAGTTCATCGACCAGCCGGTTATGGCCCAGCCCCAGCAGCAGATGAATGTTCCAGCCCTTGGTCCGCAGCAATTCGGCAGCCATCGCCACACCAAGCGTGTGGTCCTCTCCGGGGACCGAAACAAAGGTCGCCGTCCGCGCTTCGATCAAGGGCGGCACTGGCGTGTTGCGGCGCAGGCTTCGCATCAGCGCATAGATCCGCCCCACGGCCACCGTGACCTGCAAGAAGGACACGCGGTCCTGATCCCACATCTCTCCCAGCCGCGACGCGGCCACCGCAAGATAGGACAGGCAGATCACGTCCTGCGCGATCCCCCGCGCCTGTGCATGCAGCACAAAATCGGACGCGGCCTGACGGTCATCAGACAAAAGCGCCGTGCACAGCGCCTCGATTTCGCAAGCGGGTGCCGGAATGGCGGGTTGCAGCGGGCTTTGGCGGGCGACCCGTTCCAGAACCTCTTGTGCCAGAATACGCAGCGCATCTTCGGGCAGCTTGTGGCGCGCGCCTTCGACCGCGCTCAATGCGCGATTCAGCAATTCTGCGCTGATCGGATCGGATGCGTTCATAGTCGGTCCCCCACAGCTTGCGCCCGCCCGCGCGTCCTTCTCCGGGACAGATCGGTATGCAGCCGCATGCACAATGTTAGCGGAACCTGCCGACGCGGCAAGCCGAACGATCAACGAATTCCGGAACCGACTGACCAGTTTGGAAAAACATAGGGTTTTTCACGTCATGGCGCAGTGCCGATGCGGAACAGAACAGGCCTCCGAACGGTTCGACACCCAAGCACGGCCCTGCCTTGCACCGAATCAAAAGGGCGACACAGATGACCGACACCGACAATCTGACCGCCGAGGCGCTCGACGCCGAAGACTATCTTCTCGACAGCATGGGCGATGCCATCACCCTGTGGGAAGCCCTGCGCCACCCGACCTTGACCGACCGGTTCGCCCGTTTCGAAGCCCTGCGCGGGGGTGACACCTGGGCCGCGCGTGAAAGTACCGCGCAGCTTGTCGAATATTTCCAGAACGCGACAGAAGCATCCGATGCCCCCGCCGAGTCTCTGGCAGAGCTTTTCCTGATCCACTGCACCAACGCCGCAGATACCGTCGCAGGGGAAGAAGCCGAAGACGCGTTTCTCGAATGCCTGATCGCCTACGAACTCTTGCCCGAAGCGGGCGAGCATCTGGCGGCGCTCGACATCGCCGAAGACGATGAGAAACCCGAAATAGAGGGCAAGCTGAAAGCCCTGCGCGACCGCCGAGACGCGTGACCGCCCCCAGAATGGAGCCCCTATGCCTGACGATTTCGCCACGGCGATGAACCGTGCGCGCGACCTTGTGCGCGCCGGAAAACCGCAAGAAGCCACCCGCCTGATCCAGGCCACCCTCACCGCGCAGCCCGCGCTCGACGCAACGCCCGATCCGGTGACCCATCCGCGTCCGGCCCCCCCGCGCAACCGCAAACCGCGGATCGATCCGTCGCAGATCGACGAAGCGGAACTTGCCACGGCAAAGCCAGACCGGAAACGCCGCCCGCTTGGCGACGTGATTTCAGGGCTGACGAAGAACCGGCCCGACAGCCCCAAAGCCCGCGCCACCACAACCGCTATCGACCTTGCGGCAGGCGCCCGGTTTGACTGGCGCCGTCTCGAAACCCCGCAGGGAAGCCGCGACTACCGCCTTTACGTCCCCTCGGCTTTTCCTGACGGGCCGCAGGGCCTCATCCTCATGCTGCACGGCTGCACCCAAAGCCCCGATGATTTCGCCGCTGGCACCGCCATGAACGTCCACGCGGAACGGCACGGGCTGCTTTTGGCCTACCCCGCCCAGACCCGCAGCGACAACGCACAATCCTGCTGGAACTGGTTCCGCCCTGCCGACCAGATGCGCGACCGTAGCGAACCCGCGGTTCTCGCCGCGATCGCCCGCGCCCTTTGCTCGGAATTTTCCGTTCCTGCCGACCGCATCTTCGTGGCGGGCCTTTCCGCAGGCGGGGCAATGGCGGCGATCCTTGGCCAGACCTACCCAGACCTGTTTTCGGCCACCGCCATCCACTCGGGCCTCGCCGCTGGATCGGCCACAGATGTCGTCTCGGCCTTTGCGGCCATGCGCGGCGATGCAACCGTCCCTGCGCGCGGCAACCGCCCCGTGCGGACCATCACCTTCCACGGCAGTGCCGACACCACGGTCCACCCTGACAACAGCGCGCAGATCATGGCGCTTGCCCGCCAGACCGCCGAAGAACCGCTTTTCACCACGGGCACGGCCAACGGGCGCTTCTTCACCCGCAGCCAGACCTTCGCGCCGGATGGCACCGTGCAGACCGAGCATTGGGAAATTTCGGGCACAGGCCACGCATGGTCGGGCGGATCGCCAGCCGGCAGCTATACCGACCCCAAAGGCCCCGACGCCTCGGCTCTGGCGGTCGGCTTTTTTCTTGGCCACGCGGCAGAAGGCACATAATCCTTGCATCCCGACTGCCCCGCCGTCATGCACGACCTGTGATACCGCTGGATGACCCCTTGCTTTCTTCCCTTGGCTGGTCGGCTTTCTTCGCCGACCAGACCGATGCGGGTGACGCTGCATTGGTTCCTGCCCGCATCGCCACCGTCCACCGCGCCCGCATCTCGGCCTTCACAACCGCAGGCAGCGTGCGGCTTTCGCTGCCGGTCAAGCTGAACACCGCCGATTACGCCGTGGGCGACTGGGTTCTGATCGAGCCTGAAACCTACCTCGTCACACGCCGCCTCGACCGCCGCAGCCTTTTGCAGCGTCGCACCGAAGGCGCCAAATTCCAGCAACTTATCGCCGCCAACGTCGATACGCTGTTCATCGTCACCTCCTGCAACGATGACTTCAACCCCGCCCGCCTGGAACGTTATCTGGCACTCTGCAACGAGGCCGGAACCACGCCCGTCATCGTGCTGACCAAGATCGACCAGACCGACACGCCAGACCGATTCCTGCGCGAAGCCGCAAGCCTGCAACGCGACCTTCAGGTCGTGGCGCTGAACGCCAAATCGCCCGACGCCGCCACAGCCCTGGTTCCGTGGTGCGGTCCGGGCCAGACCGTGGCGTTGGTCGGATCGTCGGGCGTCGGCAAATCCACCCTGCTCAACACCCTCGCCGGTCTCGACGGTGACGGGGCGCAGGCCACCGGTGGCATCCGCGAAACCGACGACAAGGGCCGCCACACCACCACCTCCCGCTCGCTCCACCGCATTACTGGCGGTGGCTGGTGCATCGACACCCCCGGCATGCGGACGCTGCACGTCAGCGACGTGGCAGCCGGACTCGACGTGCTGTTCGCCGAGATCATCGAACTCGCACCCTTATGTCGCTTTCGCGATTGCACCCACGCGCATGAACCGGGCTGCGCGGTGCAGGCCGCGATCAAGGCCGGAACGCTGGAACAGGCCCGCCTCGACCGCTGGCGCAAGCTGTCGGATGAAAACCGCGACAACACGCCCGTCCTGACGGGGCCGCGCGGCAACAAGATAGACCCCTCGCGCCGCAACCGTCGCTGAACGGCAAAGGGCCGCAGGTTTCCCTGCGGCCCTTGCCTTGGCGTCAAACGCCCTCAGAACAACAGAGTGTTGTCATAGGTCAGCATCGACTCGGTGAAGCCGACGAGTTTGATCGACCCGCCCTCCATCGAAACTCTTCCGGTGAAATCACCGACCGATTGGTCGAGCAACTGGTTATCCGCAAGATCGGCTTTGGCTTGGTCCAGATCGTTGTAGTACAGCGTCAGATCGACAAGATCGTTGTCGCTGGTGTCGAAGTTATCCATCAGGCCGGACCCGGCGCCGAAGTCGCCGATATCCATATGTCCGCCTACGACAAAGACGAAGACATCCGCCCCGTCACCGCCGAACAGCGTATCCTGTCCGCTGCCGCCGGTCAGGGTATCGGCATCCAGCCCGCCGAACAGCAGATCGTTGCCATCGTCACCCGACAGGTTGTCGGCATCGTCGCCACCGAACAGCGTGTCATTTCCGGCACCCCCGAAAAGCTCGTCGATGTTGTTGACTGTCGATGCATCGGGGGTGTTCAGATCGTCGTCGGCTGCCGCGAAGGGATCGTTGCCGTCTGCCGCACCGCCCACCAGCAGGTCGTCGCCGTCACCGCCCGAGATGAAATCGCGACCCTCGCCACCGATGATGGTGTCGTTGCCTTCGTCACCCGAAATGAAATCCGAGTCGATGCCGCCATCGATCGAGTCGTCCCCGCTTCCGCCATTGATGATATCGGAATCGTCGCCTGTCCGGATCGTGTCGTTCCCGGCGCCGCCATTGACGAAATCGGCATCGTCGAACTGGAACGGATCGGCGACCTGCACAGTGGCAATCCCGATGTCAGGCCCGCCAATTCCCGGTTCGGACGTAACGATCACATCGCTGCCATCCCCGCCTTCGACGGAATCCGCCCCGTTGCCGGTCTGGATGATGTCGTCGCCCGACCCTGCATTGATGGTGTCATCACCCGCCGTGGCGGTGACGATCGCATCGCCCACACCAAACAGCAGGTTTTCGATTCCGGAGAACACGGCAGTGCCGCCCGCAGCAGTCAGCACACCGGACCCGGTGCCGGTAAAGGTGATCGTCACCGGCCCGAGGCCCGAAGCATCCAGCGTGTCGCCGGCAGTTTCGCCAAGATCGCCACCGAACAGGGTGTCATTGCCGAACACACCAGTCAGAACGATGGTGTCGTCCCCGTCACCGCCGAACACGCGGTCATTGCCTGCGCCGGCATTGATGACGTCGTCACCCGACAACCCGTTGACCGTGTCGTTCACTCCGTCGGTGCCGTCGATCTGGCTGCCCGTGGCATCCACATAGCCCGCTCCGATAAGGTCATCGCCTGCGGTTCCGTTGACCGGCCGGTCGTTCAGCAGCACGGTTTCGATGCTGTTGAAGGTAAAGGTGACAATCGCCCCGTCCGCAGTGGTGTATTGCCCCGTTCCCGAGGTGCCGTCTGCCGGGTTGAAGATGACGCTCGCACCGTTGACGTTGGTCAGATCCAGCGTATCGGCCCCGTCGCCACCCAGGATGACGGCCGCGCCGCCGGTCGTGATGGCAGGGTTGAAGATGAAGCTGTCACCACCTGCGCCACCGTCGGCTGTGTCGCCCGCAGTCAGGATCAGCCGGTCATCGCCGGCTCCGGCCAGCAGCGTATCGGCCCCTGTGCCACCAACCAGAACGTCGTTGCCATCGCCCCCCGTCAAGCTGTCGTTGCCACCGCCGCCCAGGATCGTGTCATTGCCAGCCCCGCCATTCAGCGTGTCGGCGGCCCCGTCGTCCGACCCGACAGGCGGGGTCAACGTCTGGTTTGCCGGATCGGTGATACCCGCCACATCGAAGCCGGTGATGTAATCGTCGCCGTCATCGCCAAAGACCAGATCGGCGCCGTCATGCCCCTCGATCACGTCATTGTCCGCGCCGCCATAGATCGTGTCGTTGCCGACCTCACCGCTTAATATGTCACTGCCGCTATCGCCAAACAGCGTGTCCTGACCTTCGCCCCCGACCAACATGTCGTTGCCCGCGCCGCCCGTCAGCAGGTCATTCCCGGCCTCGCCATAAAGCGAATCCTGACCGTCGCCGCCGAACAGCGCATCGTTGCCGTTGGCGCCCGAAAGGCCGTCGTTGCCCGCACCGGCTGACAGGACATCGTCGCCATCCT
The DNA here is from genome assembly GCF_003060865.1 of Gemmobacter aquarius. Classification (NCBI taxonomy): domain Bacteria; kingdom Pseudomonadati; phylum Pseudomonadota; class Alphaproteobacteria; order Rhodobacterales; family Paracoccaceae; genus Paragemmobacter; species Paragemmobacter aquarius. The sequence continues at coordinate 3,126,926 of NZ_CP028918.1, forward strand.
CGCCGTGCAAGCTGTCGTTGCCGTCATCGCCCTGAAGCTGGTCGTTTCCGGTGCCGCCGATCAGCAGGTCATTGCCCGCGCCACCAGCCAGCAGGTCATTCCCGGCCTCGCCATAAAGCGAATCCTGACCGTCGCCGCCGAACAGCGAATCGTTGCCGTTGGCGCCCGAAAGACCGTCGTTGCCCGCACCGGCTGACAGGACATCCTCGCCATCCTCGCCGTGCAAGCTGTCGTTGCCGTCATCGCCCTGAAGCTGGTCGTTTCCGGTGCCGCCGACCAATACGTCATTGCCCGCGCCACCAGCCAGCGAGTCGTTTCCGGCTTCGCCGAACAGCGAATCCTGACCGTCGCCACCCGACAGCGTATCGTTGCCGTTGCCTCCCACGACGACGTCATCGCCCGCTCCCGCGGATGCGACATCCTCGCCATCCTCGCCATACAAGCTGTCGTTGCCGTCATCGCCATTCAGCAGGTCGTTTCCGGTGCCGCCGACCAATACGTCATTGCCCGCGCCACCAGCCAGCGAGTCGTTTCCGGCTTCGCCGAACAGCGAATCCTGACCGTCGCCGCCGCCTAGCGTGTCGTCTCCAATGCCGCCAAACAGCGTATCGTTGCCGGTACCGCCCTGCACAAGGTCATGTCCCGACCCGCCGAACTGGCGGTCGTTGCCATTGTCGCCATAGATCGAGTCGTTGCCGTCCTCGCCATAAATCAGGTCGTCACCGTCGCCACCGCCGATGACATCACCGTCCGCCGTGCCGGTCGTCGTATTGACCAGCCGCACATTATCGAGCAGCACGCCCAGCGTATTGTTCTGCCAGAATGACTCGGCGAATGTCAGCCGGTCCATTCCGCCGGTTCCGGTCACAGTCAGGGTAAAGGTCTGCCATCCGCTGCCCGACGGGGTCACGCAAGCGATCTCGCACCCGTTCCACAAGACGATCACGACGTCGCAAACTCCGTTGCGCTGGGCGGCGCTGAAGGTCAGGGTATAGGTCTGTCCTTGGTCGGTTTTCACGTCCTGCCAGATCGAGTCGATTGCATGTTCCGTATCGATCTCTAGGAAGTTGTTGCCGTCAGCCGCAATGCGGCCTTCCTTGCCGCTGCCCCAGGTCTCGAAATATCCGGCAGCGCTGCACCAGCCGGTCTGCTGGTTGAACTGGATGTCGCCAGCCGCCACGCCGGCCTCGAAGCTGCCGTTGACGATCAGATTGTTGTCTGCCGCATCGTCGCCATAGATCGTGTCGTTTCCGGTCCCACCAAGCAACGTGTCGCTGCCCGCGCCGCCTTCCATGAAATCGTTGCCTTCGTCGCCCTGCGCGTGGTCATTGCCGGCACCGCCATAAAGATCGTCATTGCCGCCCTCTCCCGTCAACACGTCGTTGCCAGCGCCGCCGTCCAGACTGTCATTGCCCGCCGTGCCGGAAATCCCGTCGTTGCCCGCGCCGCCGAAGGCCAGCACGCTGCCGCCGCTGGTCGCGTTATATCCAGCGGCGTCGTCGATCGCATCGTCGCCATCGCCCCCGAAAACCGTGTCCCGGCCCGAGCCGTAAAGCAGCAGGTCATTGCCGGTGCCACCATCGACAAGGTCGTTACCCGCCCCCGCGTTTACGGTGTCGTTTCCGGCGCCGGCATAGATCGTATCCGCCCAGGAGGACCCGTTGATCGTATTGTTGCCGCTGCCGCCGTAGGTTGCAAAAAGGGTCATGTCACTCGTTCCTGTCACTGGGTCGCGCCGCAACTGCGGCGATGGATGTCTCGCGTAAAGCCCGCCCCTGCTGGGGCGACCACGGATTGTCATGCGATGGGAAGGGTGCCTTCTCGCGGCCACTGGCAGCCAAACAGAACCTTTGCACCCTCTGCAGGGCGCGGGTCGTCCGCAATGCCATCTTTACCCCTTACCACACACTGGACGTTGCCTCGATGCGCCCACCGAAACCTGCCCCGTCGGGGCAAAGCCGCGTCCCTTGCGGCACAGAATCCTCAAGGCTTGCAGTAAATCAACGACTTTCTGATAGTCGTACTGACTTTTTCCTTAACCGACCCACACCAAAGGATGCGAAAGCCCCCCCGCCCTACGCCACATCTAGGGGCGCCGTGCAACCACAGGTTATGCGGCCCATGGATCGTGGCAGCAGGCCAAGCGGTGCGGCGCAAGCATCGACCTGCCGGGTTAAGCCCTTGGATTACACGGTTTCGTGACCTACAGGCCCCGCATGAAATGCAGCCCCCGGAACATCGCCCGCATGTCGCGCACCCGCGCCGCAACGGCCGCCGGATCATTGCCGCGCAACCCTTCGGCGATCAGTGCGGCCAAGGCTGGTGTATGCGCAACAGACACACCCCGCCGCACCAGTTCGGGCGTTCCGATCCGCAAACCGTTCAGATCACCGTCCACAGGGGCAATCGGCAAACCTATCCCGCAGGCCAGAAACCCCGCCTTGCGAAGCGCCTTCGAAGCCGCCTGCCCGCCGCCGAAACCGGCCGCCTCTATCGCGAACTGGTGGCTTTGCGTCATCCCGCGATCTGCACCGAACACCGGCAGACCCAGTTTTGCCAGCTCTGCCGCCAAAGCGCGCGACACATCGACCATCGCCTGTGCATAGGCCCGCCCATGCGCCCGCCAATCCAGAAGCGTTATCGCCAGCGCCGCCGACTTTCCCGCGTCGAAGTTCGCGGTCATCCCCGGATAGGCTATCGCATCCAGCCGCTTCGCGATTGCGGCCTCGCGCGTCACGATCAAGCCGCCTGCTGGCCCGCCAAGGCTTTTATAGGTGCTCATCGTCATCAGATGCGCGCCCTCGTCCAGCGGGTTCGCCCAGACACCGCCTGCGATGATCCCGCATTGATGCGCGGCGTCGAACAGCACGAAAGCCCCCACCTCGTCGGCAATCGCGCGCACCTCGCGCACCGGATGGGCAAACAGGTTCAGCGACCCGCCGATGGTGATGATCTTTGGCCGCACCCGCAGCGCCAGATCGCGCAGCGCCGTCAGGTCCACCGTATAGCCGTCGGCATCGACGGGGGCCGAATGCGTCACCAGCCCGTAAAGCCCCGCGCAGCCGTCTGCATGGTGCGTGACATGCCCGCCCACCGCTGGCGGCGGCGCGATGATCGCATCGCCGGGCTTCGCCAGCGCCATGAAACCGTAAAGGTTCGCCAAGGCCCCCGAACCCACCCGTATCTCGGCATGGCTTGCCCCGAAAACCTCGGCCGCCAGTTCGGCGGCAATCACCTCGATTTCCTCGATCGCCTCCAGCCCCATTTCGTACTTGTCACCCGGATAGCCAAGCGAAGGCCGCGACCCCAACCCGCGCCCCAGCGCCGCCTCGGCCCGCGGATTCATCACATTGGTCGCAGGATTCAGGTTGAAACACTCGTCATCATGGATCGACAGGTTCGCCTGTATCAAACCTTCGATCCGCGCATCCACCACCGCATCCGAAGTGGCAGCCACCGCACCTGCGACCGAGGCGATCAGGTCTTCGCAGACGGCAGGTACCCAGTCACGGCGCGTCAGATGGGCTGTCATGGTGTGGCTCCTTCGATGTCTGGCCTTTATTCTCTGGCACGACCCAAACAAACCCCGGCCTTGCGCGCAAATCAGTTTTGCGAAATTCTAGCCTTAGAAAAAATGAGGCTCCATTGCCCGTCACACCGCCGCGCCCCAAAGACCTGCCCCTCACCGCGCTTCGTGCCTTCGAGGCTGCGGCACGTCTGGGCAGCTTTGCCCTTGCCGCAGCCGAACTTGGCGTCACGGCAGGCGCGATCACGGCCCATGTGAAAACATTGGAGGCCACCCTTGGCGCAACGCTGTTCCAGCGCACGCCGCGTGGCGTACGGCTGACAGCCCTTGGCCAGACGGCACTTCCCGGCTTTACCGAAGCCTTCGATGCGCTCGGCCAAGCCGCGCAATCCCTGCGCAGCGCCGCCGCCCCGCGCAGGGTCCATATCGCGACGCTTCCGGCCATCGCCCAACTTTGGCTCTCGCCCCGCCTGCCTGCCCTGCGCGCGGCAGCGCCCGACATCGAAATCTCGATCACAGCGCTGGAACATCCGCCGAACCTCAAACGCACGCCCTATGACCTGTCGCTGTTCTACGGCGCCGACCCGCAGGGCATGCTTTCCGAAGACGTCATCTTTCCGGTCTGTGCCCCCGCCCTTGCCCGGCGCCTGAAGCACCCCGCCGACCTTGCCACCGTTCCCTGCCTGTCGGATGCGGTCTGGTCGGACGACTGGGCGCACTGGCTTGGCGCGGCCGGGGAAACCTTCGTTCCGCGTGGCCCGGTCTTTTCGCTCTACGCCCTCGCGGTCGAGGAAACCGTGAATGGCGCAGGTGTCCTCGTCGGCCATGCCGACCTTGTCGCGGGCCACTTGAAACGCGGCACGCTGGTTGCGCCCTTCGCCCTTGGCGTCACCTTGCCACGCCACCTGCGGCTTTGGTCCGAACGCCCGCTACCCGCCGGATCGGCGGCCCGGCGGACCGCCGACTGGCTGCGCACCCTTGGCACCGCCGCCCTTACACCCTAGCGTCGCGCAAACCCGAACCGGACGTCCAATGACCCAGCCCCCCAGCCGCAAACCCCGCCCCGTCATCGGCGTGGGGCTCATGCTTCTCGCCATGATGATCCTGCCGTTCCTCGACGTGGTGGCAAAGACGCTCGGGCGGCAGGATATGCCGATCATCCAGATCGTCTGGGCGCGTATGGCGTTCGGAGCCCTGTTGACCCTGCCCTTCGTTCTGCGGATCGGCGGCAGCGCCGCCCTGCTTCCCGACCGACCATGGTATCACACCCTGCGCGCGGGGCTCCTGATCCTCGCCACCTTCTTCTTTTTCTTCGCCCTGAAATTCCTGCCCATCGCCGATGCGCTGGCGATCTTCTTCGTGCAGCCGCTCGTCGTCACCGCGCTCTCGCCGCTGGTTCTTCGCGAAAAGGTCGGCCCCCGTCGCTGGAGCGCCGTGGCCATCGGCTTCATCGGTACGCTGATCATCATCCGCCCCGGCTTTGCCGAGGTAAACCCCGGCACCTTCCTTGCACTCGGGGCCGGAACCTGCCTTGCGCTCTACTTCCTCATGACGCGCCGGATCTCGGGCCAGACCCATGCCGTCATCACCACCTTCCACACCAGCCTGATCGGCACGGCCCTTACCAGCGCCTTTGCCCTTTTCGTCTGGCAATCGCCTTCGCCGTCGCAATGGGGGCTTTTGCTGCTCATCGGGCTGATCGCGACCGTGGGCCATTTCCTGATCGTCCGCGCCTACGACCATGCCGAGGCATCGCTTCTCGCGCCCCTCGCGTATACCGAGATCATCATGGCGACCTTTGCCGGATGGTGGTTCTTCGGCGATTTCCCCGATGGCTGGACCTTTGTCGGCGTGGCGGTCCTGATATCTTGCGCCATCTATATCTCGCTGCGCGAACGCACGAAGAAACCGCCCCTCAGCCCCGAAGCGGCCTAGGCGTTTTCTGACGCAGAAAACGCGTCAAATCCTGACGCAGGATTTGCGCCCCGCCCGACCGGCGCACCCCGTTTTCTGCGTCAGAAAACGCCGCGAATTCTGCGCCAGAATTCGCTTAGCCGACCCGGAACGAAAAAGGCCCGCAGCAGCGGCGCGGGCCTGTTTCAACCAAAGGACGACAAGTCAGATCAGCCCCAGATCCCGCGCCACGATCACCGCTTGCGTGCGGTTCGTCGCCGACAGTTTCTTGCAGATGCTCGTCACATGCATCTTGATCGTCGGCTCGGCCAGTTTCAGGTCGTTGGCGATTTCCTTGTTCTGCTTGCCCTCGGCAAGGTAGGACAGCACCATCATCTCCTTGTCGGACAGTCGCCCGTTCTTCGTCGTCCGTCCGGCATTGTGGCGCTCGCGCACCAGTTCCAGCGGCATGTAATGCTCGCCCGCGTGCATGAAGCGGATGGCGTTGGCCAAGGACCGCACGCCCGTGGTCTTCAGCACGATCCCCGACGACCCGGCATTCATGATCTCGTCCAGCATCCGCGGCGTAGGGTTGCCGGTGATTATGGCCACCGGCTTGCCGCCGTTTATGCGTATGGCGCGGCGCAGACCAGACACCCCGTTCATCCCGGGCATGTTCAGATCGAGCAGCACGACATCGAACGGCCCCGAGGCGGTGATGTGCTCCAGCGCCTCGTCCAATGTCTTTCCGGTCGTCACCTCCATGTCCGAGGCTGACGAAAGATACATTGCGAATACATCGAGGACCATCTCATGGTCATCCGCTATGAGAATCTTGATCTTCCCGCTACCGTTCCCGCCCGTCATAGACATTTGTCTGCCATCTCCATTCCGTTCGCTCGCCTGCCTGGCTGGCGGAAGCCTCTCACCAACCAAACAGCCTTTCGGCAGCGTCGATCAATCAAGGATACCGTCTTCTATCGGTATGACAACCTACACCATGCTTAGCCCGACCAAGTATAAAACTTAACATACTTTTGGATAGGGTGGCATACGTAATTGGAATAGCCCCAAACCCCTCTTTCGCTATTCTATCGGCAAAAGGGCGCTTGCCCCAGACCTTTCGCCTTTCTGCCCTTGTATCGAGTGTCCGTGTTTCGACCGTTGCCGACTGCTTGCATATACCGGCCGCCCGCTTTCCGGCGGGCCCGGATGGCAGCATCGGGACCGTGCACCTTGTAGGTACTGACGGGTAGAGCTTTCTGCCAACCTCCCTGTCGCGAAGGCGGCGCAGGGAAAAACGTACCGGTACGAGATGAGCCTGTTCAACGAAGCACTCGAGGAAACGCGGCGCGCACGTGTCACACAACGTGCACGTAACCTCATGCTGTCCGCCGTCGGCTTCGTGGTGCTGGGCGCGATGTTCTACGTGTTTTCGAACATCGACCGCCAGCTTGAGCGCGCCTCGTCGGTCGACAGCGACAACATCACATGGTCGGTCGCCCAGGTCGAGGTTGACACACTCAAGCTGCAACGCGCCGTCATCCATGCCATCGCACATCCCCAAGACCCTGACAGGCTGAAGAACCTGCGCCTGCTTTTCGACATCTTCTACAGCCGCTTCAACATGATGGCCCGGTCCGACCAGATGGCGACCCTGCCCATCAATGACGAATTGCGCAACGAACTGTGGAACAGCGGCGCGTTTTTCGACCGCATCACTCCGCTGATCGACGGCGATGATGCGACCCTCGTCGCCGCACTGCCCGCGCTCGAAGCCGAAATGGACCAGATCGCCAACGATGTGCGCCGCCATGTCGTCTCGTCGTTGCAGCAGCTGATCGCCACGGGCGGCGTCCGCCGCGACGAACTGCGCGTTTCGCTTCAGGGATTCGCAGCGGCAGGATTGGGCTTCATGGGTATTCTGGCCGGTTTCGCGCTGGTGATCGTGATGCAAAGCCGCGCCCAGCAGCGCCGCTCCGAAACCACCGAGCGCGCTGTCCACAACCTGCGCGCCACGATCGAGAACTCGCTCGATTCGGTGATCATTGCGGACAATTACGGCACGATCATCGATTGCAACCGCTCGGCCGAGGCCCTGTTCGGGCTTCTCCGGACCGAAGCGCAGGGCCGCCGTCTGGCCGATCTCTTGTCCAAGGACGGCTTTGATGATCCGCTGTCAGCCCTGCACCACGCCGCCACCGGCGGGACCGCCGCCATGATCGAGGGGGGCCGTATCAGGATGACCGGACGCCAGCGCAGCGGTCACGATGTCCCCGTCGAGGTCGCCCTGACCGAAGCCAAGGGGGCAAGCGGCGACCCGATGTCCATCGCCTTCGTCCGCGACATATCCGAACGCATCGAACGCGAGGAAAGCCTGCGCCGCGCCCGCAACGACGCCTTGCAGGGCGAAGAGGCCAAATCGCGTTTCCTCGCGATGATGAGCCACGAGATGCGAACCCCGCTCAACGGCCTGATCGCCGCGACCGAGTTGTTGCAGAATTCGACGCCGCTCGACCAGCGCCAGTCGTGGCTGTCGGAAATAGTGCTGTCTTGCGGTTGGGCCGCCCTCGATCAGGTCAACAACGTGCTGGAACTAACCCGCCTCGGCGGCGACCAGACCGGCACCTACCCCCATTCCGTATTCTCGCCGGTGCAGGTGATCCGCGACCTCCTGCTGCAAAGCCAGCCGCAGGCCGCGAAACGCGGCAATCTTCTGTCCTTCGACGAACCCGAAACCGCCGTTCCCCTCGTCTCGGCCCCCCGTCAGCTGTTTTTGCGCGTGCTTTACAACCTCATCGGCAACGCGATCAAATTCACCGATGGCGGCACCGTCACCATAACCCTGAAAACCCAACATCACGCCGGATCGTTGCGTCTTGTCGTCTCGGTCATCGATACCGGCATCGGCATCGACGAAGGCAATCTGGAGAGGGTGTTCCACAATTTCGAAACCCTCGATTCGTCCTATGCCCGCATGCGCGAAGGCACCGGCCTTGGCCTTGGCATCGCCAAACTGGCGGCGGAAGCCATGGGTGGCGAAATCCATGTCAGCTCCAAACTGGGCGAAGGCAGCACCTTCACGCTCGACGTCACACTGCCCGTGGCCGAAGGCCAGATCGAAGCCGCCCCGACAGGCATTTCCGCCCTTGGCGAAGGCAACGCCCTGTCGATCCTCGTGGTCGAAGACAATCCGATCAACAGCCTTCTGCTGACGGAAATGCTGCGCTTGCGCGGCCATGCCGTGACCAATGCGGTCGACGGGATCGAAGCGGTCGAGGCCGCCACCGCCACGACCTTCGACCTGATCCTGATGGATATCTCGATGCCCCGGATGGACGGGCTCGAGGCCACGCGCCGCATCCGTGCGGGGGGGGCTTCGTCGGGGGTTCCCATCATCGGCGTGACCGCCAACGCGGCCCCTGACAAACTGCCCGAATTTCTTGGGTCGGGCATGACCGACGTGCTGGTGAAGCCGATCACCCGCGGTTCGCTGATGAATATCATCGAAGAACATATCGCCGCCAAGCCGAAACCCACGCCCGACGCGCTCGCCCGGCCTTCGGTTCTGGACGCAAAGGTCTTTGCCGAAACCCTTGCCGATATGGGCCGCGATTTCGTACAGACGCTGGCAACACGCCTGCTGCAAGAGACAAACACAACCGTCGACACGATCCGCGAGCTTGCCACCGAGGGACGCTACCGCGAAGCCGCGGCCGCCGCGCACAAGACCGCCGGCGCTGCCGCAGCCATAGGCCTCAGCGGGCTTCACGGCACGCTGGCGGCCTATGAAAGTGCGGCCCTCGGCGGCGATGCCGACAGCGCCCACCGTTGCCTTGCCGATATACCGGGCATGCTGACCCGGACGACCCGCGCCCTTGCCGAACACGGGCTGGCGCTCGATCTGCACACCGCATGAAACTACTCTTCCCCGAATGCCGCGAATTGCGCCGACAGGTCGATTGGCAGCGCCGCAGGCTTGCCTTTTTTCGCGGGTTCGGGCGGCTCGGGGTCCGCATCGGAACCCATCGCTGCGAATTGCGCGGATAGGTCCAAGGGCGCCGGCTTGGCCACGGGCGCATCCCCGCCCATGTCGGCAAACTGTGCCGCAAGATCGTAAGCCGCCGCAGGCTTGCTCTTTTTCGCAGGCTTGGACGGCACGGGGTCCGCATCGGAACCCATCGCTGCAAACTGCGCGGCAAGGTCCAAAGGCGCCGCCGTAGCCACGGGCGCATCCCCTTCCATGTCGGCAAACTGCGCGGCAAGATCGAAAGCCGCCGGTTTGGCCGCGCCCCCACCTGCTGGCTTGGCCTTGGATTTCTTCGCCTTGCCCGCCGCCACAGCGGCTTCCCCGGCGATCACACCGGCCAGATCGGCAGCGGCCAGATCGGCAGCGGCGACCGCCCCCGCGACAGTGTCGGGTCCAGCGACATCGGCAGGCGCATCGGGGGTCACGTCCTCTGCCGCCATCAACATCTTCGCCGCATCCTCGAGATTGAGCAGCGTCAAAGCCCCGGCTTTCAACGGCACCGGCTTCGGCATCGGGGCGGGCACGAAGACCGGCTCGACGACAGGGTCCGGCTCCAACACGGAGTCAGGCACCTCGACCACAGGTGGCAGGGCCGTCATCGCCTTTCGCATCAGTGCGATCCGCGCTGCAAGCAGGGCGCGCCGCGCGATCCCGGGCTTGAACGCGTCCCATAGCGGCCCAAGCCGCGCCAGCGCCTCGTCGGGATGCAGCGCGACGGTCACGCGCAAGATCTCGTCCACCAGAACCGGCAGCGGTGCGCGCACAGCGGGCAATGTCGTCATCTTCGCCTCCATGGCCAGCAGGTGGCACGGCCCTTGCAAAGCCCGTTGCCGAACGCCCGCGGCCCGCCGCACCAAATCGAAAGTTCATCTCTATGACGGTCAGTTTCCGGGATTCGATAGCCCTGCATGCAAATGCCCTGTCGCTGCGCGAAAAGCGCAACGAGATCCTCGCCTCGAACATCGCCAATGCCGCGACGCCCAATTTCCAGGCCCGCGACTTCGACTTCGAAGCCGAACTCGCCCGCGCATCAGGCCCTGCGGCCAGCCAAGGTTCAGGCGTGGATGCCACGCTCGGCTACCGTGTTCCGGTCAACCGGTCGCTCGACGGAAACACCGTCGAGCTTTCGGTCGAGCAGATGGAGTTTTCCGAAAACACCCTGCGCTATCAGACCAGCCTTGCCTTCATCAACCGCCGTATCTCGGGGTTGATGACCGCGATCAAGGGAGAATGAGATCATGAACGACATCAAGAACGTCTTCGACGTGGGCGCGCGCGCCATGTCGGCGCAAATGGTCCGCATCAACACCGTGGCCTCTAACCTTGCGAACGCAGGCACGGTTTCAGGCAGCGCCGACACCGCCTTCCGCGCCCTGCGTCCGGTGTTCGAGACCGAATTCTCGAATTCCTCCGACAGCCTTGCGACAACGGACGTATCCGAAATCGTCATGCTCGACCGCGAACCCGAACGCCTGTTCCGCCCCGACAACCCGCTCGCCGACAAAGACGGCTTCGTCTACTCGGCCGCCGTCAACACCGAAGAGGAAATGGTCGAGATGACCGAGGCCAGCCGCCAATACCAGAACACGCTCGAAGCCATGTCCACGCTCAGGACGCTCATGGCACGAACCGTGCAGATGGGCTCGTGAAAGGATCATATCCATGGACATCTCCTCGCTCCTGACCAACAGCACAAGCAGCGCCACCAGCGCTGCCGCCTCATCGTCCAAATCCGGCCCTTCCGCACTGGGCCAGCAGGATTTCATGACGTTGATGCTCGCGCAGTTGCAAAACCAGAACCCGCTCGACCCGATGGAAAACACCGAATTTCTGGCGCAGCTCGCCCAGTTCAACACCGTGGGCGGTATCGACAAGGTCAACACCACCCTCGCCAGCCTCGGTTCGCAGATGCAGACCTTCCGCGTCGCCACAGCGACAAACCTTCTGGGCCATCAGGTGCTCGTGCCGGGCAATGTCGCCCGCCCCGACCCCACGGGCAGCATCGAAGGCGTGGCCGACCTGCCCGAAGCGGCGACCGCCGTCACCGTCACCTTCTCGAACGCGACCAGCGGCGAGATATTGAACACTCGCGTCTACGGCGCCCAACCCGCAGGGCTGATGGGCTTTGACTGGACCGGCATGCCCCGCGAACTGACCGATGCCCGCACGCCTGTGCGCATCACCGTCAGCGCAACCACCCCCGCCGGCACCAAAGACGTCGGCGCTTCGGTCTTTGCCAAGGTGCTTTCGGCCCGCTCGGGCGCGAACGGCGCCGATCTCACCCTCAACATCGAAGATTTCGGCGCGATGGACTCGGCCGAGGTCAGCAGCGTCCGCTAAGCGCCGCCAAACAGGACAAGGTAGAACAACATGTCGATGAGCACCGCCCTCTCCGGCCTCAAGGCCGCCCAGACCGAAATTTCGGCCACCTCGCACAACATCGCCAACGTCGGCACCGTGGGCTTCCGCTCCAGCCGTGTCGAATTCGCCGACGTGTTCTCCTCGTCGCCCATGTCGAACCAGCGCACCGCGGTCGGCTCGGGCGTGCAGGTCCAGCGCGTCGCGCAGAACTTTACCCAAGGCAACGTCGTCACCACCGGAAACCTTCTCGACATCGCGATCGAGGGGCAGGGCTTCTTCGCCCTGCAGCCCCAGGCCGCCAGCAACGGCGCGGCAGGTGGCGCGGTCTTTTCGCGCGCGGGGGCCTTTACCATGGACACCACCGGCCATGTGGTGAACGGCGCGAACCAGGCGCTGCTGTGCTGGCCGGTCGCCAAAGACGGCGTGCCGCTGACGAACCAGATCAACCAGGCCGTGCCGCTGACCATCCCGATGCAGACCGGCGCGCCCACCCGTTCGTCGCAGGTGAACCTCTCGCTGCACCTTCCGTCCGACGACGCGATGCTCGGCAGCCAGTCCGCCGTGCCGCCCGCTGCCGCCTTCGATCCGGCAGACCCCACCACCTATGCCCGCCGCAGCGTGGTTCCGGTCTTCGGCACCGATGGCACGCCGCGTCAGGCCGAAGCCTATTTCGTCAAGACCGCCAGCCCCGATGCCACCAGCACCGACACCAGCTATGAAATGCATCTCGTGATCGATGGCGAAGCCGTCGCCCCGACCGCTCCGGCCACCTCGGCCACGATCACCTTCAACGGCGCGGGTGACATCACCTCGGGCGGCGCTCCCTCGTTCGGCACCGCCGAACCCGTCGCCTTCAACCTGACCGGCTCGGTCTTGTCGACCGGCCCCTTTGCGGTCATGTCGGCCACCCACAACGGCGCGGCCCCCGCAAAACTGACTAACCTCGAACTCGACGGCGCAGGCTCGGTCTGGGCCACCTATGGCACGGGCGAACGCATGGCATTGGGCCAAATCGTCCTTGCCAATTTCTCGAACCCCCAAGGGCTCAAGGTCATGGGCAAATCGACCTTCGGCACCACCTCGGAATCCGGCCAGCCCGTCACCGGCACCGCTGGCACCGCAGGCTTCGGCGCTCTGCGCTCGGGCGCGCTCGAACGCTCGAACGTCGAACTGACCGAAGAGTTGGTGAACCTGATTTCGGCGCAGAGAAACTATCAGGCTTCGGCCAAGGCGATGGAAACCTCGACCTCGCTGATGCAGACCATCATGAACATCCGCGGCTGATAACACGCCATGGACAAGCTGATCTTCACGGCGCTGAACAGCCTTGGCAACCTGCGCGGAACGCAGGTTGTCACCGCCCAGAACCTTGCCAACCAGAACGTCCCCGGTTTCCGCCGCGATACGCTGGGCGAGGGCAAGGCCTTCATCATCGAAGACCAAGGCGCCCTTACCTCGCGCGCGTTCCAGATCGAACGCGAACAGGCCAGCTTCTCCGACCTGCCCGGTTTCATGAACCAGACCGGCGAACCGCTTGACCTTGCCATTGCCGACAAGGGCTATTTCTACATCCAGCCCGATACCGGCGGCCCGCCCGCCCTGACCCGTCGCGGCGATCTGCACGTGGGCCTCGACGGCAGCCTAGTGAACGGCGCGAACGAAGCGATCCTCGGCGCCAACCAGCAACCGATCACCATCCCCCCCTTCCGCAACATCGTGGTCGATGAAGTCGGTCGCATCACCATCGAACCGATCGAGGGCGCACCGGGCGAACGACTCGAAGTCGCCACCATCGCCACCACCCTCGCCAACGGTGCCGACCTCGTGAAAGGCGAAGACGGCCAGATCCGCCCCAAGACCGGCCCCCTGCCCGCCGCAGACCAACTCGCCAAGGTCCGCCAAGGCGTGCTCGAAGGCTCGAACGTCAATTCGACCGAGGAACTGATCTCCTCGATCGACCTGCAACGCAGCTTCGAATTGAACATGCGCGTCGTCTCGACCGCCAAGGAACTCGATGAGGCCGGCGTCTCGCTCATGCGGCTTCCGGGCTAAGGGTTAAACTTTCCGCGCCGCCATCCGTGGCGTGGCACAGCCCTTGCAAAACGACATCGAACGCAACTCCTCAACAGGTGCCCCGATGTCCTCAGACGCGATGCACGTCGCCAAGACCGGCCTCAACGCCCAGCAGACCCGCATGCAGGTCATCGCCAACAATCTGGCGAACGTGAACACCACGGGTTTCAAGCGCGACCGCGCGAATTTCGAAACCCTGCTTTACCAGAACATCCGCCCCGCAGGCGCGCAGACCTCGGATACCACGCAGCTCACCACGCCGCTTTCCGTCGGCACGGGCGTGCGGATCGTGAACACCGAAAAGCTCTATTCCCAAGGCAACCTTGTGACCACCGACAACGCGCTCGACGTGGCGATCGACGGGCAGGGCTTCTTGCAGGTGCTCATGCCCGATGGCCAGATCGGCTATACCCGCGACGGCACGCTTTCCCGCAATGCCGAAGGCACGCTGACCACCGCTTCCGGCTATGTGATCCAGCCCGAAATCCAGATCCCCGACAATGCCCAGTCGATCACCATCTCCGCCGATGGCATCATCAGCGTGCAAACCCCCGATCAGGTCGAGGCGCAAGAGGTCGGCCAGATCACCCTCGCCGCCTTCCCCAACCCGCGCGGTCTGGAACCGGTGGGCGAGAACATGGTGCTCGAAAGCCCGGCCTCCGGCCCTCCGGTCGTGACCACCCCCTATACCGACGGCATGGGCAAGATCGTGCAAGGCGCGCTCGAATCCTCGAACGTCAACGTGGTGCAGGAACTCGTCGACATGATCGAGACGCAACGCGCCTACGAAGTGAACTCCAAATCCATCTCGGCCTCGGACGAGATGATGCGCTTCCTGTCCAACAAACTCTAAAGGGCCTTCTTGATGAAATTCGCTCCCCTGTCCCTCGTGGTCCTTCTCCTCGCATCGGCCTGCACCTCGACCCTTGTCGAGGAAGCCGAGTCGGTGAATTACGATCCGGTCTATCCCGCGACCGGCATGGCCGAGACCAGCGCCACGGGCGGCATCTATACCGCCTCGTCGGCCGGCCTTTTCGCGTCAGACCGCCGCGCTGCCCGTGTAGGTGACATTCTCACCGTCGAATTCGAAGAACGCTTCCAGGCGTCGAAATCGCAATCGACCAGCGGCAACCGCGCCAGCGACTACGAACTCGACATGCCCGATGCGCTGACCATGGGCCTTGATAACGGCATGATCGACAACGGCACCAAACAGTCCTTCTCGGGGCGCGGTTCGGCGCAGCAGTCGAACTCGTTGACGGGCCGACTTTCGGTCTCGGTGGTCCGCGTCCTTCCCGGCGGCCTTCTGGAAATCGCGGGGCAAAAGCGCCTCACCCTCAATCAGGGCAACGAATACATCCGCCTGACCGGCGTCGTCCGCCCCGAGGATATCAACGCCGAAAACGTGGTCATGTCCGACCGCATCGCCCATGCCTCGATCAAATACGTCGGCGCGGGTGCCATCTCGGACACGTCCCGCCAGGGCTGGCTGCGCCGTGGCCTGAACGAGGTGTCGCCGCTGTGATCCGCCGCATCGCCCTTGCCGCACTGCTTGTGCTGGCCACGTTTCCCGCCCATGCCGACCGGATCAAGGATCTCGCCTCGGTCGCGGGCGTCCGCTCGAACCCGCTCGTCGGCTACGGCGTGGTGGTCGGGCTTTCCGGCACGGGCGACGGCAACTCGGGCCTGACCCTGCAATCGCTGCAATCGCTGATCTCGCGGCTCGGCCTTGTGGTCGAAACCGCCGATCTCAACGCCAAGAACGCCGCCGCCGTGATGGTGACGGCGGAACTTGCCGCCTTTGCCAAGGAGGGCCAGACGCTTGACGTGACGGTGTCCACCGTCGGCAGCGCCAAATCGCTCAAGGGTGGCACCCTTCTCATGACCCCGCTCATGGGGGCCGACGGCGAAATCTACGCCATCGCCCAAGGCAACCTCGTCGTCGGCGGCCTTGGCGTGGCGGGCGAGGATGGCTCGTCGCTCACCGTCAACATCCCCACCGTGGGCCGCGTTCCCGAAGGCGGGCAGGTAGAAAAGGTGGTGAACGCCCCCTTCCTCGACAGCGACAACCTGATCCTCAACCTCAACCGAGGCGATTTCTCGACCGCCTCGGCCATGGCCAAAGCAATCAACGAAGTCTTCGGCCCCGACATCGCGACCCCGATCGACGCAACCTCGGTCAGCGTCCGCGCACCCTATGAAGCAGGCCAGCGCGTCACCTTCATGGGGATGCTCGAAAACGTCGAGCTCACCCCCGACGCACCTGCCGCCAAGGTTGTCATAAACTCTCGCTCTGGCACCGTGGTGATAGGCGGCAACGTCCGCGTCACGCCCGCCGCCGTCAGCCACGGCTCGCTGACCGTCAAGATCAACGAAGACTCGACCGTAACCCAAGGCGCGACCGTGGTGAACGGCCAGAACGGCAGCGTCGTCGTGCCGGGCCAGACCACCACCACACCAAACAGCAGCGTGACCGCCAAGCAAGACCCCGTCCGCGCCTTCGTCTTCGACGCGGGCGTGTCGCTCTCATCGCTGGTCGATGCGATCAACGCGGTAGGGGCGTCGCCCTCGGACCTTGTCGCCATCCTCGAATCCCTGCGCGAAGCCGGTGCGCTGCGTGCCGAACTGGTGGTCATCTGATGGACATCAAACCAACGACCACCCTGTCCCTGCACCCCGAGATGGACAAGGCAAAGACGCTCCGCAAAGCCGCCGAAGGGTTCGAGGAACTCTTCCTTACCCAATTCCTCAAGGCCGCCCGTCAGGGCAACCTGGGCGAAGACATCATGGGTTCCTCCGCCGTCGACAGCACCCGCGACATGTTCGACGCCGAAATCGCCCGCGCCTCGTCGGGCCGCACCGGGTTCGGCATCGCCGACGCGGTCGAACGGCAATTCCAGCGCTTCACGAAAGGCTGATCCCCATGTCGAACATCATGGACATCGCCCGCTCTTCCATAGCCGCCTATCGCACGGCGCTGGGGATCACGGGCGAGAACATCGCCAACGTCAACACCGAAGGCTACCGCCGCCGTGATGTGACCACGACCCAGATCGGCGGGGCAAAAACCTCGGTCACCACGCTGGCAACCGGCGGTCAGGGCGTGCAGGTCGACCAGATCCGCCGCGCCTTCGACAGCCTTCTGGCGGGGCGGCTGCGGAACGCAACGGGCGACATGTCCGCTGCGACCGTCGCGGTGGATGCGGCGAAAGCCGTCGAAGCGCAGCTTTTGCCCAACTCCGGCGGCATCGACGCTGCCCTCGAAGATTTCTTCGGCGCGATGGGCAGCCTTGCCTCGTCCCCCGCCGACACCGCACTGCGCCGCGTCGCGATAGAAAGCGGCCGAACCCTCGCCTCGGCTTTCCAGAACGTGGCGGGCGGGTTGATGCGCCTGCGCGACGACACAGTGAACGCCGTGCAGATGACGGCGGCGTCTCTCGGCACCGACCTGAACGCGCTGAACGAATTGCAACAACGCTTTTCGTCGAACACCGGCACCGTCGGCGCGATGAACCCGCTGCATGACGAACGCGACAGGCTGCTTGGCGACATCGCCTCGAAAATCGGTGTCACCGTCGAACTTGATGCCATCGGTCGCGCCCGCGTCACCCTCGGGACAGGCGGCGGCGGGCCGGAACTTCTCGGGCAGAACGGTCCCGCAACCATCACAGCCGATGCCGACCCCGACCTTACGCTGCACATCGCGCTGAACGGAACCATGCGCGACACCCGCATGATCGGCTCGGGAGAGCTTGGCGGATACCGCGCTGCCCTCGGCGGCATCGACCGTGCCCTGGCCGAGGTGGACAGCCTCGCCCGCAAAATGGCAGGCGAGATGAACGCCGTTCACCGCGTCGGCCTCGACCTGACAGGCGCACCCGGCGGCGACATGTTCTCGCTCGACAACTGGAGCGTGACCCGCGCCGCCGGAAACCAGGGCTTTGCCCGCGCCGAAATCACCCCGAACGGCCCCGACATCACCGGCCCCGTCACCCTGATACGCGACGCCGCAGCTGGCGTCTGGCGGGCCGAGGATGCCGCGGGAACCGTGCTTGGCAGCGCCGACAAATTGCTGGTCCTGCCCAACCTGACCATCACGCTCGAAGGCGACGCGGCAAACGGCGACCGCTTCACGCTGAACCCCACCTCGGGCAAGGCGGTGAACATGCGCTTCCTGCCCGCCATTCCCGAACGGCTCGCGGCAAGCGTGGCAACCCTCGTCGCGCCGTCCCCCGGCAATTCCGGTTCGGCAACCGTGGCGATGGCCCCGACCACCGTCGCGCGCCCTGCATTGCCGGTCCTCTCCGACCTTCTCGCAAACGCAGCTGACGCCGCGAGCGCAGTCACCCTACGCAGCGCCGGCGTGGTGGGCTACATCCCGGCAGGCAGCAGCACCGCAACCCTCGCCAGCCTTGGCGCGCAGGCGACGGCCGACTTTTCCGCAGCGGCCAGCCCCGCCAGCCTGACCGTCACCGCGAACGGCACCGCGACCACGCTCGACCTGACCACGCTGTCGGATGGCACGCCCCGCCCCGGCAGCTATACCCTGTCCGACATCGCGACCGCCCTGAATGACGGCCGCATGACCGGACCGAACGGCGAAACCCTTGCCAACCTTGGCATGTCGGCCAGCAGCACGGGCGGCACGCTGACCCTTGCGCTGAACTCGGGCAATTTCACCGCAGCCAGCCTGGACACCAGCGCCGCGACGCTTACCCCCGCAGCCCCGCAGGGCGGCACCATGCAGATCTTCACGCGCGAAGGCCGCCAGATCGCGGGCACACCGATGGCGCCCGCCGAGATCGCGCTGCTTTTCACCCCGCAGAACGGCTTTCTGCCCGGCGCGCAATACAACACAGCCTACCTTAACAGTGGCTATCGCGGCTTGACCCTCGGCGCCACCAGCGGCAGCGGCCAACAATCGCTGTCCGTCCAGCCCGGCGGCATCACTACATGGACAGGCTTCACACCCGCCCCCGCCAGCGCCGCGCAAGCCATCGGCATAGACACCGGCCTCGGCCTGCCCCTGTCGTTGACCCTGCCGCAGGGCGGCACGGCCCAGCGTCTGGCCCGGATCGTCGGCGCGGCTGTCCCCGGCCTGACGGCGACCGCACAGACCACAGCCACCCTTACCGCCACGACCGATGGCCGCGTCTCGTTCAAATTGGCTGGACAGAACCTGACCCCGCTTGCCGTAAGCGGCGATGTGGCGGGCGGCAGGCTCGACAGCCTCGCCCTCGCCGTGAACGCCCTGACCGGATCGACAGGCATCACAGCACAACTGTCGCCCGATGGCACCCGCCTGATGCTGACCGAGGCGACGGGCGAGAACATCATCCTCACCGGTGTCACCCACAGCACCGGCGGCAGCCTCTCTCTGCACTCGGCCGATGCACAGGGCCAACCTCTCGGTGCGGCCACCACTCTTGGCGCGGGCCGCGAAAACGCCCGCATCACCGGCCAGACCACGCTGACCCGCGACACCGCCTTTGCCGTCACCTCCAGCGGCACGCGCCGCGACAGCGCGGTCGATGCCACCGCAGGCGGGCTGATCGCCCGCTCGACAAGCGCCGCCGGAGCGGTCAGCGCCCTGACCTTCACGCTCGACCCCGCCTTCGACGCCCCCGCCCCCGCCCTAGCCCCCGCCCTAGCCGGACCGACCAGCTTCAACCTGACCCTCGGCGGTCGCAGCGTCACCCTCGCCACCGCCACGGCCACCACCGCAGCCGATGTCGCAGGCGGCCTTGCCGCACTGCTGCGCAAGGATATGCCGCAAGCTGGCCTTGTCGGCGGTCAGGTCGGCACCCTTCCCGCCGAAGGCGCGACCACCCTCGTACAGGTCGACGGGCAGGATTACACGCTTCGCATGACGAACGGCACCGTCACCGTCACCGGACCCGAGGCGACCCGTCTTACGGCTTCGTTCGGCCCCGACAGGCGCCTGAACCTGACCGTGCAAGGCGGCATGACCGATGCCAGCATGATCACCGTGCCTGCAGGCGCGAACGGCGCAGCTTTCGGCCTGTCGCCCGCCCAAGGCCCCTATGGCACGCTGACCGGCCTTGCCGCCACCGGCCCCTTCCCCGCCACCATCGACCTCGACATAGGCGGCACCCGCCACAGCCTGACCGTCACGGCAGGACCGATCGTTTCCCTACCTACAGGTTTCCCCGGTTCGGTAACAACGTCCAACGGCGCGATCACCCTTGCCGTCTTTTCGCGCGAAGGCCCCGTTCGCGTGCTGCCGGGGGCCGAAGCCGCAGGCTTCGCCACGCTCGGCGCCGCCGTAACCGTCTCGGGCGCGACCCTTACCGCCACGGCTTCCGACGGCACGCCGCTTGCGATCGGCACCGCCACCACGGCGCTTGCCGGTCAGCGCGTCAGCCTTGGCAACCTGCCACCCGAAGACCTGATCGTCGTGATGACAGGCACCGGAACCCTTCGCATGGCTGGCAGCCTTACCGCAGGCACCCTGCCTGCCAGCCCTCCGGCGGTCGAGCTGCGCGTGACCGATGCCGCCACCCGCAGGGTCGAATTGTTCGACCTCGCCTCGGGCCATTCCATCGGCACCCGCACGCTGGACGCCAGCGGTGGCGCGGTGATCGGCGGGCTTTCCATCTCGCTCGGCGGCAACCCCGTCACCGGCGACGGCTTCCTCCTTACAGCCAATACCGATGGGCGCAACGATGGCCGCGCGCTCGACGCGATCCTCTCCTTGCGCTTTCCCGATGCGAAATCCGGCAAGGGCGGCTTTGCCCGCATCCTGTCGGACCTGCAATCCGAAGTAGGCACCCGCGCCGCCGCAGCCGACACCAAGCTGAAATCCGACACGGCGATCCACGATACCGTCCGCCGCGCCGATGCCGCCCAGGGCGCGGTCGATCTCGACCGCGAAGCCGCCCGCCTGCTGGAACTGCAACAAGCCTACCAAGCCTCGGCCCAGATCATGACCGTGGCAAAAGACCTGTTCGACACCCTGCTCCGCTCGATCTGACCTGAAAGGCCGCCGCCATGACCGCATCCATCGGAAACGCCCTGTTTGGCCGCATCGCACTGGAAAGCTTCAACCGCCTTTCCGGCGACATCAGCGATCTTCAGGCCCGCATTTCATCTGGCAAGAACGATCCGCGCCCCTCGGTCGATCCGATGCGCGCCGCGAAACTGTCTGCCGTGACCGAACAGCGCGGTGCGATCGACCGCTTCAAGCACAACGCCGAACTTGCCGCCGACCGCCTTAGCCACGCCGACCTCGCCATGACCGAAGTGCAGAAGATCACCACCTCCTACCAGCAGATCGCCCTCCGCGCCGCCTCGGACACCATGACCGAAGAAGGCATCGCGGGCCTTCGGGCCGAAGCCCTGTCGCTGCGGTCGGCCCTCGTTTCGGTCGGCAATACCCGCGATACGATGGGTCTGCCCATATTCGCCGGTTTCGGCAGCGAACAACCCTTCGTCGACGGCCCGAACGGTGTGTCCTACATCGGCGACGGCGGCCGCCCCACGCTGCGGCTGAACGAAACCTCGACCCTCGCCACCGGCCTGAACGGCGCCGAAGTGTTCGGGTCCGTCCGGTCGCAAGGCCAAAGCCGCAACATCTTCGACATGGTCGATGACCTGATCTCGACGCTCTCCCTGCCCCTGCGGCCCAGCCGCCCCTCGCATGTGGTCAAGGACACCGCCCTCTTCACCCCCTCCGCCGGCCGCACCCCCGAAACCTTGTCCTTCACCCTGACCGGCCCCGACGGCAGCGCCAAGGTTTCCGCCGAACTGGTCAAGGGCGCAGCCGGTCCCCTGCTGGACGCGGTCAACGCGCAATCCGTTGCCACCGGCATCACCGCCACCCTCGCCCCCGATGGCGAAAGCCTGATCCTGTCGTCGCGCGCCGACATCCGCATGTCCGACCTTTCCAGCACCCGCCCCGGCCGCACCCCGCTAGGAACGCTCGCCCCGTCCGACGCCAGCGGAGACGTCAAGGGCGGGATGCAAAGCCTGCGCGATACCCGCCTTTCCGCCGACCGCATGGTGGGCGCCTTCAACGATGCCGTCAGCCACATGGCCAGCGAACATGCCGAGGTCGGCTCGCTCGCCGCCCTCGCCGACAGCCACGCCGCCGTGCTTACCGACCGCAGGCTCCGCATCGATCAGGCGGTTGCCGGTCTCGAAGACCTCGACGTGGCCGCAGCCATAACAAAGCTGCAAAGCCTGCTGCTGACCGAACAGGCCGCGCAGCAAAGTTTCGTCAAGATCAGCGGCACCTCGCTTTTCGACTATCTGCGCTAGGGGTTGGCGCGGCGCTTGCAAAGCCGCCCCATGCTGCGCCTTATCGCCATTCTTCTGTGCCTCTTGCTGCCGCGCCTTGCCGTGGCGCAAGACTGCACCGCCCTCGCCGCGCAGGCCGGGGCCGCGGAAGGCCTGCCCGAAGGGCTGCTCCCCGCAATTTCGATGGTCGAATCCGGCCACACCGACAAGGACGGCAACCACGCCCCCTGGCCCTGGACCACGAACGAAGGCGGCAAATCGAACTTTTTCGATTCAAAGGCCGAAGCCCTTGCCTATCTGGAAAACGCCGTCGCAAACGGCGTCACCAACATCGATGTCGGCTGCATGCAGTTGAACTGGAAATGGCACGCCTCGGCCTTCCCCTCGCTCGACGCCATGTTCGATCCTGTCGAAAACACCCGCTACGCCGCGCGCTTCATGCGCGAACTGCACAGCCGCCTCGGCTCATGGGAAGTGGCGACTGCCGCCTACCACTCGACCGACCCCGAACGCGGGCAGGCCTATCTGCAAAAGGTCGTCGCGGCACAGGGCGCTCTGCCGCTTACCGCGCAGGGCGAAACCACGCTCCTCGCCTCGGCCCCGATCCAGCTTGACGGCATCCTGGCCTTTTCCGGCGCTCCTCTGGTCCAGCTTGCCGCAGCATCGGCCGCCGCCGCCTCGGCCGCCTCGGAAGCGCCCCCTTCAAGGCCGGGCACGCCCGCACGGCGCAGCACCCCGCCACCCGTTTTGCCACTGGTCCAAAACGCCACGCACTCGATTCTGGCCACGGCCGACACCCTGCCCCCGCGCCTGCGCCGCAACTGGGACGATATACAGGCGATGCGACTTCTCCTGTCAGAGATACCGTGAACCAGCCCCCCGATACCGCCAAAGGTCTGGGATCTTCCCCGCCCAAAGGTGCGTCGCCCTCCGTTTCGCGAACCACGTCCCTCCCAAGGCCATAAGCTAAATCATGCCGACCTGCTAAAAAGATTTCAGACGAGTGGGAGAGTGTGATGACGAGTGAGTGGATTAACAGACAGGTTGCAGCGCGTGCGCTCCCCGTTTCGGCCGATGCGATCGACCGTATCATCACGGGCGAGTCCGCCCCGATCCGCCAGTTGAAGCGCATGATCGCTGCCGTCGCCGTCAGTGACGCCTCTGTCGTCGTGACCGGCCCAACGGGGTCGGGCAAGGAACTGGTTGCCGAAGCCCTGCACCGCGCCTCGGGCCGTTCGGGCCCGCTGGTTGCGGTGAACTGCGCCGCCATCCCCGCCGAGCTTCTGGAAAGCGAGCTTTTCGGCCACGAGAAGGGCGCTTTCACCGGCGCCGACCGTGCCCGCACCGGCCGCATCGAACAGGCCGCCGGCGGCACGTTGTTCCTCGATGAAATCGGCGACATGCCCTTGGCATTGCAGGCAAAACTTCTGCGCGTCCTCGAAAGCCGCCGTATCCAGCGCCTCGGTTCGAACAGCGATATTCCGGTCAATTTCCGCCTCGTCACCGCAACCCACCGCGATCTGTCGCAGTCGATCGAACAGGGCCAGTTCCGCGCCGACCTGTTCTACCGCATCAACGTCTTCACGCTGACGGTCCCTAGCCTCGCGGAACGCACCTGCGACATCCCGCTCATCCTCGCACGGATGATCTCGGACCAGATGTGCCAGAACCCCGCTGCCGACTCGCCGCACTTCGACGTTTCGGCGATCCGGGCGCTCTGCGCCTATCCCTGGCCCGGCAACGTGCGCGAGCTGAAAAACGTGCTCCACCGCGCCTTCGTCATGCTGCCGGGGCGCATGGTCACCGCCCGCCATGTGCGTGACAACCTTCTGGGCATGGCCATGCCCGACCTGTCGGACCAGGGATGCGACCTGCCCGAACCCGCACCCCTGTCGGGCGACATGCCCGATCCGGCTGGCATACAGACCGCCTTTGGCAAACTCGGCGACATCGATATGCGCGGCTATATCCGCGACATCGAAGTGGCGATGATCGAAGCGGCGCTCGACAAGCGGGTCGGCAACGTGGCGCAAGCCGCCGACATGCTGCGTCTGCGCCGCACCACACTGATCGAGAAGATGAAGAAATATGGCATCCGCCGCGGGCTGGACGCGTAAGCGTCAGCCCGATTTGTTCCACTGCGCGACAAGGTTCGTCAGATAGTTTCCGGTGCTCTTCATGCTGGAAATCGCTGTCTCCATCGCGGTAAAGCGTGACAGGTAGCGCTTTTCCAGCTTGGCCGCGCGAACGTCCAGTTCGGCCAGCTTGGTGTTAGCCTCGGTGATCCGCGCGCCAAGCTGGTCTTCACGCTTGCCCAGACTGCCCCCGTTCAGCGCCGCAGCCATCAGCCCGTCCAGCGCCGACAGGAAACTGCGCCCGAAGGTGATCTTCGCCGCGTCCACACCATCGGGCGCGGTCACGATCAGGCCCGAGAACGGCCCTTCCAGCACGGCGAACTTCTTCATCCCGTCCGCCATCGGAATGCCCAGCGTGCTGTAGCCGTCCAGCGTCGCCCGCCCCGTAGCCGGATCGCGCCGGAACTCGTGCGAACCGGCAGCCGCCTCGGCCCCCACAACGCCACGCACCTCGACCCCTGTGGTATCAGACACCAGACGGTTGGCAAAAACGGCATCGAACCGCTGCGGATCGGCCTTGAACGCGTCTTCGAACGCCAGCGGCCGCAGTTTGAGGTTTCCGTCCCGCTGCGTGACCACACCCAGATCCACCAGATAGACCGGATCCTTGCCAAAGCCGTTGATCGGCGCGGCGATCAGACGCGACAGATCGGCCTTCAACCGCTCGATCACCTGGTCCCCCGCCAAAGCCCCCGGCGGCGTTCCGTTCAGGCCGCGCGCCGAAACTTCGTTCAGCTTCGCCCGGGTCGCGTTCACCTGATCGACCAGATAGCCCAGATTGGCCTTCGCGGTATCCATGTCGCGACTGAAACCGACCGTGGTTTTCGTCCCCGCCGCAGCGGTGATGTCCAGCGTGGCCCCGGGTATCAGATCGTCCACCGTATTCGTGGGCCGGAACACCGCAATCCCGTCAACCTCGACCACCAGATCCTGCGCGGCCTGTATCTGGACCGCCGCATTGGTCGCCGTGGTGTCAAAGGTAGAAAGCCCCGCCACCGTCTGCTGCGCGGTGAACCGCACCGCCGATCCGGCCCCCGCCTCGCTGACCACCCCCAGCGAGAATGTCCCGTTTCCCTTGTCGATCACCCGTGCCGACACGCCATCCAGCGCATCGAGCGTCTCGGCAAGCTGCGTCAGCGTCGCCCCCTCGGGAATGTCGAAACTGCTCACCTTGCTGCCCGGATTGACGGCAAATTGCGCGACACCACCCGCATCGTCGAACCACGCGCCGACCTCCATGGTCAGCTTCCCCGCCCCGATGGGGGTTTCGGCGCTGGCAAATCCCTTGAACTCCAACACCTGCCGCTGCGCGGTCTGCACCACACCGATATTCCGCGTGGTGTTCACGATCTTCGACGGGTCAGTCACCGTCACCTGCACACCGGAACTTCCGCTTGTTGCCTTCAGGATCGGGGTCGAATTCACCGCGGCAAGCGCGGTCTGCAACGACTGGAACTGTGACCGCACCTGCCCCAGCGTCGAGATCGAGGTCGTCGCCTCGTCCACTCTGGCCTTCTGCGCCTTTTGCAGCGGCGTGATCTCGGCGGCCACCAACGATGCCGTCAGGCCAGTCAGGCTTAACCCCGAGCCGTTCTTGTTCAGCGTGGTCAGGATATCGACGGCCATGCGCGCTCCTCGTTCAATTGCCTTTACGGCCCGCAGCCAGCGGCCTTTAGCGCCACGGCGGGAGTCCGGCCCCGTGACTGATGCCCCGTGACTGGCCCACCTTACTGGCAAAACCCGTGCCAGCCCGCCCGCGCGACCCGCGTCCGTACGGGGCTGGCGGCAAATCCGCCCCGTTCCGGACACGGAAAAAGCGCCGCCCAAAGCGGAAAGCACCCCGTAACACGCTGAATTCAGGCGATCTTCATCATTCTGCTAAACATCTTCCAATCGGGTCGTTCTGATTGCCAGGCGCTGACGGCGCGAACGGATCAATCAGGAGGCTGGAACCATGACGACGATCAATACCAACATCGGGGCCATCGCAGCACAAGCGAACATGTCCAAGGTGAACGACGACTTCAACCAGGCCATGACGCGCCTTTCGTCGGGCCTGCGTATCAACGCAGCCAAGGACGATGCCGCCGGTATGGCCATTGCCGAAAAGATGACCGCACAGGTCATGGGCATCAACCAGGCTGTCCGCAACGCGACCGACGGCAAGAACCTGCTCGACACGACGGAAAGCGCGCATGTCGAAGTTTCGAACATGCTGCAGCGCATGCGCGAACTCGCCGTGCAGTCGTCGAACGATACGAACACCGGATCGGACCGCGGCAACATCACCGCTGAATCGCGCCAGCTCGTCGCCGAAATCAACCGCATCGCCGAAAACACCACCTTCAACGGCATGAAGGTCATGGACGGCTCGTTCAACGGCAAGCAGTTCCAGATCGGTGCCGACAACGGCCAGACGCTGAACATCTCGATCGACTCGGCTGCTGCCACCGACATCGGTGCCTTCAAGGTCCAATCGAAGGTCCTCACCAAGGCAACCGCAGGCGAAGACCTCGTGATCTCGGGCCACGCCGGCAACAGCAACATCACCACCACCGCCGGCATGTCGGCCAAGGATCTGGCCGCCAAAGTCAACGCGGCATCCGCCCAGACCGGCGTGCAGGCAACCGCCGTCTCCAAGGCATCGCTCTCGGGCCTGACCGAAAAAGGCAAGGTTTCGTTCGAAATCAACGGCCAGTCGATCGGCACCGTCGCGATCTCGGACAAGACCGACCTGCGCAGCTTGCGCGATGCGATCAATACCAAGACCACCTCGACCGGCGTCACTGCCTCGATGGGTTCGACGAACGGCGAAATCACCCTGACGGACTCGACCGGCAAGAACATCGCCATCACCAACTTCACGTCGACCGACGCGGAAACCGCCGGCGGCGCCGAGCTTGACGTCACCGGCCTCGAAACCGACGGCACCGCTGCCTCGGGCCCGGTCACGCTCGACGGCACCACCTCGGATGCCACCGTGACCGGTCAGGTCACCTTCGCTTCGACCCAGACCTTCTCGGTGAACTCGTCGTCGACCACAGACACGACCGAGGCTTTCTTCTCGGACAAAGCCAACGCGTCGGAACTGAGCCAGGTCGCTGAAATCGACCTGTCGACCGCCGAAGGCGCTGCCGAAGCCATCACCGTGATCGACGTCGCCCTGCAAAAGATCAGTCAGGCACGCGGTAACCTCGGTGCCATGTCGAACCGCCTCGACTCGACGATCTCGAACCTGACCAACATCTCGGTTTCGGTTCAGGCCGCCAAATCGCAGGTCGTCGATGCCGACTTCGCCGCCGAATCGACCCAGCTCGCACGGGGCCAGATTCTGTCGCAGGCAGCCACCGCGATGCTCGCCCAGGCGAACTCCAGCAAGCAGAACGTGATGTCGCTGCTCCGTGGCTGACGGAAACGGGACATACTAAAGATAGCCTCGGCGTACAAACGCCGGGGTTTTCATATTTTTCAATTACTTAGCGACTATCTTTCGCGCGCTACGAGTCAAGTTTGCGCCATTTTAGGGGTGTCAAAGGGTTTTTTTGCATGCGCCGCACCGCCATGGCTAAGACGGTTCCAAGGAGAACCCGCCATGCAACTCTTCAACGCCCAGATCGTCGGACAGCGCCAATCGCTCGTCGTGACTGCCCAGCTTCAGCAGGCCATCCAGCTTTTGCAGATGGGCAATTCCGACCTGCAATCCTTCATCGAAGGGCAGGCCGAAGAGAACCCCTTCCTCGAACTGGGCCTGCCGAAATCAACAGCCCCGCGCGATCTGGCGCTGCCGTCCCAAGCCCGCACCAGCGGCGACGACGACTGGGACCGCATCGGCCAGCTTGCCGCCGATCCCGGCCCCTCGCTCTACGCCCATGCCAGCGCCGAGGTGGCACGCCTCGACCTGACCCCAGCCGACCGGTTGCTCGCCGGGCTGTTTCTCGACGCGCTCGAACCGTCGGGCTGGCTTGGCCAATCCGTCTGCGCCATCGCCGAGCGGGCCGGTGTCGACGAGGAACACGCCCTCCACGTGCTGACCCGTCTGCAACGCATCGAACCCGCCGGCCTCTTTGCCCGCAACCTGTCGGAATGCCTGCGCCTGCAAGCCGCCGATCAGGGCCTTCTCACCCCTGCGTTCGGCAGGCTGCTCGACAACCTGCCGATGCTCGCCGCAGCCGACCTGCGCGGCCTCATGCGGGTCTGCGCCGTGTCGATGGATGACCTCAAGGCCATGCTGCGCCAGATCCGCAGCCTGAACCCCAAACCGGGCGCCACCTTCGATGCCGCGCCCTCGCCGCAGCGTCCGCCAGACCTGATCGTGACCCGTGGCGAAACCGGCTGGCGCGTCGACCTGAACCGCTCGACCTTGCCATCCGTCGTGGTGCGCGACGATGCCGCACGCGACGTGAAGAATCCGCAAGCCAACGCCTATATCGCCGAACGCCTGTCGGTCGCCCGCTGGCTAAGCCGCGCCGTCGAACACCGCAACCAGACCACGCTCAAGGTCGGTGCCGAAGTGGTGCGCCGTCAGGCCGACTTCCTGCAAGGCGGCTTGTCCAGGATGCGCCCGATGATCCTGCGCGAAATCGCCGATGCCATCGGCGTGCACGAAAGCACGGTTTCCCGCGTCTGCGCGGGCATCCTGATCGCGACGCCGCAGGGCACCTTCCCGCTGAAAAGCTTTTTCAGCGCCTCGCTCGGCAGTAGCACCGGCGAAGCCCCCGGTTCGGCATCGGCCGTGCGCCACCGCATCGGCAAACTGATCGCCGCCGAATCCAGCGACGAGCCTCTGTCAGACGACACGATCGCCCGCATCATCAAGGATGAAGACGGCATCCATCTTGCCCGTCGCACGGTGGCGAAATACCGCGACCAGCTCCGTATCGCCTCGTCGGTCGAACGCCGCCGTCGCGCCGCGGTGAATGGCCAGATGTGACCCAAGTCACCTGCACCACGACAGTCCCACGCAGGCCAACGGCCCGCCCACGCACCCTTTCCGGACGCAAAAAGGCGGCAGCCGTCAAGCGTTGACCGCCTCGTGGCGTTTGGCGGCGGGGGCAAAGATGTATTGGTCTTCCGGTTGCAAGGCGCGATATGCGGCATGGGCCTGCGCTTCGGTCCGCACGGCAAGTACCGTCTGGAACGACAACCCACGCGCGCGCCGGTCAAGCCGCAGATACATCGCATGCATGCTTCGCAAATGGACCCCGGCCGCCGCATGGACAACCAGCGCCAGCGCGGGGTGAACGATCATGCCCGCCGTCACCGCGGCGACCAGCATGGCACAGGGCAGCCACAACCGCATCTGCATCAGCCAAAGCTGCGGCAACAGCATCGCCGTCGCAGGCAGGCGATGCGGGAACAGATCGTAACTGCCGTCAACAGCCCGCATCACCTCCCAGTTTCGCAAAAAGGCCGGATCGATCCGCCGCCGCGATGCGTCATCGGCAAGGGCAGGCACCGCCTCCCAACGCCCGAGGTGCAGCGTGTCCGTCAGGACCGTAACCTCGGACCCGCCACGCTGGACCGTCAGCGCCATCTCTCCGCCCGATCCGGACAGGACAGTTTGCAGCGCAGCCAGATCGCCGCGGAATCCGCGGCCGTTTACCGCGACGACCGTATCGCCCGACCGCATCCCAAGCGCACGCCCCGCAAAACCGGCGGGAACATCTTTCAGCTGCAATGTGGCGGGAGAGGTTTCGTCGGTCATGATCTCACGGATATACGAATGGATCGGGTTCGGCAGGCTTGGCCGCCCGCGTCGCAGGTTTCGGCTTCGGCTTCGGCGCGGGTGCTTTTGCAGGTTCGGATGTGGCGGCAGCGGCATTGGTCGCAGGGGCGGCCACAGCTTCCCTGACCATAGCATGCAGCTCTTCCAGCAGCACTTTCATCTCGGGGCTGTCGAGCATCGTTCCGCCCGCAGGTGCCGCCGCGATAGCAGCCAGAACCTCGTCCTTCGCCGCGCCAAGATCTTCCTTCACCCCGTCGCGGATCGCAGTCGCCACCTGTGCATCCATCGGCTTTTGCTCTCGGCCCAGCTTTGCAAGATCATGGCTGACTTTTTCGGTCATCGCCGTCAGCGCGGCCTCGACCACGGCTTCGCGCTCTTCGGCCTTGTCGAGCATCGCATCGAAGCGCGTCACCTGTTCGACCAGCAATTCCGCCGCCGTCGCCTGCACCGTGCCTGCTTCGCGCAAGTCGGCGACAGACCGGAACCAGATCAGCCCGCCAAGGCCAAGCCCCAGCAAAGCGCCCAGCGCCGCCCCTCCCGCCAATGCGGTCGACCGCTTCTGGCTCCGCGCCACCCCTTCGGCAAACGCCCGATGGGCCGCAGAAATGCGGGCGATGTCCTCGGCCGCGAAATTGGCGGCTTCCGCCGCATCGAGGGCGCGTTTTATCGCCTCGGTAATCTGGTCGGGCTCGCTCATGCCGCTCTCCTGATAGCTCGTGCTGTCATGGCAAAATCCGTGCCACCCGCCGGCCTAGCGCCAGCGCCGGACCAAAGCCGCAATCTGGAAGCGAAAGGCGGCAAGCCCTGTGCCGACCCCGCAGATGACCAGCACGACCCGTTCCGCCATGCCCCGCGCCGGATCGGTCGCGGCGAGCAGGAAAAACGCCCCCGCTCCGCCAAAGACCACGCTGGAAATCGTCTCGCCCGCTGACATGCGTTTTTTCATGCCGTTCCCTCCATCCGTCCGAATTCGTTGAAGCGCAGCTCTGCCGGAACCTCGACATCGGGCAGGTTCGATCCCTCGCCCCGCTCCAGCCGATAGACATGCGCCAGCACGGCGGCCACGGCGGTGAACAACTGTTCGTTGATCTCGCCCCCGATATCGCCGGTAAAGTACAAGGCCCGTGCCAAGAGCGGGATCTGCAAGGGTTGCAGCCCGACGGCCTTGCCCCGCGCCATGACCTCCTGCGCCATGGGGCCCTTGCCCATCGCCACGATCACCGGCGCCCGCGTTTCGCCGGGCACATAGCGGATCGCCACTGCGAAATGGGTGGGGTTCGTGATGATCGCGGTCGCGCGCGGCACATCGTCCAACGCCTTGCGCTGGCCTGCGCCCCGCCGGCTCGCCTCCATCTGCAACTGGCGCAAACGGCCCTTAACCTCGGGCGAGCCGTTCTGCTCCTTGCTCTCCTGCTTTACCTCTTCCATCGACATCATCAGCTTCTTTCGCATCGACATGATCTGCCATGCGAGATCAGCCGCCCCGATCGCGGCAAGACCGAGCGTCAGCCCCGATACCAGTTTCAAGACCGCAGAACCCAACACCACCAGCGCGCCGCCCGCCGTCTGTTCGCCCAGCCGCCCGATCAGCGGCAGCATGCCAGACACGATCAGCCATGCGATACCGCACAGCACCGCGACCTTGGCAACCGCCTTGCCCAGTTCGACAAGCGCATTCGCCGAAACCATCCGCGCCAATCCAGCCCCCGGATTGATGCGCGACAGCTGCAACCCCATCGCCTTTGGCGACCAGTGCAGCCCCCCGAGCGCAATCTGCAAACCGACCATCACCGCCAGAAGCGGCAGCGCCACCACGACCGAAATTCCCAGAATGTGCCAGAACGCCGCGCCGATCCGCAGCGTCACCAGATCGTCCAGCGCATCGGCCCGCCCCAGCCGCAGATAATCGGCCCAGACCGGCACCATGCCGGGCAATACGGCGGGGGCCATCGACAAAAGCCCCGTCCCCACCGCGAAACCGGCAAAGACCATCGCCTCTTTCGAGGTCAGGACCTGCCCGTCCTCGCGCGCGTCATCCTTGCGCTTCTGTGTCGGTTCCTGTGACTTTTCGGCGCCGTCATCCTCCTCAGCCATCGCGCCCTCCCAGAACGGCCGCGATCATGTCGACCCCTTCGAATACCACATCCTCGAGCGAGGCAGCCGTGGTCGGCACGGTGATGTACAAAAGCAGCAAGGTCGCAACCATCGTGACCGGAAAGCCAAAGGAAAACAGGTTCAGCGACGGCGCAGAGCGCGTGACGATCCCGACCGCGATGTTCAAAAGCAGCAGGCAGGCCACCACCGGCAGCATCGTGGCCATGCCCAGCGCGAACATCCTGCTTCCTGCTGTCAGCCCCGCTGCGATGATGCGGGCGAAATCGACAGGCGCACCGGGCGGCACCGCCTGATAGCTTTCCAGCACCACGCGGATCGCGGCCAGATGGCCATCACTGCCCAGAAAGACCATCAACATGAAAAGCCCGAAGATCTGCGCCACCACCGGCGTCTGCCCTCCGGCGGCAGGGTCGAACTGCGCGGCAAAGCCAAGCCCCGCCGTCGCTGCGATCCGGTCCCCCGCCAAGGCCGCCGCCCCGAACAGGATCGTCAGCACCAGCCCCGCGACCAGCCCCAGCATCAGCTCGGCAAAGACCAGCCGCAGCGCGGCCAGCCCCGCAAGGGCAGCCGGTTCGGGCAGCACCACGCCGCCCTCGATCCCGCCCGCCACCACCGGCAGCGCCAGAACCGCAATCGCCATCACCCGCACCTGCGCCGGCACGAACCGCCCGCCGAACCCCGGCGAGGCCATGACGAAAGCCCCGATCCGCAGCATGGCGAACAGGTATTGCGTCAGCCACCCCGTCACCGCGCCAAGATCGAGCCCCGGAAGCATCGCCTCCATCAGCGGATCGCCGCGATGGTTTCGAAGACGTAGTGGAAATAATCCGTCATCCGCGTCAGCATGAAGCCCGACGCCAGCGCAAGCACCCCCATGCTGATCGCCAGCTTGGGCACAAAGGACAGCGTCTGCTCGTTGATCGATGTCGCCGCCTGCAACACGCCGATCACCAGACCGACCACCAGCGCCACGCCCAGAACCGGCCCCGCGACGACCAGGATGTTCCAGTAAGCGATCTGCAAATTCTCGATATTGCTGTCGAAATCCATGATCCTATCCCCCAGACCATAGGTCGCCGCCAGCGACCCGACCGTCAAAGCCCAACCATCGACCAGCACGAACAACAGCAGTTTCAGCGGCAGGGACACCAGCATCGGCGACAGCATCATCATGCCAAGCGCCATCAGGATCGACGCGACCACCATGTCGATCACGAGAAACGGCAGATAGATCAGGAACCCGATCTGGAACGCGGTCTTCAACTCCGATGTCATATAGGCGGGCAGCAGCACCGAAAGCGGAACCGAGTCGTTGTCGGTATAGGGCGCATCCCCCGCCAGCCGCTGGAACATCAAAAGGTCGTTCTGGCGCGTGTTCTCGATCAGGAAGCCCTTGATGATATGGCTTGCCGTGTCCATCGCGGGCTGCGCCTCCATCTGCCCGTCGAGATAGGGCGAAAGCGACTGGTCATAGATCGCGGTAAAGGTCGGCTGCATGATGAAAAAGGTCAGGAACAGCGCCAGCGCCACCAGAACCTGGTTGGGCGGGGTTTGCTGCGTGCCCAGCGCCTGCCGCAGGATCGACAGCACGATGATGATCCGCGTGAAAGCCGTCATCCCCAGCAACAGGGACGGAAGGATCGTCAGCGCCGACATCAGCGCCACGATCTGCAACGACAGCGAATAGGTCGTCCCCTCGGGCCCTTGTGTCAGGTTCAGCGCAGGCAGACCCTGGGCATGGGCGGCAAGGGGCAGCAGGATGAACAGCGGAACCAGCAGGCGTTTCATGCCGCCACCTCGCGCTTGGGCAGCGCCTGCATCACCGGAGCAGCCCCCTTGCAGCGGATCAGCAGAAACTCTTGCCCGTCCACGGTCAGGATCAT
This sequence comes from Gemmobacter aquarius, assembly GCF_003060865.1. NCBI lineage: Bacteria > Pseudomonadati > Pseudomonadota > Alphaproteobacteria > Rhodobacterales > Paracoccaceae > Paragemmobacter > Paragemmobacter aquarius. The sequence continues at coordinate 3,160,926 of NZ_CP028918.1, forward strand.
GGCGCGGTCGGTCGGCGACAGCGCCGTCACCTCGGCCAGCCTGATACGCCGCTCTCCGGCAACGCGGCGGGCAAGCCCGCCCTTGTTGATCGTGACCACCAGCCAGCCAAGGCCAAGCACGGCCATGAACAGAAAAAGCGTCACATATTGGTCAGGTCTGATCGCGTCCAAGGCAAAGCACTCCGGCAATTACACCGAATGCGTGCAATCCCCGTGCCGCGTGCCCGATTTCTGACGCAGAAATCGGCACGAAATCTGACACAGATTTCGCGCAAAGACCCGTCCGGTCGCGGGGGCAACGGAATTTGCGTCAAATTCCGCCGCGATTTCTGCGTCAGAAATCGCCCTTAGATCGACTCGGCACGCTTCTCCGGATCGATGATCTGCCCGAAACGGATGCCGAAGCGTTCACCGACCATCACCACCTCGCCCTTGGCGATCAGCGTGCCGTTCACCAGCACGTCCAGCGGATCACCCGCCAGCCGGTCCAGCTCGATCACCGACCCCTCCGACAGCCGCAGCAGATCGCGGATCGTCAACTCGGCGCGCCCCACCTCGACCGTCAGCTTGACGCCCACGTTTTCCAGCAGGCGCAGCCCGTCATGCCCGCCCTTCAATGCCTCGTTCATAGCGCATTTCCCTTCAGCTTCTTGGTGATGCTCAAGGCCGATTTTCCGGCAACATCGCCCGGCACGGCCTCGAAATAGGGCTTCCCGTCGATCAGGACCTGAACGGTTTCAGCCAGTTTCGCGGGGATCACGTCCCCTTCTTTCAGCGCGGTCAACTGCCGCAAGGCAATCTCCGGCTCGCACATGCGCGCCTGCACCTGCAACGGGATGTTCATCACCGCCCGTTCCAGCCGGTCGCGCCACGACTGGTCATCGTCGAGGAAGTCCGACTGCATCCGGCTCCGCAACTGGCTCGCGATGGGTTTAAGCGTCTGGAGCGGATAGAGGATGTCGAAACTCGCAGGCTCGGCATCGGGCAATTGCACCATGAAAGAACAGTTCACCACCATGTCATCGCCATCGACGAAGGCTGCGAACTGCATGTTCTCCTCGCGGCTGGCCACGGTAAATGTCAGCCCCATCAGGTCGCGCCACGCCAGTTGCAGCGCGTTGTTCAGCCGGTCGGTCACGATCTCGATCACGCGCTGCTCGGTCGCGGTAAACTCGTTGCGGTGGCTTTTGACGTAGCGCACCTGTCCGCCATAATAGGCGTCGGTCAGAAGGCTGATGAACGGCGGAGGGATCACGATCAGATGGTTGCCGCGCAGCTCATCGATCTTGGTATTGGTCAGGCTGACGAAATTGTCCTGACTGTTGCGGTAATCGTCGAATGTCCGCGTTTCCGCCGGAAAGGCCGAAATCCGCGGCTGGATCCGCAGCATGGGCAGAAACACCGACCGCGCGATGCGGCAGAAGCGTTCGTTGATCATCCGCAGCGCGTGGTAATCGCCCATCAACGACAGGTCGTTCGACCCGAAGACGTACGGGCGAACTTCGGCACCGCTCAGCGACGTCTCCATGTCGCCGGGCGAGTCCATCAACCCGCCAACAAGGGCTGCAACGTCCCCTGCCGATAGTTTCCGCGGTTTCGCGATCATCTCACGCGCCCCTTACTGCAGCACAAAGGACGGAAAGAACACATCCTCGATCCCGCCAAAGCCCTCGGCCTTTTCCAGCCGCGCGTTGATCGCTTCTTTCACCGCATCGGCCAGATGGGCGCGGCCCTCTGTCCCCTCGATGTCCGTCTCCGAAAAGGTGGAAAGCACCGTCAGCATGTCCGATTGCAAGGCCAGCTTATGCGTCTCGACATTCTTCATGACCGACTCGTCATATTGCGTCGACACACCGATCTGCACCTGAAGGAACCGCTTGCTGTCGCGCAGGTTCGCGGTGATCGGGTCGGGAAAGGTGAAATAGCTGGTCTGGAACTTCTCTTCCTCGGGCACGGGTTTGGGAACCTTGAGCGGCGCCTCGCCCTCGCCTTCGGCGGCGTGTTCCCCGGCGGGCGCGGCCGATTGCGGGTCGATCAGTTGCAGCATGTCCTGCGCGGGCGACAGCGGGTTGGCGAAATAGAACCAGCCGCCGCCGAACCCCGCACCCAGCAGGATCACCGCGAAAAGCAAAGTCTTTATCATCCCCATCAGACCGCCCTTGCGTTTCGGGGCATCGATTGCTTGCATCGTCATCTTCGTTTCCGTCCTCAGGCCATCAGGTTGACAAGACCCGCCGCAGCACGGCGCAAGCCGGGCGCGTCGCCCGCCTCGATCCGGCGCGAATGGGTCAGAAATTCGGTCATGCGGTTGCGCGGGGTGGCGCGGTCATCCGGCTGGCTGCCCTGCCTGCCGCTTTCGGCGCTCTGGCTGCCAAGGTCGATCCCGGCGCGTGACAGCCCTTCGGTCAACCGGTGCTGCGCTTCGGTAAAGACCCGCGCGGCTTCAGGTGTCGCGGTGATGAATTTCACCTGCGCCAGCCCGTCGACCATCTCGAGCTTGATCCGCAACGGCCCCAGCTTTTCGGGGCTGAGCGACAGTTCGATCTCTTGCCCGTCATCCGACAGTTCGGCACTGATGCGTTCCGACAAAACCTGTTCCCAGCCGGGCAGATCGGTCCGCAACGGCTGCGCGACTGTCCGGTCGGCCGCATGTGACACGGGCAGCGGCATTTGCTGCACCACGGGGTTACCCGGATCGGCGAGTTTCGGTTCGGCAAGTACAGGCTTCGGGGCGACAGGGGCTGCGCCGGCTGCCGCCGCGCCAGTCACCGCATCGACCGTCCGCGACACCGCCGGTTCGGCAGCCGTCACGATGGCCAGGGCTTTCGGCTTGGCAGGCTTTGCCTCACCCGACCCGTCGTCTGCTCCGGCCTTGTCTGACGGTATTTCCTTGCCCGTCACCGAACCCGTAACAGGCCCCGTTTCCTGCTCCGCCCCGGTCCGCGCAACGGCGGTCTCGACCGTCACCGACACCGCGACAGGCATCGCATCGACCAAGGCTCGCCTTGCCTGACGCAACGGCTTCGCCGCTGTCGATTCAGCGTCGGACCCAGCGCCCGCAACAGCCTCGGTCACCGTGCTCGCGACAGCCCCCGCTGCCACGGGCCCCGCAACCGGCCCCGCAACCGGCACAGGCACAGGCACGGGCACAGGCGCCGTCACAGACGCCGTCACAGACGCGGCCTCCAACAGCTCATCCGCCTCTGTGTCCGCGGCGGGCGCAACCTTTTCCCCGGCATCTTCGCCGACGGTCTCGGCCCGGTCGGAAACGACCGGCATCCCCGCTGCGACAATCGACACATCGCGCGGCCCAATATCTGCTGCAACAACCCCATCGGCACCAGCCGGCAAGGTAGCGTCGCCACCCGCTTCAGGCGCAACGGCAGACTGGACATCTGCCATGGCCACACCACCCGACAACGCTGCCTGAACCGCCAGAACGTCCGCTACCGGCACCACCTCACCGCCAACGGCAGCATCCGCGACCACGACACCCGCAACGGCAACCTGCGCGTCCACCGGCACCGTTCCCGGTTTCCCCGCCACAGGCGCAGGCGCTTCGCCCATCGCCTTGGCCAGCCTGTCGGCAAAGCCGGCAGCCCCTGCCGCAAGGGCAGGCGCAGCCGATCCGGCCACGGCCAAAGCCTCGGGCGTTGGCAAAATCGCACTGGTCTCGCCGATGTTCATCGGTGTCTCATCCTTTCGGGCAATCCGCCCGCTCGATCCATTGCCGTCCCGTTTGCAAGTTCGGTGCCAAGCGGCCTAACGTTTGCGCGGCGGCATCGCACCATCGCGCAGGGCCTGCTTTGCCTCGGCCTCGCCGCGCCGCGCCTCGCGGGCCTTGTCGGCCAAAAGCTGCAAGCGGTGCTCCTCTCGCGCCAGCTTCGCCTGCGCCTCGGCCACGGCCAGTGCCAGAGCCGACTCACGGTCGCGCTGCTTGTCGATCTCGGCCAATATCTGCCCGACCATGCCGCGCTCGGCCCGCAGGGTCGCCATGCTTTGCACCGCAGGCGCCGCCCCGCGCTTTTCGGCCAGCACCGCCGCCAGCCGTTCGGCCACCGCCCCCGCCTGCGCCTTTTGCATCAGCACTTCACGCAAGCCGCCCAGCGTTTCCGCGACCCGCGCCTTTTCCTTCAGCGCCATCAAAGCCAGCGTCTTGGACCGCTCGGTCACGCCACACCCGCCAGCGCCAGCAACTCGGCCCGACTGTCATCGAAAGCCGAAGCCTCGTGCGCGCCCTGCCGGATGAACGCCTCGATCGCGGGCCAAAGTCGTATCGCCTCGTCGAGGTCTGCATCCTGACCGGGCATATAGCCCCCATCAGCATCAGGTCGCGGTTGTCCATATAAAGCGAGATCATCCGCCGCAGCTTCTGCGCCGCCGCCCGATGCTCCTTGTCCGTGATATCACCCATCACACGGCTGGTGGATTGCGGCAGATCGACCGCCGGATAGATCCCCATCTGCGTCTGCCGCCGCGACAGAACCATATGCCCGTCGAGGATCGCCCGCGCCGTATCGACCACCGGATCGTTCGTCGTGTCGTCCCCGTCCGCAAGCACCGTGTAGATCGCGGTGATCGCTCCCTCGCCGGGCAATCCCGGCCCCGTCCGTTCGATCAGTGTAGGGATCAGCGACACCACGCTTGGCGGATAGCCCTTGGCCGTCGGCTGCTCGCCCAAGGCAAGGCCGATCTCGCGCTGGGCATGGGCCACCCGCGTCAGACTGTCCATGATCAGCAAGACCTGCTTGCCCTCGGCGCGGAAGGCTTCGGCAATCGCCGTCGCCCGCCGCGCCGCCCGCAGGCGCAGCAGAGGCGAACGGTCGGCAGGCACGGCCACCATGCAGATGCGCTTGGCGGCTTCGCCCGTCATCACCGACCGCACGAAAGCGCCGACTTCCCGCGCCCTCTCGCCGATCAGCCCGACCACGATCACATCGGCACTTGTGAACCGCGCCATCATCTCCATGAGCACCGATTTTCCGACGCCCGACCCCGCGATGATCCCGATCCGCTGCCCCTGCCCGATGGTCAGCGCAGCGTTCAAGATCCGCACGCCCACATCCAGCGGTTTGTCGACCGGAGTCCGCGCAAGCGGGTTCATCACCTTGCCCGCAAGCGGCCAGACCTTGTCACACCGCGGCGCGGGCAGCCCGTCGAGCGGATGCCCCTCGGCATCGATCACGCGGCCCAGTAGGGCCTCGCCCACCTCGGCCATCTGCCCGCCGCCGATCACCCGCACCCGCGCTCCCGCGATGACAGCAGCGCCGGGCTGGTTCAGAAAGAGCATCACGTTGCCGCGCGCAAAGCCGATCACCTCGCCCTGCACCGCATCGCCCGTCTCGGTCGCGATTTCGCACATCGTGCCGGGGCTGGCGGGAAAGCCGGTCGCCTCCATGATCAGCCCGTCATAGCGCAGCACCCGCCCCTCGATGCGCGGGGCGGCCACCGCCGCCCGCGTCACATCGGCAGCGATCCGGGCAAGCAAGGTCATGGCGCGACCCCGATCAGGTCCGTAAGCGAAATCCCCTCGGCCCGCACGGCAACATCGCCCCGCGACAGGCGCGGGTCGGCGGCAACGACAGCCCCCGCAAGGTCAGACCCGGCAAGATAGGGCGCGACCGCTGCCAGATCTTCGGGATGCAAAGCAACAGTCACCGCCCGAACCCCTTGGGCCACACGGTCGGCCAAAATCTCGATCCGCGCCAGAAACGGCGCAGGCAGATCGTCGATCACCTGCCCCGCCCGCACCGATGCCATGGACCGCACCGCGCCCGACAGCGCCGCCGACAGCGCATCGGCACCGTCCATCCCCGTCACTGCCAGCTTGGAAGCCAGCGCCACGAACGCATCCCGCGCCGCGATCACGCCAGCCTCGGTATCCAAAGCCCCCAGCTTGCGCCCCTCGGCCAATCCGTCCGCCCTGCCTGCGGCAAAGCCCGCCTCGCGCGCCTCGGCCAGCAGTTCCTCGACCGTGGGCGCGGGCGGGACAACCTCGGCCATGTCATCCACGACAACCTCGGCCTCGACCGCCTCGACCGCCGCCGCTTCGAGCCGTGCCATGCGGTCTATCGGAACGGCACGGAAACTGCCGTCGACCGGACGCGCGGTGCCCGAAAATCCCTTGCCCGCCTTTGCGCGGACAAGCGCCATAACCTCGGCCGTTCCCATCGCCTGTGCCACGCCTTACACCATCTGCTCGCCGCCGCGTCCGGCCAGCATGATCGTTCCCTCGTCCGACAAGCGCCGCGCCGTGGCGACGATCATCTTCTGCGCTTCCTGCACTTCGGTCAGGCGCACGGGTCCCATCGCCTCCATCTCGTCGCGCAGGTTCGCCGCCGCACGGGTCGACATGCAGCCCAGCAACTTTTCCTTCAGCACCTCGTCGGCACCCTTCAACGCCAGCACCAACTGCTCGTTGTCGACGTTTCGCAGCAGCGTCTGCAACGAACGGTCGTCCGACTTCACCAGATTGTCGAAGATGAACATGTTGTCCTGAATGGCCATCATCAGGTCTTTGTCATCCTTCCTGACATCGCGCAAAATCCGCTGCTCGGTCGCGGTCTTGGTAAAGTTCATGATCCGCGCCGCCGCCTTGACCCCGCCGATCTGGCTGGCCCGCGTGGTGGAACTCGCCTTGAACTTTTTCTGCATCACCTGCTCCAGATCGCGCAGCGCCTCGGGCTGGATCGTCGACAACTCGGCGATCCGGCGCACGATATCGGGCTGCGCCCCCTCGGGCAGCATGGTCAGAACCTCGGCGGCCAGCCCGTATTCCAGACAGGCGATGACCAGCGCGATGATCTGCGGATGCTCGTCAAGGATCAGCTCGGCAATCGATCGCGCATCCATCCAGTCGAGTATCTCGATAGGCCGCTCGGCACTCGAAGGGTTGATCCGGCTGATGATCGACTGCGCCTTGTCCTCGCCCAGCGCCTCGGTCATCACCGACCGGATATAGACCGGCGCACCCAGCCCAAGCCCGGTCTCGGCCGACAATCCGGTCAGGAATTCCTCGACCACATCCTCGAGCGATGCCTGATCCACATCGCCGATCGCATACATCGCCGCCCCCAGATTCTGCACCTCGACCGGCGTCAGGTTCTTCAAGACCGCCGCCGCCGCCCGTTCCCCGAACAGAAGCATCAGCACGGCCGCCTTTTGCAGCTTCGTCAGTTCGACCGAAGTCAACGGCCGACCTACGGGATCAACACTCACAGGACGCGGAGCAGGCATGTCAGACCCCTTTCAGGAAACGCTGGAATCGAGTTCGTCTTTCATCATCCGCTGCAGGACCGACGCGATCCGTGCAGGGTCTTCGGCGGCAATCTGGCGCAGCACGGCAAATTTCTCCTCACGCGTGGCCGATGACCCTAGCGCCGCCTGGGTCAGCTTGGACCGCCGCGCCTCAAGCCGCGCCTGCACATCGTCCAGCGTCTCGCCCTCGCCGACTTCCACACCGGGAACCCCGCCGATGCTTACGCTGCCCGGCGCGCTTGCCAGTGCCTCGGCCGTCATCGGGCTACGCGTCAGCATGGGGCGGATGATACCCAGCGCCACGATGGCGATCAGCGCGATAAGCCCCACCTGCTTTGCCGCCTCGGGCAGCCAGGAATAATCGGTAGGCGCCGCGTCGATCAGCGGCTCTTCCATAAAGGGCTGGGCCATCACCACCACGCTGTCGCCACGGGTCGCATCGAAACCGATGGCACTTTGCGCCAACCGCTCCAGATCGGCCTTCAGCGCATCGGGCAGCGCCGGGGGCGCAGTCTCGCCCTCGGCCAGCGGCACCGTCGACGGCACCGCCCGCATCAGGATCGCCGCGCTGACCTTCTTGATCGTCGCTGTCGCAGGTTGCGTCGTCTCGACGGTCCGGCTCACCTGATAGGTCTTCGTCGTGCCCGAGGTTCGGTTCGTCGGCACCGTCTTTTCCCCGTTCACCGGCGCATTGACCGGTGCCGCGTCCGGTGCAGCCAGTGTGCCCTGATTGGGCGGCGTGTTCGACACGGCGCCGGGAATTCCCTTGGCCACGCCTTCGGTGCTTTCCGACATTTCCGACTGTTCGCTGCTGATCGCCGTGCCGTTCGGGTCCACCCGTTCGGACGTGATCGAACTTTGGGTGAAATCCATATCCACCGTCACCTGCACCGAAAGATTGCCCACCCCGGCAATCGGCGTCAGCAGGGCCTCGATCCGCTGACGGTAGACCTTTTCCACCTCCATCCGCTGCTGCAACTGCCGATCCGTCACAAGCGTGCCCGCATCATCCGACCCGCGCGACAACAGCCGCCCCATCTGGTCGACCACCGTCACGTCGCCCCGCGCCATTCCGGGCACGCTCGACGACACAAGGTTCACGATCGCCTCGACCTGCGCCTGCTCCATCACGCGCCCGCTGGCGAGTTGCAGGAACACGCTCGCACGCGGCGGTTCCTGATCGCGCAAGAACGCCGACCGCTCGGGCAGCGCCAGATGTACCCGTGCGCCCTGCACCGATGCGATCTCGGTGATCGACCCCGCCAGTTCCAACTCTTGCGCCTGCCGCAGCCGCGCGGCCTCGACCGACCGGCTTGCGCCCATCGGCAGATCGGTCAGCATGGCGTCGCCGCCCGGCATCGCCTCGGGCAACCCCTGCGACGCGAGCAGCATCTTGGCCTTGTGGAAATCGGCACTCGGCACCAGAATTTCGCCCGTCACCTGATCCACCGTCGCATCGATCCGCGCCGACGTCAGCGCGTCGAACACGCGGCTTTTCTCGGCCTCGGCCAGCCCCGGATACAGCGACATCCGCGACGGCTCGCGCAACAGCGCCCAGGCAGCCAGCGCAAGCACCGTCACCACCATGATCATCACGGCAGGCATCGCCCGCCGCAGCGCGGGCTGATCGCCCATCCGCAACACATTGCTCACCGCGTTGCGCGCCTGCGCCACCAACGGGTTACCGGCCAGCGGGGAATTCGGGGTCATAGCCATCTGGTCACACCGGCATGTTCATGATGTCGCGATACGCGCTCAGCGCCTTGTTCCGCACGTTCAGGGCGAACTGGAACCCGAGCGAGGAAATCTGCTGGTCCACCATCACGCTGGCCAGATCGCTGGTCTTGCCAAGTTCAAAGGCCTTGGCCGATTCTGACGCCTTGGCCTGCGCCCCGGCCAGATCGTTGACAGCATCACCTATCCGGTCCGCGAAACCGGTGGTTTCCGGTGCGACCTGCGGCTTGGCAATGGGTGTGGGTTGAAAGGGCTGAAAGCCCGAAACTGGTCCGACGGTCATGTCCTACCTCAGACCGCACGCGCCAGCGCAAGCATCGCACTCGGCGCGCTCGCGTTGATCAGAAGATCGACCGGCTGGATCACCCCGTCTTCGTGCATCACCAGCGCCCGCTGGATGACGTTTTCCAACTCGCGCACATTGCCCGGCCAGTCGTGCGACATCAGCACCGTGATGGCCTCGGCCGACAGCATCGGCAGCGCCGAACCTGCGGGCGTATGCCGCCGCACCATCGCCGCGGCCAGCACCGGAATGTCATCGGGACGCTCGCACAGCGCACGGGTGGCCAGCGGAAACACGTTCAGACGATAGAAAAGGTCTTCGCGGAACCGCCGCGCCCGCACTTCTTCGGGCATGTCGCGGTTCGACGTGGCGATGATGCGGATATCGACCGCCACTTCCGTCTGCGACCCGATCGGCGTCAGGCGGCGCTCTTGCAACACGCGCAGCAGCTTCGACTGCAAGCCCATCGGCATTTCCGACACCTCGTCCAGCATCAGCGTACCGCCCTCGGCTGCACGGATAATCCCCTTGTTCGCGGTCGACGCACCCGTGAACGCGCCCTTCTCGTGCCCGAACAGGATCGCTTCCAGCATGTTTTCGGGAATGGCCGCGCAGTTGATCGCCACGAAAGGCGCATTGGCGCGGCGGCTTGCGGCATGCACCTGACGCGCCAGCACTTCCTTGCCCGAACCGGTAGGCCCGTTGATGAACACCGTCACATCCGTCCGCGCCACACGCGCGGCCAGATCGATCAACTGCCCCGTGGCCGGATCAGCGGCGACCATCGCCTGAACCTGCCCGCCCAGAATGTCGGCCAGCATCAAAAGCCCGCTGTCGCGCAGCGCGACCTGCCCCGTCACCGGCAGCGAAACCCGCAGCAAACGCCCGCCCATCTCCTCGGCCAGCGCAAAGGCCGCAGCCCCTTCGGTCACGACCACGATGCACTTCGCGCCGCAAGCCCGCGCCAGATCGGCCACCCCACGCGGACCTCCCGCCTTCAGCTCGTACGCCGCCGAGACGGCCAGCACCTGCACCCCCTGCACCGGCCTCGCCCCACGCTCCACCGCAACGCGCCGCCGCCCCAGAAGCAGGGCCAATGCCCCTGCAGCCTCGAAGCACTCGTCAATCAGGTGGATCGTTGCCATGGCAGGTCTTCCTTTGTGCAATCCGTCGTTGCACCGGAAGAAGCAGGTTGCGTGCCAGACGCAGGCCCAACCGCAAAAAAGTTTGCACAGCCCCTAAAATGGCCCCTCAAGCGGCCGATACCATGAACGGAGCCGCCAAAGTGGCGTCGAATTTCCGGCGCGAAAGCGTGGCGGTTCCGCCCTATCGATTTTCCGACGCGCCAGCGGGCGGTAAGGCGCCCCTGCCGATGGCATCCGACCCATACGGGTCTGCCCATCTCGGCGGGGTCAGCCAATACCTTCTGCCCGCCACGGCGCGACCTATTCCATTACCCCATACCAAGGTCTGTATCACATTCCGGTCAATCACGCCGTTCTTTCCATCGAACAAGCGACAACCTCTAGGGGCAAGCGGTCCATGCTGTCAAAAACCTACCATCTGAAATTTCCTTCACTCGACGCAGCACAGATCGCAGCGCCTTTCGTGATCGAGGCTTTGGGAAACGCCATTCCCTCCTGCAACCTGACGGGCCTGAACGTCCTGATCAGCAAGGAAGGCGACGTGTCGATCAACGTCTTCTTCCCGTCGGTCAACGACCTCAAGGTCTTTGAAAAGAAACACGGCGGTTTCCTCGACACGATGAAGAAGACGTTCCTGTTCAAGTCCACCGGTTTCGACGGCGTGTGCATCTTCAACTTCGACCGCAACGAAGACGCAGCCTGACTTTGTGCATGGGCCCTGTTGGCCCGCGATTTGCAGATACCGCCCCAGACGGAACAAAGGGAACGACGGGATGACCTTCCGCGACGACATCGTGCTGCTTGCATCTCGCACACCCGCGACGCCCCGCGCCGTGGAACGGGGTGTGCATCCATGAGCACCGGAGTCGAAAACGCAGCGCCCGCCACCGCCTCGGCCGATACCGGCCTGATGCGCGTGTCGTCCGAAAAGATCAGCCGCCTGATGGACCTCGTGGGCGAACTCTCGCTCTCGGTCTCGGAAACGGTGCAGTCGCCCGATCTGAACGGCCTCGTGCTGTCGAACTTCGACACCGCCGTGCACCGCCTGAACATGATCGTGCGCGAGGTACAGGACGCTGCGACCGATCTGCGCCTCGTGCCCATCGACGATGTGTTCCGCCGCCTGCGCCGGATGGTGCGCGAATTGGAACGCCAGACCGGAAAATCCATCGACATGGTGATCGAAGGCGGCGAAACCGCCATCGACAAACTGGTCGCCGACAAACTTTACGACCCGCTCCTCCACGTCGTCCGCAACTCTGCCGACCACGGCCTCGAACCGCCAGAAGAGCGCAGCGCCAACGGCAAGGAGCCGCAAGGCCGTATCACCCTTTCCGCCGCACAGGTCGGATCCGAAGTGCAGATCATCGTCGCCGACGATGGCCGCGGCCTCTCGCGCGACCGCATCCTGAAAAAAGCCCGCGAAAAGGGTTTCTTCGGCCCCGACGAGGAACCCGAACCCTCGGCGCTGTGGAAATGCATCTTCGAGCCGGGCTTTTCCACCGCCGAAACCGTGTCGAACCTGTCGGGCCGCGGCGTCGGCATGGACGTCTTGAACTCCACCATGACCGCCCTTCGCGGCCGCATCGCGGTCGACAGCACCGCCGGCGCGGGCACGCGCGTGGCGCTGCACATCCCCGTCTCGCTCGCCTTTCTCGACTGCATCATCCTGCGCCTTGGCGAACAGCTCTTCGCCGTTCCGATCGACGTGGTCTCGGAAATCGCCCGCCCCGCCCCCGGCGAACTCCTCGGCATCTCTGCCGAAGGCGGGTCCGAGATGTTCCGTCTACGCGGCAAGCACATCCCGATCTGCCGCCTCGACCACTTCTACGGCACCCCGCAAAGCGGCAACTCGTCCTCGACCGGCGTTCTCGTCGTCTTCAACACCACCTCGGGCGCAATCGCGGTCCCTGTCGATGAAATCCTCGACCGCCAGCAAGTCGTGATGAAGCCGCTCGTCGGTCGCCTCGCCGCCGTCCGTGCCAGCTGGGGCTGCGCGCTTCTCGGCACCGGCGAAGTCGCCCTCGTGCTCGATTGCGAACGCCTCGGTGCAGGGGTCGCATCATGAGCCAATCGGAACTGCACAGCTGCGAACAGATCCGCGGCTGGCTCAGCCAGCGCTGCGGCATCCATTACCCCGAACACAAGATGGAGCTGTTGCGCCAGCGCCTGTCCCGCGTGCAGCGCGCCTTTTCGGTCGAAACCCTGTCTGACCTGTCGCGCAAGCTCTCGACCGATGCCAGCCATGACCTGCAACTCGCAGTGATGCACGCGGCCTCGACCAACCACACCTACTTCTTCCGCGAGGTCGAGGTGCTGGACCAGTTCCGCCGCCAGATCATGCCCACCCTTGCCCAGCGCGACGAAATCCGTATCTGGTCCGCCGCCTGCTCGACCGGCGACGAAGCCTATACGCTGGCCATCATGATCGCCGAAGATTACGGCCTCTCGGCCTTGAAGCGCACCGCCATCCTCGGCACCGACATTTCGGCCCCCGTGGTCGAACAGGCCGAATCCGGCCTTTTCGCCGAACAGCGCCTCGACCGTGTCCCGCCCGACCTGCGTCGCAAGTATTTCGAACCCGTCGGCCTTGCCCAGTTCCGCGTCCGCGACGAATTGCGCGATTGCTGCACCTTCCGGCAAATGAACCTCAAGACCACGCCCTACCCGTTCCGCAAGGCGTTCCAGGCGGTGTTCTGCCGTAACATCCTTTACTATTTCGAACCGGCCGACCAGCTCGCCACGCTCGACGCGATCAACGATGTCACAGAACCGAATGGCTGGCTCGTCACCTCGGTGACCGAAAACATCCGCGATCTGCCGTCGCGCTGGCACTCGGTCGACAACGGCATCCACCGCAAGGGGGGCAACTGATGGCCCCGCCGCGGATCGTCAAGGTCCTGATCGTCGACGACTCGGCCATGGTCCGCAAGGTGCTGACCATGGGCCTGTCGTCCGACCGCTTCATCCAGGTGGTCGGCGCGGCGTCGAACCCCGACACCGCCTGGCAGATGATCCAGGCTCTGCGCCCCGATGTCATCACGCTCGACGTCGAGATGCCCGAAATGGACGGCATCACCTTCCTTCGCAGCTTCCTGCCGAAAGCCCGCATCCCCACCGTGATGATCTCGGCCCATACCCGCGACGGCGCCCAGACTTCGATGGATGCGATGGAAGCGGGAGCCGTCGACATCATCCCCAAGCCCGCCCTCGGCGCGGGCCTCGCCTCGGGCCTGCCCGCGATGATGGCCGACATCTGCGCCCGCGTGCGCGCCGCCGCCGATGCCCATGTCGTCCTTGGCCGCACCCGCCCCGCAGCCCCGCAGCGCCCTGCCGCCCCGGTCATATCGCGCGGCCCCGGCGGCGGCGAAATCCTCGCACTCGGCTCCTCCACCGGCGGGGTGCAGGCGCTTGGCACCATCCTGCCGATGTTCCCGCATGATTGCCCGCCCATCGTCATCGTCCAGCACATGCCCGAGGCGTTCACCGGCCCCTTCGCCGCGCGCCTCGACGGCACCTGCACGGTGCATGTCCGCGAAGCCCAGGACGGCGAGCTGGTCGAAGCGGGCACCGCACTTATCGCACCGGGCGGCAAACGCCATATGGAGCTTGACCGCGCAGGCCGCGGCTACCGCATCCGCCTTGTCGAAGGCCCCGCCGTCTGCTTCTCGCGCCCCTCCGTCGACGTGCTGTTCAACTCGGTCGCCCGCCTTGCCGGTGCGAATGCGGTCGGCGCGATCCTGACGGGTATGGGCCGCGACGGCGCCGCGGGCCTTCTGGCCATCCGCAACGCAGGCGGCCGCACCCTGTCACAGGATCAAGACAGCTCTGTCGTCTACGGCATGCCCATGGCGGCATGGGAAAACGGCGCGTCCGAAGCCGCACTTCCACTCGATGATATTCCCGCACGGATGCTGCACCTGCTCGGCACCCGCACGTCCCGCCCCGAAATCCGCGCCTGATGCGCCCCGAAAGAACGACAGGAGACCCGAATGTCTGAAAACGCCCCCGCCGGACTGTCGCTTGGCGACACCGACAACATCGACGAGATGTATCTGACCTTCGCCCTCGCAAACGAGGAATACGGCGTCGGCATCGCAGGCGTGACCGAAATCGTCGGCATGCAACGCATCATGTCGGTGCCCGACGTGCCGCATTACATCAAAGGCGTGATCAACCTGCGCGGCAAGGTGATCCCCCTGATGGACGTCCGCCTGCGCTTCGGCATGCCCGAACGCGCCTATGACGAACGCACCGTCGTCATCGTGATGGACGTGGGCGATGCGCCCATCGGCCTGATCGTCGACGGCGTGTCCGAGGTCCTCGAAATCCCGCCCGCGCAGGTCGATCGCCACACCCAGTTCGGCCGCTCGGCCTCGCGTCCGGTCATCTCGGGCATCGGCCGCATCGGTGACCGCGTCGCCGTGCTGCTCGATACCTCGGTGCTGGTGTCCGACACCGACATCTCGGTCCCGAACGACCTTGTGGCCGCGGAATAGAGACCGACATGAACCGCAGGACCCCTCCCCGCCCCACCCGTGGAACCGGACGCGTCGACCCGCTCGACGATCTGGCGAACGTGCCGCCCGAACTGTCCCCCCCCGCCACACCCTCCGCCAAAGCCCCTCGCAGCCAAGGCAGCCAAAGGACCGAAGTCATGGCAAACGAACAGACAATCGAATCCAGGATCTTGGACGGCATGTCGTCCTTCGAAACACTCGACATCCTGTCCAACCCGGTGATGCTGGCCGACGCGGATATGGTCATCCGCCACGTCAACGAGGCAGGCTACGAGATGTTCGAACGCATCGAGGCCGACATTCGCCGCGACCTGCCGAACTTCCGTGCCCGCGACGTGCTTGGCAAAAGCATCGACATGTTCCACACGCACCCGCAATACCAGCGCGGCATCATGCACGGAATGGTCGAACCGCATGACGGAAAATTCACCGTCGGCGGTCGCCACCTCGCCTTCCGCGCCACGCCGAAATTTACCAAAGGCAGCGAAATCGGCTGCATCTTCGTCGAATGGCAGGACCAAACCGAAGTCGTCGTCGCCAAAACCCAGACTGACCGCCTGGTCGCGGACCTCGCCGCCATGACCGCATCCCACCACATGGGCGACATTGACCATTTCGTGTCCGTCGCAGGCTATGAACCCGCCTTCGCAACCGTCGCGACCGAAGTGAACGACATGGTTCGCGAGCATATCGAAACCAAGAAGAAAGTGGTCGGCTGCCTGACCGAAATCGCCAATGGCAACTTCGACGCAAAGCTCGAAACCTTCCCCGGCAAAAAAGTCTTCCTCAACGTGGTGGTCGAGGAAATCCGCGATAACCTCAAGAACAACAAAGCCCAGATCGACAAGCTCCTGACCGAAATCCGCAGCATGGCAGCCGCGCATCACGCGGGCGACATCGACGAATTCGTGGATTCCGAAGGGTTCGATCCGGCATTCGCCTCGGTCGTGAACGACATGAACGCGATGGTGCTCGAGCATATCGAAACCAAGAAGAAAGTCGTGCTTTGCCTTGCGGAAATTGCCAAGGGCAACTTCGCGGCCCACCTCGAAAAATTCCCGCGCAAGAAAGCCTTCCTCAACGATGTGGTGGAAGACATGCGCAAGAACTTTACAGCCGTCATCAACGAGATCGAACGTCTGTCGAACGCGATCGTCGACGGCTCGCTTGACGTCCAGCCCGACCGCGGCCGCTTTGAAGGCGATTTCGTCCGTATCGTCGATGCTTTCGATTCAGCTTTCGTCGGTTTGAACGGGGCCTTCAACCTGATCGGCCAGCAGATCGGACAGGTCGCCACCACCGTCGAACAGATGAGCCAGTCTTCGCAGGCGCTCGCCACCAACTCGCAGGTCCAGTCGTCCTCGGTCGACGAAGTCTCGGCTTCGGCAGAACAAACCGACGCACAGGTTAAATCGAACGCCGCCGCCGCCACCAAGGCAAGCCAGCTTGTCGTGGGCGCCAGCGAAGTCGCCGAAGTCGGCAAGGGCAAGATCAACGAAATGGTCACGGCGATGCAGGGCATCCGCGCGTCAAGCCAGGACATCGGCAAGATCATCAAGGTGATCGACGAGATCGCCTTCCAGACCAATCTGCTCGCCCTCAACGCCGCGGTCGAGGCCGCACGCGCCGGACAACATGGCCGCGGTTTCGCCGTCGTGGCGCAGGAAGTCCGCAACCTTGCCGGACGCTCGGCCAAAGCGGCACGCGAAACCTCGGAACTGATCGAGGACGCGGCAACCCGCGTGCAATCGGGCGTCAAGATCGCCGATGAAACCAGCCGCGCCTTCGTCAGCATCGCCGATGACATCGAAAAGGTGAAAGGCCTCGTCACCGAAATCGCGACTGCCTCTGACGAACAGGCGCGCGGCGTGGCGCAGATCAACATCGCCATCGGTGAAATCGCGAAATCCGCACTTTCCACCAGCCAGCAGGCCGAAGAACTCGCGGCGTCGTCGAACGAGATGCAGGCCGCGACCGAAAGCATGCGCTCGGAAATCGCGCGCTACCGCCTGCGCAAGGTGGCAACCCGCAGCATAGGCGGCATGTCCCTCGAAGGCGTGCCCGCCGATCTCATGGCCCAGATACAGGCCATGATCGCAGGCCAGATGGGCGGCAACCGTGGCGCACAGTCGGCTCCGGCACCGGCCCGTGCCGCAGCCACGGGCGGCAGCCGCAACAGCGACCGCGACCAACGCGGTTTCGGCAACTTCTGACCCAACAGGCCGCGGCGCCCACACCGCTGCGGCCCCCTCCCAAACCCAAGGATACTCCCATGCCCTTCAATGTGATGATCGTCGATGACGCCGCGATGATGCGCCTCTACATCGCCAGCTTCATCAAAACCCTGCCCGATTTCAAAGTGGTGGCCCAGGCTGCCAACGGTCAGGAAGCGCTCGACAAGCTGACCACCGTGCCCGATGTCGACCTCATCCTTCTCGATATCGAGATGCCGGTGATGGACGGGCTGGAATTCCTGCGCCACGCCAAGCTCAAGACCCGCGCCAAGATATGCATGCTCTCGTCGGTCGCCGTCTCCGGTTCGGCCCATGCCGCAAAGGCCCGCGAACTGGGTGCCGATGGTGTCGTGGCAAAGCCCTCGGGAACTGTGTCGCACGACCTCGAGGAAAAGACCGGCGACGAACTCGCCCGCACAATGCGTACGCTGGTGGCGGCCTAAAGCCGCCCCGCCCCCTTCCGCCCTACGATAAATGCGAGGACGCGATGTCTGACGAAATGGACGAAATCTGGGCGCTTTACGCCGATGACGGAGCGCAGGCGCTCGACGCGATGGAAACCGCGTTGATGGCGCTTGGCGATGGATCGGGTGGCGGTCAGGATGCCCATGTCAGCGCCCTTTTCCGTGCCGTGCACACGTTCAAGGGCAACTCGCGTGTCCTTGGCCTTGCCGTCGTGGAAAGCCGCGCCCATCATTCCGAAGACCTGATCGGCCTCGTGCGCGATCAGGGCGTGCCATGGGACGGCGAGATCAAGGATATCCTTCTGCTCGCCGCCGACACGCTGCGTACGATGCTGGAAGAAACCGCCGCCACCCGCGCCGATGTCGACGGTTCGTCGTCCGAAATGCTGATGACACGCCTGCTCGACAAGATCGCCCGTTGCAGCGGTGCCGAACCCGCATCGGCGGAAGTGGTCGCCCCTCCCGCTCCGGTTCAGGCAAACCCGTTTGCCTCCACCGAACCAGAAGCCGACCCGCAACCCGAGCCTGCTGCCGAAGCCGAAGCCGAACCCCAACCTGAACCCGAAGCGGCCCCCGAACCCGCCGCACCGGCAAAAAAGCCCAAATCGCGCAAGACAGCCGACCCTGCGGCTGTCGCCGCCTTCCTGTCCGATCCCGAACCGCCAGCAGCCCCCGCCGAAGCGGCCGCCCCGCCTGCGAAGGAACCCGCGCCACCCGCTCCGCGCGCGCGCCGCTTGGCCGACGACCCGACGTACCGCGACATCTTCAAGGGCATGAGCACCGACACCCGCACCAAGCTGTCCGCGCTCTACGCCTCCTACGCCGCCGACCCCGAAGCCGCCCCAAAGGCCCGTCGCGAAGCCGACGGGCTGTGCCACGCCGCCAAACAGATGGGCCTCGACGACTGGGTCGAAGCCCTGCAAACCTACCTTTCCACCGCGACCGAAGCGGCCAGCGCCGAAGACCTCGCAACGCTTCTGCTGCGCCTCGACGACCTGACCGACGCGACCTTCGGCGCGCCCGCATCAGACCCCGCCGACACCGGCAATTTCTTCGACGGCATCCGCGGTTTCCTGTCGGAAATCGCCAGCATGGGCACCGACTTCTCCTTGGGCGACGCCCCCTCGCCCGACCGCATCGCCGCAGCCATTGCCACACTGCAAGCCGCCGCTGCGCCCTTCGGCTTCCTGCGCCTGTCGGAATCTGCCGCAGCCCTTGCCCGCGCCAGCACCGCCACAGAATACCGCAGCGCCGAACTGCGCCTTTACGAAGAGCTTTCGGCCGTCGAGGCCGTCATGCCCGAAGCGGCCCTCGCCGCAGGCATCAGCCCCCGCGAACTGGTGCAAAGCTGGAGTGCCGAACACGTCTTCGACACGCTCGCCAGCCTTGAAGCCACCCTGGACCGGCTCCGCGCCCCGTCCTCCAACCGCGACAAGGACCACGCGCTTCTCGACCACCTGCTGCGTCTGGTCCACCACGCCTGCGCCCATTACCGCATCGATACGGCAGGCCAGCTTGCCATGTCGCTGATCGACCTGTTCGCCCGCGTGCAATCCACCGGCATCGCCCCCGACGCGATCCTGACCCATATCGCCCGCGGTTTCATCGACACCATCGAACTGGTGTTCGACGCGCTCTACCAGGGTGAAACCCCCGACACCCAGAATCTCGAAAAACTGTTCGAGGAAGCCGCAAACGTCTGTTTCGTGCAAGACGGGCTGATGACCGCCTCGGCCATCGAACGCCGCCTTGGCCTGCCCAAGGAATTCCACCGCGTCCTCTCGCCCGAAAGCGTGCGCGCCGCCTCGGAAGCGATCGAAAGCGGCCAACGCTTCTACATCATCCGCGCCGACATCAACACCGACGAGTCGCTGGCCGAAGCGTTCATCGTCTGGCTGTCCTCGGGCCTTGCCAGACCCATCACCAACGTCACCGTCTTTCAGGGCGACGACACGCTCTTCGATTTCCTCGTGTCGACCACACTCGACGAGCCGAGCCTTGCCGAAGCCCTCGCCCGCCTCGATCCGGGTACCCGCAAGCTGCGGGCGCTCCGCGCGCTGACAATCCAGCAAGACACCCCCCAGACCGAGGCTGCGCCCGCCGATCCCGAAAACGCGGCAATGTCGCAGATGCAAAGCGGCGTCACCCCCGAAATGCTCGAATCGATCGGCGAGATCGCGGCCAGCCAGTCGATGATAAGCCATATGCTGGGCGAGCTTGCCGATCACGACCTGATGGACAGCATCGACAATATCCTGCGCGGCAACGGGCAAGACTGGCGCCGCGCCCGGACGCAGGTCCGCACGCTGATGGCCGACTTCGCCACCCGCCTGCAGGAAGTCACCCAGATGGAGGCGCAGCTGGTCGGCCAATTGACCCAGCTGCAGGAAGAAACCGTCGAAATCCGCAGCCGCGCCATTTCCTCGGTCATCCGGCCCTTGGAAACTTTCGTCCAGACCTATTCCCGCCGCAACCGGCGCGAGGCGCAGTTCTCCTGTTCGGGCGGCGATCTCACGCTTGACATCACCATCCTCGAAACCCTCCGCAAACTCTTGCGCTCGCTGTTCGTCATGCGCCTCGACCTTGGCCCCGATGCGCCGCAATCCATCCACATCGCCTTCCACCGCGACGAAGAGCGCGTTCTCGCCATCGTCGAGGATGACGGCGCCATGATCGACGCCTCGCCCGTGCTCGACGAAATCCAGTCCACCCTCTCCCGCTCGGGCGGCGAACTCCGCCGCGTGGCGATTCCGGGCAAGGGCATGCGCTTCCACATCTCGCTGCCCCTCGCCATGGTGGTGCTCGACGGCATGGTCGTCGGCGTCAAAGGCGTACGCTACGTGGTGCCGGTCGATGCGATCCGCATGATCCTGCAACCCGAAACCGATGTCGCCTTCACCGTCTCGGCCGCAGAAGGCCAACAGATGCTGCGGATCGCCGACGATGAAATCGTGGCCGTCCATTCCCTGGCTGCACGCGACCAGACCGACGGCGAAAGCCGGCGTGTCTACGTGGTCGTGGGCGCGCAGGGCCGGTCCGTTGCCGTCCCTGTAGATGAACTCATCGGCCAGCAACTGGTGCTTTTGCGCCCGTTACGCGGCGTGCTGAGTCGCGTCCAGAACATGACGGGAATCGCTTTGCTCGCCGGCGGCGACGTCGGAATGGTGGTTTCTGCCAATATGCTCTGCGCCGCGTCGCGCGAAGCGGTGCGAAACCCATCCCTGCGGATGTAGCCGCCCCATACCGGTCTGCCGCCGCCCGAAGCATCCGTATCGGTCGGCGTCAGACCTGTTGATCTGAAACGGAATCGCACGGATTTACGGGGCCGACAGCACACCGCGCGCCCTGCGACCACATAGGCAGGGACCGACCATCAGGCTCAGGAGGGCCGCCCGCCATGACCAGCGCACCCCGCGCCACAGCCACCGTGACGCTGCGTCCCCCGCAGGCCAGCCGGTCCAACGGCCTCGTCGCCGCCATCCTCTCCGACCGGCCCGCACCGATTGCCGAAGCCGCCCGCGCCGCCGGCATCGCCTGCGATTGCGCGACTGCCGAAACGCTCTGGCTTTTGCCCTACAACGCCCCGCGCATCCTGTTTCTCGACCTGCCCGTGGCCGGTGTGACGCCCCGCCGTCTTGCCCTTCTTCTGCGCCAGCTCTGCCGCGCCAACCCCGACATGGTCATCGCCGCCCTCGCCCCCCCACAGGGCCTGCCCTGCGACATCGAGGTCGAAGCCCTCACCGAAGACGCCCTGTCCGACGCCTTTGCCGAGGCCCGCCATTTCCTGCGCCCCGTGCCGAACCGCCGCTCGCTCTTCTTCCCGACGACCCCGAAACGCGCATCGCTCTTCCGCTGACCCTGTGGTCAGCGGTCGGCGGGGGTGGGCTGTGACTGGCGTTCGGCCCGCCCCCGTTTCTCTTGCTTCCCCTAAAACACTGCCCCTTCCGGTCGTTCTTCCTTTCAACCGGCCGCTGAAACAACGGCGGCACTACGAAAGGCAGCGACGATGACGTTTCTCAACGCAAGGGCACAATACCGGCGCACCGATCAGGGTGATGGCCTCTCGGTCGAAAGCCCGCACGGCATCATCACCGTCACCTTGCGCGAACTGGAACGCTCGCTCCGCGCCCTAGCCGCAGCCGAACCCGACCGCACCTATCCTGCCCTGCACCTTAACCGCGCCTTCACCGCGATCTACATCCTGCAATCGAGCCTCGATTTCGACAAGGGCGGCGAAATCGCCCTGAACCTGTTCCGCGTCTATGAATTCGCCCGCCTCCGCGTGGACGAGGCGTTCCGCAAACTTCCCAGCCCGCAACTGCACGAAGCCGCAGAGCACGTCGCCTCGCTTCTCGGCGCATGGTCCACCATCGGCACAAAGGCATAAGGATGCACGGCATGATGCAACATGTGGTCGAAGGTCCCGCGGCGCTCAGCCTCGCCATGGCCGAAGGCCACCTGCAACAGGCGATGAGCAGGTCCGACATGGTCGATGTGCTGGTCGCCGCCTCCGAGCTTGACCGCATGGTGCGCTCGCTCGGGCCCTCGGCCCGGTCCGATCAGGACCGCGCAGCCCTATTGCGCGCCGGCGACGTCGTCGGTTCGGTCCTGATGCGGCTGGAAACCGAAATGACGCGCGGACTGGCCGCACGCCGCAACGATGCGCGCCTGCGCAACGCCTATTTCGTGCCCGACCTGACCTGACTTCCTTCAGACATGCGAAAACGGGCGCAAGACTGCGCCCGCACGTCACCCTGTCTTCCGGTCCTCAGCCCTGCTGATCGGCAAAGACGCTGCGCGCCCGCCGCCGCGACCCCAAAAGCGACAACATCGCCACAGAGCGGCGCTTTGCCGGTTCACCCGCCTCGTCGCAAAACACGCATTCCACCCGCAGGTTCGCCAGATCGACACCCGGCGTCGGCGTAAAGGCTTCGGTGATGTTCAATTCAGGTTTCATCGCACCTCTCCGGTTGCTCCTGCCCCCGTGCTGCAAGCCGCGTGCCGCTACTGCGTCACCAGACCCATAATCAGCACTTCCTCGACGGGTTCTGGCAGCGCATCGGTTCCCAGCGCCTTGTTCACCACGTCGCGCAACGGTCCGGGCAGGGTTTTCAGCAAAACCGCAGGCTCCGCCGTCTTGGCCACCTCGACCTGCGCCACCTTCAGCAACGCCGCCAACAGGGCGGGCCGCCGCTCGTCCACATCGGCCTTCAGCGCGACAAGATCGCCCACCGATGCCCGCAGCGAAACCCCCAGCGTCAGCATCACCCGCACCGGCTGTTCGGCCACCGCGACAGCAAGCTGTTCTTCCAGCGGCACATAGACCAGCATCGTATCGGGTTCAGGCGCCACCTCGTCCTTTGGCACCTGTGCAAAGGGCGGCGGCGGCACCGGCTGCATCACCCGAAAGGCCGCAACCCCGAACCCCCCTCCAAGGCAAAGGAATCCGAGCACGGCAAAGACAAGGGGCGGTGTGGCTTGCGACATGCCCGCCCCCTGCAAGCCCCGTTCCACCCGCAGTACCTAAACATCCGGCGCATCCTGTCGTTGCATCACCTAAGGCCGCTACCAAAGGAAACCCGCGCCATGAAGGAAAGGATGTCCCGCGCCCTCGTGCCGGTCATCTCGCGGCTGCCCATGGTGGTGCGCCAGCGGCTCGACCCCAAAGAGCGCGCCGAAAAACTGCGCGCCTCCGAAGCGCAGGACTTCGACCTCGTCCGCCACGAAACCCACCTCAGGAACCGCAGCCAGGTCGAGCGTTTCCTGCCCGACATCCTTGGCCGCGCCCTTGCCCGCATCTGGATCGACCAGACCTTCCGCCTGCGCTTTTCCACCGACCCCAAAGGCACCCTTGCCGATTACGGCGTCCATCTGCCCGATGCGATCACCATCGATTTCGTCACCGAAGGCACGATCCGCCCGCAGGTCGTGGTCTACGAACGCATGGCCCCGAACGTCCCGCCGCGCCGCCTTTTGTATCTGCAACTCGTGATGATGGCGGGCAAATGATGCGACTTGCCCTTGCTCTTTCGGCGCTTCTCACCTTGCCCGCGCAGGCGCAGGCGCAAGTAACCGAAACGCCCGATTTCCGCCGCGCCATCGCCGCCGCCCGCGCAGGCGATACCGCCACCGCCGCTGCCCTGTTCCTGCCCCTTGCCCGTGGCGGAGACGCACAGGCGCAATTCAACCTCGCACTTTTGTTCTTCGATGGCCGCGGCCTGCCGCAAAACCATGCCGAGGCGCTCTACTGGGCATGGCGCGCCCGCCTGTCAGGCCGGCCCGAGGCGCAAGCCCTCATCGCCCGCATGGTCGATGCCGCCACGCCCGACCTGCGAAAGGCGCTCGCCGCCCGCATAACCGCCGACCTCGATCCACGCGTCAAGGCGGGCGAAGGCCGCGCCATGCTGGAACTGTCCTTCGTCCTTCTCGACATCCTGCCCGAGCCCGATCTCGTCTCGGCCTATGTCTGGCAGGCTCTGTCGGCAGCATTCGAAACGCCCAACGCCGTCGCCGCCCGCAACGCGACCTTCGCCCGCCTCGACCCCAAAGACCGCCCAAAGGCGCAAGAAATGGCGATGGGCCAGCTCAAAACCCTCTGCCAGTCCGGACTGGCCGATCCGGTCTGCGCCGCCCTGTTCTGACCCTAACGCCGCTTGCGTTCGACCTTGCGCTTGATCTTGGCATCGCGCGGGGCGAACTTGCCGGGCTTGCGCGGCGCATAGCCCCGCCGCTTCTGGCCGTGCCCCTGGGCAAGCGCCGACCCTTCCAGCGTCAGCAACTCCAGCACCAGCCCTCCCGTAACCGGTGTCGCCTCGGCCAGACGCACCGTCACGCGCTGGCCGATCCCGATGGTCTGGCCGGTATCGGCCCCCGTCAGGATCTGCGCGTCCTGATCGTAATGGAAGAACTCGCGCCCCAATTCGCGGATCGGAATCAACCCGTCCGCGCCGGTTTCGTCCAGCTTCACGAAGACGCCGAACCGCTGCACGCCGGAAATCCGCCCTGCGAATTCGGCCCCGACACGGTCGGACAAATAGGCCGCCAGATAGCGGTCGGTCGTATCGCGCTCTGCCGCCATCGACCGCCGTTCCGCATCCGAAATCTGCTTGGCGGTTTCTTCCAGCGCCTCGATATCGCCCGCCGACAACCCGTCATCGCCCCAAGCGTGCCCCGCGATCAGCGCGCGATGCACGATCAGGTCCGAATACCGCCGGATGGGTGATGTGAAATGCGCGTAGCTTCGCAGTGCCAGCCCGAAATGCCCGAAATTCTGCGGATGGTAATAGGCCTGCGTCATCGACCGCAGGGTCGAGATGTTCAACAGCTCGTCAAACTCGGTCCCCTGCGCCTGCGAAAGCAGCCGGTTCAGATGCGCGGTTTTCAGCACCTGCCCCTTGGCCAGCGTAAAGCCCGAAGCCTCGGCCACCTCGCGCAGCGCGTCCATCTTGTCGACGCTCGGTTCTTCATGCACGCGGAACAGCAAGGGCTTCTTCAGCCGCGTCAATTCCTCGGCCGCCGCCACATTGGCAAGGATCATGAACTCCTCGATCAACTTGTGCGCGTCCAGCCGGTCGCGGAAATCGACCGACAGCACCTTACCCTCGTCCGACAGCACGATCTTGCGCTCGGGCAGGTCCAGCTCCAGCGGCTGGCGCACCGCCCGCGCCGTCTTGGTCGCCTCATAGGCGGCATAAAGCGGGGCGATCACGCGCTCCATCAGGGGCGCCGTGCGCTCGGTGGGGCGGCCATCCACCGCCGCCTGAACCTCGCCGTAATGCAACGACGCTGCCGACCGCATCAACCCGCGCACGAAACGGTGCCCGATCTTGGCCCCGCCCGCATCCAGCTTCATACGCACCGCAATGCAGGGCCGATCCACCCCTTCGTGCAGGCTGCACAAATCGCCCGAAAGCGTATCGGGCAGCATCGGCACCACACGGTCGGGGAAATAGGTCGAATTCCCGCGCTTCCTCGCCTCGCGGTCCAGCTTCGATCCGGGGCGCACGTAATAGGCCACATCGGCAATCGCCACCCAGACGATATGCCCGCCGGGGTTGGCCGCGTCGGTATCGGCCTCGGCGAACACCGCGTCATCGTGGTCGCGCGCGTCAGAGGGGTCTATCGTCACCAGCGGCAGGTCGCGCAAATCCTCGCGCCCGTCCAGCGGTGCGGGCAAGGCGCGGTCGGCCTCGGCCACCACGGCATCGGGGAACTGGTCGGGAATGCCGTGCTGATGGATCGCGATCAGGCTGACAGCCCGCGGCCCCATCGGATCACCCAACCGCGCCGTAATCCTCGCCCGCGGCAGGCCCAGCCGCTTCGGCCCCGTATGTTCCGCCTCGACCAGCTCGCCGTCCTTGGCACCGCCCGTATCCTCGCGGCCCACGCGCCATTCCTTGTCGGCGCCCTTGTCGATGGGCACGATCCGCCCGCCCTCGGCCTCGGCACGGAACACACCCAGCACCCGCGCGGGGTTCGACCCCAGCTGCCGGATCAGCCGCGCCTCATAGGCGTAATCGTCCAGATCGACCTTGGCCAGACGCGCAAGGATACGGTCCCCCGCGCCCAGCGCCGGATCGCCCTTCTTCGCAATGAACAGGATGCGCGGCGGCTCGTCCTCGCCGGTCCATTCCAAAGGCTTAAGGAACAGATCCCCCGCCTCATCGGGCGGCAGCACGGCCAGCAGCGTCACCGGCGGCAGACTGCCCGCCTCGCGGAAGGTCCGGCGCGTCTTGACGACACCGCCTTCGTCCTCCAGCTCGCGCAAGATGCGCTTAAGCTCGATGCGCCCCGCACCCTTGATGTTGAAAGCCTTGGCAATATCACGCTTCGCCCCCTGTCCGGGGTTCTCGGCGATCCACTGGCGGATCTGGTCTTTTGTGGGCAACTGGTTCATGGCTCGGGGTTAACATGACAAGGCCGGAAAGGCCATATTGCTGCACGCCAAGGCCCGAACCGCACAAAACAGCCAACGCCCGAAACCCGTCCTTCCTGCCGTGCTTCGACCGCGCTCATCCCGCCATGCACCGAAAACAGGCCTCGGCCCCGGCCACCATTCGCCTGATCCGCTCGGCCGCGGGGACGATATCACCGATAGCCCCCGCCCCCTGCCCCGCGAAAAGCGCCATCTCCTCCATCGCCCCCACCGTCGTCCGCAGGGGCGAATCGGTGCTGTAGCGGTAAAGCGGGCGGCCCTCCTCCCATGCGATCACCTCGCGCGGCAGGCGGTCCGGGTCATGGCCCAACAGGTCGAACCCCAGCCGGTCCGTCACGCTGTTCGCGATCACCCGCACCGCCGCCTGCGCGGGCCAGTTCAGCACATAGACATCGGTCAGCACCGTATCCTCTGCCCCCGCCGCGACGACACGCTCCTTATGATACTGATGCGCAAAGGATTCCTCGGTCGCCAGAAAGGCCGTCCCGCAGTGCACGCCCCCGGCCCCCATCGCCAGCGCCGCAGCCAGCCCCGCCCCCGTCGCGATCCCGCCCGACGCCACGACCGGAACGCCGGCCCCCGCCACCACCTGCTCCAGCAACACAAGCCCGCCGACACGCCCATGCACATGCCCGCCCGCCTCGACCCCCTGCGCGATCAGCACATCGGCCCCCGCCCCCTCGGCCTGCCGCGCCGCCTCGACGGTGCCTACCTGATGCAGCACCTTGCACCCCGCAGCCTTGACCCGCGCCACCGCTTCGGGAACCACATCCCAGAAAAACGTGAAATCGCGCACCCCGAGATCGAGGCACCGCCCGATCTGCCTGTCCAGCAGCCCCGCCTCGGTGGCTGCAGGGATCACATTCACCGCAAAGTTGCGATCCGTCGCCGCCCGCAGCGCCGTCACCTCGCGGGCGATCAGATCGGGGTCCTCGCGCACCATGCCAAGCATGGCATAGCCCCCCGCATTGGCCACCGCCGCCGCCAGTTCCCACCGCGCCACGCCGCCCATTCCGGCCAGCAGGATCGGCACGTCGCAACCCAGAACATCGCACAGCGGGGTGTAAAGCGTTCGTGACATCGTCCGGCTCCTGCATGGCAACATGTCCGCAGGCTGCGCCCGATTCCCATCTTGGTAAATACCCCGCCAAGGGGGCGGCAGCGCCCCGCTTACGGATCGGGCCCGTCCGGCAGCGGATCAAGCTGCGCCACCCCGATCATCCCCGACGATCCGCGCGCAATCGCTGCGTGTCACCTGATCGCCCGCCACCCCCTCGCGCGGGGTCCACAGCATCAACCTTTGGCTTGGCGCACCACGGCACGGTAGCAGCCTGCAAGCCCGTTCATCATCCGCACGGCGGATTCAGGGAACACGCGCTAGGCCGCAAGTGCCTGCAGCAACAACCGGCTTTCATAGGCACGCAAACTCGGCCGCGCCGCCTGCCGCGCGGCATGGCCCGCATCGGCAAGGTCGGGAAATATCCTGAACAACTCCTCGCGCTGCGCCGCATCCAGCCCCGCCATGGTCTGGTCACCCGGCTGGAAACTCTCGGTCCACAGACCGTTCGATTTCACCACCTCGTGCCTGTCAAAGACAAAGTGGATATACTCGACAAAGCCAACCTCGACCTGACGCACGCCGGGATGACCCAAAAGATGCAGCGCAGGCACCAGCACTTCGGCCTCGCCGAACAGCAGCTCGCACAGACTGCCTGCGAACAGCACCCGATGCTGCGGCGAAACCACCAGCGCCCTCCGGGGCAATCCACCGCCCAAAGCCCACGCCGCAATCTCGACCGGCATCAGTTCGGGATGCGCTGCCAACTCGGCCGCCTCCAGCCGCCGCCGCCCAACCCAACGCACGGGCGCAAAGCCTCCATCGCGCACCCGCACCCTGTCGCCCACCCGCAATGCCTCGACCTTGACCGCCCCCTTGTCGGTCGCGATCCTGCATCCGGGCGTGAAGCACGGCACCACCGTCTCGATGTTCTGATAGGAAAGTGACCCGATCACCTGCGCTTGGGCATTCAGGAACTGCACCGTCCCGCTGCCGGCCACCTGCGTGTTGCGCAAGATCCGCACCGGACCCATACCCGCCAGATCCAGCCGGTCCAAATCCGCGCCACCATCCACGGTATCGCCGATCCCCGCACGGATCACATCATTGCCACTCCCGCCCCAGATGCCGTCGCCGCCACTGCCGCCGGTGACGATGTCATCCCCCGCCCCGCCGTAAAGCAGGTTCACCCCGGCCGCATCGGTCATGACGTCACTGCCGTCGCCGCCATAAACCGTATCGGCCCCCGCTCCGGTCTGGACCGTATCGTTGCCCGCGCCGGCCTCGATCGCGTTCGCCCCGCCCGTATCGGTGATCAGGTCCGCATCGTCGCCGCCAAAAAGCGCGTCGTTCCCCCCGCCCGAGATCAGCGTATCCGCCCCGGCGCCGCCTTCCAGCCGGTTCGCGCCGAGCGAATCCTCCAGCCGGTCGCTCCCCGTCCCGCCGTAAAGCGAATCCGCCCCGGAACCGCCCGTAATCCGGTCATTGCCCGCATCGCCATAAAGCTGGTTTTCGCCGGCACTGTCGGCAATCGTGTCGGAGCCGTCCCCGCCATAGACCGTATCCGATCCCGCATCGCCGGTCAGGCTGTCGTCGCCCGTCCCGCCATCGACCAGATCGTTGCCCGCACCGCCGATGATCGTGTCGTTGTCGGCCCCGCCATAAAGGCTGTCGTTGCCCCCCGCCCCGTCCAGAAGGTCATTCCCCGCACCACCGAAGAACACGTTGGTGAAACTGTCGCCCGCAACCGTCGATTGCTGGTCGAAACCGGTCAAAGTATCGCCAAAGGCCGACCCGATGATGCCCTCGACCGAAACGAGGGTATCGCCCTGTGCATGCCCGCCAGAAACGACGCCGGTGTTCAGGTTGACCGACACCGCCGCGTTCGATGCCGAATAATCGACCACATCGCTGCCAGGCCCGCCGTTGATGACATCGCCGCCCAGCCCGCCCGCCAGCGTATCGGCTCCGGCCCCGCCCAGCAGCGAATCCGTACCCACCCCGCCGAACAGCCTGTCGTTGCCGTCATCACCCAAAAGCGTGTCGTTGCCATAGCCGCCCGACAGCGTATCGTCATCCGCCCCGCCCTCGATCCGGTCGTTGTCGACCCGCACCGCCTCGAACTGGATATTGGACACATAGACGACCTGCGTCGCCCCGCCGAGGTTGCTGTAGATGATCTGTACCCGCGCGACCGGACCGGCGATCTGCACCAGCGCCGACCCTTGTGCCACCGACATCGTGTCGGTGGTCCCCGCCGCAGTGATCGTCGACCCCGACACCACATCGTTGCCGCTCGCCGTGATCGTCACCGGTACCGCAATGCCGTTCGCGGCAAAGGCGAGGATCTGCACCCTGTCTTGCCACCCGCCCGAGTCGATGTCGTTCAGCCGGAATGCGACGTTCTGGACATTCGCCTCCATCCCGCCACCGCTGACCGGCGCGAAATTGACCGTCGTCGTCGATTGCCCGTTGCCCGGCCCGTCGATCTGCAGGTTCGATGTCGCGCTGAACGTCTCGCCCGGCGCGACATAGGCCGTGTCGACGCTCTCGATCGAAAAATCCGTCTTGCCGACATCGTCCGAGAATCCAACCGACACGGTCATACCCGAAACGGTTTCGGTCTGCGTCCGGGTCAGCTTGGCCTCGTCCCGCCCGAGAGAGGCCCAACTGAACACGCCCGAAACCACCGTCGGCGTCTCGGCGCTGCCGACGATGCTGTCCGCACCGGCCCCGCCGATCAGCGTGTCATTGCCGGCCAGGCCGGTCATCAGGTCGTTCTGCCCGGACCCCGACAGACTGTCGTTGCCGGTCCCACCGGTTAACGTCGCCAAACTGCTCTCCTCGGCAGATGCATTCTGAACGCGCATCCTTTACCGACGTTAGTATATGTTAATGATCCATCGGGATAGGGTGGCCCCAAGCGCAGCACACAAACCGTGGCAGAAAAGCCAATATCGCAACACTTCCCCGCACCCGCCGCAGCCGTGTAATTAACTAAAGTAAAGATTTAAGCTTCGTCGAAACCGGACCATATCGCCGCAAACCATGGAGGGGCGCCGAATGTCTGCCACCCCCGACCTTGCCCCGCGCCCCGCCGACGGCGTGGCCGCTGCTCCGCCCAAGCGCGCGGTCGTACGGCCAGCAATGGTCCTCGACAGCCTCGCCGCGCTGGTGCTGATCGCGGCGCTCTGGTTTGCCACACGCCCCTATGGAGGCATCGTCCACGATGCCCAGCTCTACCTTGCTCAGGCGCTGCACCGCGCCGATCCGGCAACCTACGGGTCTGACATCTTCTTCCGCTACGGATCGCAAGACCGCTATTCGCTGGTGTCGCTGGCCTATGCGCCCGCCGTCCGCGCCCTCGGTCCGGGGGGCGCGCATCTGGCGTTCTTCCTTGCCGCCTCGTCGCTGTGGCTGTCGGCGGTCTATGCCTTCGCCCGCAGCCTGTCCGGCAGTCACCGCCTCGCGCTGCTTGGCTGCGTCACCGCCTGCACGCTGCTGCCGACCTACACCTTTGGCGTCCTGCAATACGGCGAGCCGTTCTTCACCCCCCGCCTGCTGGTCGAGGCGGCAGGCATGGCGGCACTCGCCTGCATCTGTCGCGGCAACCGGCTGGCCGCCTTTGCCCTCGGCGCGGTTGCACTGTTGCTGCACCCCTTGCTGGCGCTGCCACTGCTGGCGCTCCTTCTTGTCCTGTCCGGCCCGATCACCCGCATCTTCCTCCCGGTATCCGCCACCGGCGTCCTCGCGGCACTCACCCTCGGCCTTTCGGGCATAGACCCTTTCGACCGCCTGTTCCAAAGCATCGATGCCGAATGGCTCGGGCTTCTGGAGAAATGGTCGCAACACAGCTTCGTCAGCTATTGGGGCTGGCAAACGCTGGCCATCTGCATCCTGCCCGCCGTCTGCCTGTGGCTGGTCGCCCGCTTCGGAACCCACGTGCAGCGCAGGCTTGCAGCGGGAGCATCCGTCATCGCCGCAGCCTTTGTCCTGACCAGTTGGGTGATGGGCGACCTTTTCGCGAACCTCTTGATAACGAACCTGCAACTCTGGCGCGCTACATGGCTTTTCGTGCTTCCCGCCGCCTGCCTCGCCCCCGTAGCACTCGCCCTGCTTCCCGCCACCGGTGCAGCCCGCCCGATCTTCCTCGCCGCCCTGACCCTCAACGCCATCGAAGCCCGCTTCGGCAGCGGAGCGATTCCCTTCGCCTCGGCCAGCCTTGCCCTCGCAGCCCTCGCAGCCCTCGCCTCGGCACGCGCGCAAACCCCACGGCTGCGCCGCCTCGCAGGCCTCGGCTCGTCGGGCCTTGCCGCAGCAGCGACCCTGCTTGCCTTGGCCGAAGTCGCAGGCTTCGTCGCAGACCGGCCCACTGCGGTGCTGAAAGACAGCCTGACCCGCAGCGCCCTTGTCCTGTGTCTCGCACTTGCCCTCGTCGCGCTCGTCCATGGCTGGCAAAACACCCGTCGCGCGGCCCTCAGGCGCACCGCGCTGGCCCTCGTCACCGCAGCCCTTGCCGTGGCAAGCGTCAGCATGGCCGACCGCCGCGACGGGCGGATGCGCCTCGTGACCACCGCAGCCCCCCTCGACGCCCGCTTCTTAGCAGCCCTTTCAGACCGCAGCGTCTATTGGGAAAACGGGCTGCAAATCCAGTGGTTCCGCTTGCGTCAGCCCGCCTATTACTCGTGCATCCAAAGCGCCGGCTCCATGTTCTTCCGCCAGACCGCGATCGAACTCGCCCGCCGCAGCGCAGCACTTTCCGCCCTGAACACCGCCGATTTCCCGACCGATCCCGAAGCAAACTGCCGCCCCCGCGCCAATCCGGCCGAAAACGGCCCGACCACGGTCGCACAGATCGAAACCGCCTGCCGCGCCCTGCCAGACCTCGACGCGATGGTCCTTAACGCCGACCTGCCCGACGCTCCGCACCTGTCGTGGCAACCGGGCTACGACCTGCCGGTCACGACCGGCGCCCCGAAAGCGGCGCAAGACGGCCCGACAGGGTCATACAACCTCTACCTCTGCGCCGACTTCCGCCCCTAGCCGTCGCGCAGATAGAACGAGTTGTTGTTGCTGCGCCCCACAAGCCGGTAACCATTTCGTGCAAAGGCAGCCGCACATCCCGGATAATCGGTATCCGCTTCGGGATGCTCGATCACGATCCGGCGCGGCATCAGATGCGTCGGCCCCTCGTCCAGAAACGGCACAAGCGCGCGGTCCTCATGCCCCTCGATGTCGATCTTCAGCCCGTAAATCGCATCCAGGCCCGCCTCGGCCAGCACTGCCTCCAGCTTTCGCATGGGCACCGGTCCGGCCGCACTTTCCTCGACCGAAACGATCGCCAGATCATCCTTGCGAATCAACAGATCGGCGCGGCCCTCGGTGTCGCTGACAGCGGCATGAACCACCGTCAGGTTCGCAAGCCCGGTCGCCTCGGCATTCCACAGCAACTCTTCGACCATCTTGGCATTGGCATCCACCGCCACCACCCGCCCCGTCCGGCAGGCCACCGCCAGCGGCAAGGCATAAAGCCCGATGTTGCTGCCCAGATCGACGAAATTCGCCCCCTCACCGGCCCCGTCCAGCAGGAAATCGATATCCTCGGCGTTATAGTCCGGCACCAGAAGCAGCCCGTATTCGATCAGGTTGTTCTGAAGCCTGATACGATACCGCGCCCCGCGAAACGCGATATCCAGCGCCCCGCTCCCCAACCCGAAGATCAGCTTGGTCAAGGTGCCCCGAAACACCCCGCGTTTCATGAAACTGTGCCGCCCCAGCGTGATCAGCATGCGCTGCACCCGATTGGGACGATACCTGCCATAGGGTTGAAAATCCGAAACGAGCGCCTTTTCCGTCTCGGTCAAAGACCGCCAAACCTTGGCCATCACACACTTTCTACAAACTCACACACTCGCACGCCGCGACCCTAGCCGCCGACGCCCGCCGCTTCAAGTCTGGCGCGACAGGTGTGCTGCGCGGTAACGTCGCGTCAACCTCCGCCCGTCAACGCCTGATCGAGGTCGGCGATCACATCTTCGGCCGCCTCCAGCCCGACCGAAAGCCGGAACCCGCCGCCGCCGGCGTAACGGCGATAATCCAGCACCTGCGCCGGCGTCAGCCGATAGGTCTCGCGCGCCATCGCATCGGTATCGAGCATCGTCACGATGCTGCGCTGATGCCCCAGCGAAAAGGCGTAATGCACCACCTGCAACCGTTCCGCCAAACGCCGCGCCATAGCCTCGGGCGCGTCGGTGCGAAAAAAGATCATGCCCCCCGCAAGCTTCATCTGCCGCGCGGCAAGCCCCGCCTGCGGATGCGACGCAAGGCCGGGATAGACCACGCCCGTGACCGCGCCATGCCCTTCCAGAAACGCCGCCACCCGCCCCGCCGTCTCGTTTATCTGGCGCATGCGGGGGAACAGCGTGTCGATCCCGCGCAGGATAAGCCATGCGTTCGCCGCAGGCATCGCAGCCCCCAGATACACGCCCGCCCGCCCCCGCATCCGCGCAATCACCTCGCGCCGCCCCGCGACGACCCCGCCCAGTGCATCGCCATGGCCATTGATGAACTTGGTCAGCGAATGCACCACCAGATCCACCCCCAGCGCCAAAGGCTGCGTGGCCACAGGCGTCGCCAACGTGCTGTCGACCGACACCGGCACCCCCCGCGCATGGGCGATCCGCGCCACCTCGGCCAGATCGGTCAGCCGCAAGATCGGGTTGCACGGGCTTTCGCAATGCACCAGCCGCGTGTTCGGTCGCAGCGCCGCCGCCAGCGCCCCCGGTTCCGACAGGTTCACCGCCGTCACCTCGATCCCAAGGTCAGGCAGGATGCCCCGCGCCAGCTCGGCCGCACCGGCATAGGTCACATCGCCGATCACCAGATGGTCGCCCTGCTTCAACAGCGTCAGGAACATCCCCGCAATCGCCGCAACCCCCGTGGCAAAGGCCAGCGCATCCTCGGCCCCCTCCAGCGCCGCCATCCGGACCTCGAGCGCCCGCACCGTGGGGTTCAGCCACCGTGCATAGGTGAACGGCTCTTGCGCGATGTCCCCCAGGCCCGCCGCCGAAAACGCACCCTCGCCGGGCACCACCAGATTGTTGACCGACATCGACAGATTGGGCTGGATCGACCGCGTCACCGGATCGATCTGCAACCCGGCATCCAGCGCCAGCGTTTCCGGCCGCGCGGTCGCGGGCACCACCGGCAGTCTCGGCTTTCTCTCGTCCATCTTCGGTCTTCCTGTCTGCCGCGCCATCCGCACCCGGCCAAAGATGCCCCGCTTTCGCCGGAATGGCGACACCCCCCTTTTCCTCCCCGCCGATACACGACAGCATCAGGCGTGTTTTTACATTGAGCAAATGCTCGACCGGGCGTATTCAAAGGCTATGCTCACGCAAAAGATGAAATATGCCCTCAAAGCCCTGATGGAACTCGCCGCCGAACGGGCAGGCGAAGGCCAGCCCCTGCGGATCGAGGAAATCGCCAAGCGGTCGGGCACGCCGAAACGGTTTCTCGAACACATCCTGCTCGAGGTCCGCAACGCAGGCTTCGTCGCCTCGGTCCGCGGGCGGCACGGCGGCTATGCGCTGATCAAAGACCCGCGCGAGGTTCCGCTGAGCGAGCTGATGCGCCTGATCGACGGGCCGATCGCACCCCTGCCCTGCCTGTCCCGCCGCGCCTACCAGCGCTGCGACGATTGCCCCGACGAAGAAGCCTGCCGCCTTCGCAAGGTGTTCGGGCAGGTGTTCTGGTCCTATCTCCTGCTGATCGACTCGCTCACCTTGGCCGATCTCGTCGGCACCGGCGAATCGTCCGACCCCGCCGCCGCGGCCCTGCAACTGGGCGTATAAGTCCGCTTTCCCCTGCCAAAGCCGGACGAGAGAGAATGATCATCTCTTTTCACGACAAACATTGACGTGATTATTCCGTTGATTTTCTCGACCACATCTGTCGTGATTGTCGTCATAGAGGCACTGCGCCTCGGTCACACAGCAAAGGCCTCGCCATGATCCACACCGTAGCCCAGCAAACCCGCGCACGTTCCCTCAAATCCATGATCGCCGCCGCCCTCGTCGGCTTCGGCGCGCTGACGCTGGCCGCCCCAACGGCGCAGGCCGAAACCCTGTTGAACGTCAGCTACGACCCAACGCGCGAATTCTACCGCGACTACAACGAATGGTTCGCCAACTGGTGGGTGGCCCAAGGCAACCCCGCCCCCGAAATCCAGACCTCGCACGGTGGATCGGGCGCACAGGCCCGCGCCGTGATCGACGGGCTGGAAGCACAGGTCGTCACGCTCGCCCTCGCCTCGGACATCGACCAGATCGCAGCGCGAACGACCCTTATCCCCAAGGACTGGCAATCGCGTCTGCCGCACAATTCCTCGCCCTACACCTCGACCATCGTCTTCCTCGTGCGCGAGGGGAACCCCAAAGGGATCAAGGACTGGAACGACCTGATCGCCGACGGCGTGCAGGTCATCACCCCCAACCCCAAAACCTCGGGCGGGGCGCGGTGGAACTACCTTGCTGCATGGGGCTATGCGACCAGGAACGGGCTGGACCCGCGCGAATTCGTCGCCTCCCTTTACCGCAACGTCCCCGTGCTCGACACCGGCGCGCGCGGCTCCACCACCACCTTCGCCCAGCGCGGCATCGGCGACGTGCTGCTGGCATGGGAGAACGAGGCCTATCTGGCGCTGGCCGAACTGGGCGAAGATCAGTTCGACATCGTGGTCCCCTCGATTTCGGTTCTGGCCGAGCCGCCGGTTGCGCTGGTCGATGGCCACCTGACCGATGAAAACCGCGCCTTGGCGACGGCCTATCTGGAACAGCTCTACAGCCCCGAAGCGCAGGCAATGGCGCTGCGCCACTACTACCGCGCATGGGATACCTCAGCCGCCGATCCGGCCGACGTGGCCCGCTTCCCTGAAATCGAACGCCTGTCGATCGCCGATTTCGGCGGCTGGGCAAAGGTGCAGCCGGAACATTTCGGCGACGGCGGCATCTTCGACCAGATCTACCAGGCGCAGTAACATGACCGCACGCGCCTTCACCTTACGCAATCCCACCCCCATGCCGGGGTGGGGCCTTTCCTTCGGCATCATGCTGACAATGCTGTCCCTCGTCGTGCTCATCCCCATGGCCGTACTCTTGTGGCGCGGCTTCGCGGGCTTCGGCGCCGGCGGGATATGGGAGGTGGTCAACCGCCCCCGCGTCTGGTCGGCGCTGGCCCTGTCGTTCCGCGCGGCCTTGGTCGCCTCGCTGTTCAACCTCGTCTTCGGCGTGCTGCTCGCGTGGGTGCTGGTGCGCTACCGCTTCCCCGCCAAGGGGATCATCGACGCCGCCGTCGACCTGCCCTTCGCCTTGCCCACGGCCGTTGCGGGCATCGCCCTGACCGCGATCTATGCGCCGAACGGCGTGTTCGGATCGGTCATCGCCGACACCTTCGGCCTGCGCGTGGCCTATACCGAACTCGGCATCTGGATCGCCCTCATCTTCGTGGGCCTGCCCTTCGTCGTCCGCACCGTGCAACCCGTGATCGAAGAGATCGACCGCGAGACGGAAGAAGCCTCCGCCACCCTCGGCGCCAGCCGCCTGCGCACGCTCACCCATGTCGTCCTGCCGATGCTCGCCCCCGCCGCGCTGACCGGCTTTGCCCTCGCCCTCGCCCGGGCGGTGGGTGAATACGGGTCGGTCATCTTCATCGCAGGCAACCTGCCCAACGTGACCGAAATCGCCCCCCTCCTCATCGTCATCCGGCTGGAAGAGTTCGACTATGACGGTGCCGTCGCCATCGCCATCGCGATGCTGGCGATCTCGTTCACCCTGCTTCTGGCCATCAACCTGATCCAGATCTGGAGCCGCCGTCGCATGGGCGCGGTATGACAAGGCACATCATGACCGACACGCTGACCGCCCCCCCGCGCCGACGCGCCTTTCGCCCCGCCACGACCGAACCGGCCGTGGTGAAATGGACCCTTATCGCGCTTTGCCTCGCCGTGCTGACCGTCCTTTTGTTCGCGCCGCTGATTGCGGTATTCGACGAGGCGTTGCAGCGCGGCTGGGCCTTTGCACTCGCCTCGCTCTCGGAACCCGACGCGCATCGTGCGATCTGGCTGACCCTGACGGTAGCCGCCATCGTCGTGCCGCTGAACGCCGTCTTCGGCATTGCCGCCGCATGGGCCGTCACCAAATTCGATTGGCGCGGCAAGGCCTGGGTCATCACCCTGATCGACCTGCCGTTCTCGGTCTCGCCCGTCGTCGCGGGCCTTCTCTTCGTGCTGATCTTCGGCGCGAACTCGGCCCTTGGCGCATGGCTTGTCGCCAGCAGCTTTCCCGTGGTCTTCGCCGTGCCGGGGATCGTGCTGGCCACGCTCTTCATCACCTTCCCCTTCGTCGCCCGCGAACTGATCCCCGTCATGCTCGAACAGGGACGGGCCGAGGAAGAAGCCGCCCTTACCCTTGGCGCCTCGGGCTGGCGCACATTCCTCACCGTGACGCTGCCCAACATCCGCTGGGCGCTGCTGTACGGCGTCCTCCTTTGCAACGCCCGCGCGATGGGCGAATTCGGCGCGGTCGCCGTCGTCTCGGGCAAGATCCGTGGCCAGACCACGACCATGCCCCTGATGATCGAGATGTTTTACAACGAATACCTCTCGGTCGCAGCCTTCACCATGGCCGCGCTTCTTGCGCTTCTGGCCTTCGTTACCCTGACGCTGAAATCCGCCTTGGAATGGCGCTACGCCGACCAGTTGGCCGCAACCCACCGCCATTAGGGACTCTCGCCATGAACATCGAAATCGAAGACATCGCCAAGGAATTCGGCGCCACGGCGGCGCTGCAGCCCGTCTCTCTGACCATCCCCTCGGGCACGCTCGTGGCCCTGCTCGGCCCCTCCGGCTCGGGCAAGACCACGCTCCTGCGTATCCTCGGCGGGCTGGAATTCCCGACTGCCGGCCGCGTCCTCTTCGACGGGCAAGACGCCACGGGCCTTACGGTGCAGGAACGCCGCGCGGGCTTCGTGTTCCAGTCCTATGCGCTTTTCCGGCACATGACGGTGTTCGACAACATCGCCTACGGCCTACGCGCCCGCCCGCGCAAGACGCGCCCCCCCGCAGCCGAGATCGCCCGCCGTGTCGGCAAACTTCTCGACCTCATCAAACTGCCCGACATCGGCAAGCGCTATCCCAGCCAGCTTTCCGGCGGCCAGCGGCAGCGCGTGGCACTGGCCCGTGCGCTGGCGATCGAGCCGCGCATGCTGCTCCTCGACGAACCCTTCGGCGCTCTGGATGCAAAGGTGCGTAAAGAACTGCGCCAAGGCCTGCGCGACATCCACGACACCACGGGCCTGACCACCATCTTCGTCACCCACGATCAGGACGAGGCAATGGAACTCGCCGATCTGGTGGTGGTCATGTCGATGGGCCGCATCGAACAGGTCGGCAAGCCCGAAGACATCCGCGCCCGCCCCAAGACCCAATTCGTGCGTGAGTTCATAACGGCATGACAGACGCAGTCCCCCTCGACCGGATCGACCGCCGCATCCTCTCGGAATTGATGCGCGACGCCACCGTGCCCGTCTCGCAACTGGCCGAACGTGTGGGCCTGTCGCAGACGCCCTGCTGGAAACGCGTCCAGAAACTCGAAGCGGCTGGCGTCATCACCGGCCGCGTCGCCATCGTAGACCCCGCCGCCATCGGCCTCGGCCTGACCGTCCTCGTCGAGATCGAAGCCGCAGACCATACGCCCGAATGGCGCGCGGCCTTCGCGACAACCGTCGAGCGCTACCCCGAAATCGTCGAAGTCTATCGCATGGCCGGAGAGGTCGATTACCTCCTCAAGGTCGTTGTCAGCGGCATGGCCGCCTATGACGCCTTCTACCTCGACCTCACCCAACGCCTCGCCTGCCGCAACGTGACCTCCAAATTCGCGATGGAGCGCATGAAGGCAGTCACCGCCCTGCCCATAGACACATCCCTCGCCTGACCCCCGCCCTTCACGCCGGCTAAAGCGGCGCGGCGCGCAGACTTCGCTTGCACTCTTCCGGCGGCTTGCGCCCAACCGCAAAGGCGTCGGATCCGCAAGCCGCGCATTGCCATTTCACCAGCCGCGTCCCCGACCTGTAGCCCATCCGCTTCCACCTGCACGGCCGAGGCTTTCGCTTTGGCATAAGGTGGCGCAGCGCCCCGATCAGCCCCGCAAGGATTAAAAGGTAGGGAATCCAAGCTTCTGGCCGCTCTATCAGCGGGCGGATGAGTGAAATCAGGGACCCTGCGTGGTCAAACATAGCGGTTCCAACTGGCCCTGTGTTCCCGCGGAGCCGAAGTCATCCAAGCCTAGGTGGTGGATTTTGGGCAATAAAATCGACGTCGTCGATAAAATTCATAAAGTAAATAAAGGTATTGGCGGAGCCGAAGGGATTCGAACCCTCGAGACGGTTTCCCGCCTGCGCCCTTAGCAGGGGCGTGCCTTCGACCACTCGGCCACAGCTCCGCTGACCGCAATAACGGGGGCGTGTGGGGCGTGCAAGGCCATTATGGCTTTGCGGTGCGGGCCTTGGGCGGAATTTGCACGGGCTTGGCCGTTTCCGTCTTATCCGGCTTCGGCGCGGGCACTGCAAAGGCCGTGCGGAAGTATTCGATCTGGTCATCGTCCAACATGGACAGGCACTCGCGTTGCTACAGGGCAGACTCGTGCCTGCCCGCAAACCCTATCATGCCGCGCCGCAGCGTGTCCTGCGGTAAGTTTAGGCAAACGCGCCCCGAACGCTCAGCCGCTGAAAAGGAAGTGCAGCACGTCGCCGTCCTTGACCTCGTAGGTCTTGCCCTCGACGCGGAACTTGCCCGCTTCCTTGGCCCCTGCCTCGCCATTGCCTGCGATGTAATCGTCATAGGCGATGGTTTCCGACCGGATGAAGCCCTTTTCGAAATCGCCGTGAATCACCCCGGCCGCACGCGGCGCAAGCCAGCCCGCCTCGATCGTCCAGGCGCGGGCCTCTTTCGGCCCCACGGTGAAATAGGTCCGCAGGCCCAGCAACGCGTAACCGGCCTTGATCAGACGGTCCAGCCCCGCCTCGTGCAGCCCCATCTCCTCAAGGAACATCGTCGCTTCCTCGTCGGACAGCTGGCTGATCTCTTCCTCGATGCGGGCCGAGATCACCACGCTTGCCGCCCCCTGCGCGCGGGCCATTGCGGCCACACGGTCCGACTGGCTGTTGCCGTTCGCAGCGCAGGACTCTTCGACGTTGCACACGTAAAGCACCGGTTTTGCCGTCAAAAGCTGCAACATGCGCCATAACCGCTCGTCATCGGCATCGACCTTGACGGTGCGCGCAGGCTTGCCCTCGTTGAGTGCTGCCAGCGCGGCCTTCAGCAGACGGTCCTGATCCAGCGTCTCCTGATCGCCGCCGCGCAGCTTTTTCGCCAGGTTCGTCAAGCGCCGCTCGATCGATTCCATATCTGCCAGCATCAGCTCGGTCTCGATGGTCTCGGCATCGGCCACGGGATCGATGCGGCCTTCCACATGGGTGATGTCGCCATCTTCAAAGCACCGCAGCACATGGGCAATGGCGTCACATTCGCGGATGTTGGCCAGAAACTGGTTCCCCAGCCCCTCGCCCTTCGACGCGCCCCGCACGAGGCCAGCAATATCGACGAATGTCATCCGCGTGGGAATGATCTGCTTCGATCCCGCAATCGCGGCCAGCTTGTCCAGCCGCGCATCGGGCACCGCCACCTCGCCCACATTCGGCTCGATGGTGCAGAACGGAAAGTTCGCAGCCTGCGCGGCGGCGGTGCGCGTGAGCGCGTTGAACAGCGTCGATTTGCCCACATTCGGCAAACCCACGATCCCCATCTTGAACCCCATATCGCGCACTCCTTGGCCCTGATCGCGCCGCTTCTAGTCGGCGGGGCCGGGCTTATCAAGTTCCGCAACCATTTCGCGCGACTCGGGGTTGCCTGTGATACCGTGCCGTCAGGAGACCACGCCCATGCCGATGCCCTATATCCACTTCCAAGGCCACTGCGCCGAGGCGCTGACCTTCTACGCCGACATCTTCGGTGCAACCGATCTGTCGATGATGCGCTATTCCGACGCGCCCGAGATGGATGACACCCTGCGCGACCCCAACCGCGTGATCCACGCCCAACTCACCCTGCCAGATGGCGTGCTGATGGCGTCGGATTATCCGCCGGGAATGGCGGGCGAACCCCAAGCCGCCGTCTCGCTGATGACCGTGACCGAAAGCGTCCCCGAAGCGCAACGCATCTTCAACGCGCTGGCGACCGGCGGCGCGGTGATACAGGGCTTCGGATCGACCTTCTTCTCGCGCGGCTTCGGCATGGTCAAAGACCGCTATGGCACGCATTGGATGGTGTCGGTCAGCCCCGAAGACCCGCTCGACCGCACCGCGGATGCCTGAGCGCCGCCAAGGGGGCATTGATCTTCCCCGCCCGACCGTGGCACACCCGTTGCGGTGTTAACGGGGCGGGCAAGATGACCAGAATCGACGCGACTTTCGCACGGCTGAAAGCTGACGGCAAAAAGGCTTTCGTCGCCTATATCATGGGCGGCGATCCCGATCCCGAAACCTCGCTTGCCGTGATGCAGGGAATGCCTGCCGCAGGCGTCGACATCATCGAACTCGGCATGCCTTTCACCGATCCGATGGCAGACGGCCCCACCATCCAGCTTGCCGGACAGCGGGCGCTTGAAATCGGCATGACGATGGACCGGGTCTTCGACATGGTCCGCGCCTTCCGCGCGGGCAACGATACGACGCCCATCGTCCTCATGGGCTATTACAACCCGATCTACTCGCGCGGGGTCGACCGCTTCCTGACCGACGCGAAAGCAGCAGGCATCGACGGGCTGATCGTCGTCGACTTGCCCCCCGAGGAAGACAGCGAACTCTGCCTTCCGGCACAGGCAGCGGGCCTCAACTTCATCCGCCTCGCCACCCCTACGACCGATGCAAAACGCCTGCCCAAGGTGCTGCAGAACACTTCGGGCTTCGTCTATTACGTCTCGATCACCGGCATTACGGGGGCTGCCACCGCCGTCGCCACCAACGTCGGCCCCGAGGTCGCCCGCATCAAGGCCGCAACCGACCTGCCGGTCATCGTGGGCTTCGGCATCAACACCCCCGACAGCGCGCGCACCATCGCATCGGTGGCAGACGGCTGCGTGGTCGGCTCGGCAATCGTCAAGGAAATCGGCGCCAAACGTCCGGTGGCCGAGGTGCTCTCCTTCATCGCCTCGCTCGCAGCAGGCGCACACAGCGCCTGACTGCCTGCCAGCCGCAGACCATAGCGCCGATGTCACGCTTGCCATGCCGCCGAAATTCGCGGCGATCTTCGGCTCGATATCGGGCCTCAGCCGGGTTTTGACCCAGCTCGACCGGATCGCCGCGGTCTTGCGCGGCATCCGTCCAACCGCGTAAAGACAGCCCCGCAACACCCGTCTCAGGCGGCGCGCAGCCCCTCCATCACCTGCCGCAAATGCGCGATCGCCGCCCGCAGCGGCGCCAGCGCATCGCCGTCAACCCGTGCCGCCAACGCCGCAAGTTCGGGCGCCAGCGCCGTGACGGCCACGCTCCGCAGCGTGCGCCCCTTTGGCGTCAGCCAGACCAGTTTCGACCGCCCGTCGCGCGGGTTCGGTTCGATCCGCACCAGACCGTGCTTTTCCAGCACGATCAACGTATGCGTCATCGATGTCTTGGGCACTTCGAAGGTGCGGGCCAGCGCAACCGGTGTCTGCCCCTCGCCCGCCAGATACAGATGGTTCAGCACCGCAAACTGCGACCACTGGAACCCGTCCGGAAGCCGCTGCTCGACCAGCGCCCGCGCCATCTGGTCAAGGGCGCTCACCTCGGCAAAAAAGCCCAGAAACGTCTCGCAGCTGTCCATCGTCACACCTTTTCATACCGTTACGCAC
Organism: Gemmobacter aquarius; assembly: GCF_003060865.1. Taxonomy (NCBI): domain Bacteria; kingdom Pseudomonadati; phylum Pseudomonadota; class Alphaproteobacteria; order Rhodobacterales; family Paracoccaceae; genus Paragemmobacter; species Paragemmobacter aquarius. The sequence continues at coordinate 3,204,496 of NZ_CP028918.1, forward strand.
AACCTCGTCCGAAGCAGGACGATCTGGTGCTGTCCCGAACTGCGTAGATGGCGCGGGACCGGACGGAAATCTGGCCAGAGGCACGGGACCGAACCTTTCGTATGGGCGGGATTGCGGGTTTGGCCATGCATTGGTAAAGAGAACTAACCAATCACCAAAGGTTAGCCGGATATGCCCGTGATCACCTGCATCGATGACCTCAAGCGTCTTCACAAACGCCGCACGCCCAAGATGTTCTACGACTATTGCGAAAGCGGCAGCTACACCGAGCAGACCTTCCGCGAGAACACGACCGATTTCCAGAAGCTGCGCCTTCGCCAGAAGGTCGCGGTCGACATGTCGGGCCGCAGCACCGCCAGCCACATGATCGGCGAGCCTGTCGCCATGCCGGTCGCCCTTGCGCCGGTCGGCATGACCGGCATGCAGCGCGCCGATGGCGAGATCAAAGCCGCCCGCGCCGCCGAAGCCTTCGGTGTGCCCTTCACCCTGTCCACAATGTCGATCTGCTCCATCGAAGACATCGCCGCCCACACGAAGAAACCGTTCTGGTTCCAACTCTACGTGATGAAGGATGAAGAATTCGTCGACAGCGCCATCGAACGCGCCCGCGCCGCAGGCTGTTCGGCACTGGTGCTGACGCTCGATCTGCAAATCCTCGGGCAGCGGCACAAGGACCTGAAGAACGGCCTGTCCGCCCCGCCGAAGCTGACGCTCCCGAACCTGCTCGACATCGCGATCCGCCCGCAATGGGCGCTGGAAATGCTGTCCACCCCGCGCCGCACGTTCCGCAACATCGTGGGCCATGCCAAAGGCGTCGGCGATATGTCCAGCCTGATGAGCTGGACAAACGAACAGTTCGACCCGCATCTCGATTGGAACAAGATCGCCCGCATCCGCGACAAATGGGGCGGCAAGCTGATCCTCAAAGGCATCCTCGACGCAGATGACGCCAAGCGCGCCGCCGGTTTCGGCGCCGATGCGATCATCGTGTCGAACCACGGCGGCCGCCAGCTCGACGGGGCGGTGTCAGCAATCCGCATGCTCCCCCCCATCGTCCGAGCCGTCGGCGACAAGACCGAGGTGTTCATGGATTCCGGCATCCGCTCGGGGCAAGACGTGCTCAAGGCCCTCGCCCTCGGCGCCAAGGGCACCTTCATCGGGCGGGCCTATATCCACGGCCTCGGCGCGATGGGACAGCCGGGCGTCACCGCAGCGCTCGAGGTGATCCGCAAGGAACTCGACACCACGATGGCGCTTTGCGGTGAAAAGAACGTGCAGAACCTGAGCCGCGACAACCTTCTGGTTCCCGCCGATTTCGAAGGCTTCTGGGCGTAGTTTCTTCGCCAAAGACCGGGGGTTTCACACCCCCGGACCCCCGTGGGATATTTAGGGGCAGAAAATGCAGGTCAGTCCGCTTTCTGCCGCGCCATGAGCGGGGCGAGAACCAGTACGGCCAGCAGCATCACCGCCGCAAAGACAAAGGCAAACCGCAGACCGAACGCGCCCGCGATGAAGCCCAGCGCCGGCGGCCCGACGAAATAGCCGAAATATCCGTATAGCGTCGCCCGCGCCACGGCCCGCGCCCGCGCTTGCCGCGTGGCCAGCCTTCCCACCAGCGAAAACGCCGTGGGCGCGATCACCGAAGCACCGATCCCCATGACAATGAACCCGGCATAGGCCATGGCGGGCGTCACCGCCAAAGCCGCGCCCAGCGCGCCGATCCCCGCGATCACCGCACCCCCTACCAGCACGCGGAACGGGTTGAGCCGTGTCACCAGCCCCTGCCCCGCCAGACGCGACAACCCCATCGTCAGCGCCAATGCCGCTGGCCCCATCGCCCCCTGCTCGGGCGATCCGCCGAGCGTCTTTTCGATATGCAGCGCAGACCAGCTTTCCGCCGCGTTTTCGGTCAGAAAGGCGATTAGCACGATCCCCCCCCCGATCACCGGCACCAGCCCCAATCGGCCCGCTCCCCCGCCCTCCTTGGGCCGACGCAACCCGTGGATCGTGCCATCCCGCTCGAACGCCATGAACGCAAAGCCCCCCGCCAAGACCGCGCAAGTCCCCATCACCCACCCCGGAGGCCATTCCGCCCCGCGCATCACCCCCGTCAGCACCGCGCCCCCCGCATAGCCGAAGCTATAGGCCGCGTGGCACAGGTTCATCAGATGCAGGCCCCGCTCGTTCTCCAAAGCGGCGACGCGGGCGTTCATCAGCACATCGGTCAACCCCGTCGCCGCCCCGCAGCACATCATCGCCAGCGGGAACACCCAAGCCACCGTCACATGCCCCGGCAAGATGAACGCCGCCGCCATCAGCAGCGATGCCACCGGCACCGCCACCCGCCCCAGCCACGCCCCGATCATCGGCGCTGCCAGCATGGCCACGACCGCGGCAAGCGGCGTGGGCAGCAGGATCAACCCTAGCCGGGTTTCATCCACCCCCACCTGATCCTTCAGGTCCGGCAGTACGGCGGCAAACGTCCCCCACAGCACGCCCATCGCAGCGAATGCGGCAAGCGGCGCGCGCGCCGTGGCAAGGGTGCGAAAGAACGACATGCGGGGAACTCCTGTGCCCTTTGCAGCTAGGCCCGGCCCCGTCCGGGGGCAAGCCTGCCCGCGACACCCCGGCCCCATCCGCGACCCCGCCCCGCTTTTCCTGCTTTCCAAACTGCCGAATCGCCGCTATAGCCCCACGGTCGCGTCGCACACCCTTGGAGGGCGGCGGACTTATTTATTGGAGAATACCCATGGCTCGCGAGATCCCCGATCTTCAGGCTGCGGTACGGACGGGGACAGGCAAGGGGGCCGCTCGTCAAGCTCGTCGTGAGGGCTACGTACCCGGCATCGTATATGGCGACGGCAAAGAGCCGACGCCGCTCAACCTGAACTACAACTACCTGCTCAAGCGCCTGCGTCAGGGCCGCTTCCTTCAGACGCTGTTCAACCTCAAGGTTGAAGGCGGCGAGGAAGTCCATGTGATCTGCCGCGGTGTACAGCGCGACGTGGTCAAGGACCTGCCGACCCACGTCGATTTCATGCGGATCAACGACGAATCGCGGATCAACCTGTTCATCCACGTCAACTTCGACAACGCCGAGGCGTCGCCCGGCATCAAGCGCGGCGGTACGCTGACCACCGTTCGCGCCGAAGTCGAACTCGAAGTGCTGGCCGGTGACATTCCCGACCACATCACCGTCGACCTGACGGGTCGCCAGATCGGTGACGTCATCCACATCGAAGACGTGACCCTGCCCGCAGGTGCCAAACCGACCATCAACCGGAACTTCGTCATCGCCAAGATCGACGCGCCGACCGGCCTGGCCGCCAGCACCGACGAGTGATCTTCTGATCCATCCGGCAAAAGGGCGCGTGGGAAACCTCGCGCCCTTTTTTGCATTCCGCATGCTCGTCTCAACTCCGTTCGCTATGCGCCAGCCAGCGCGGATCGTCCCGCGGGTCGCCGCCAGCCTTGGCCACCAGCCGCGCCACATAATCGGCGCAGGCGCGGTGATGCAGCCGCGCCACCGCTGCATCCGCCATCATCTGCCCGTAAACCGCATCGAACGCCGCCGCATGGCGCAGGATCGTCACATCCTCCACCTCGTTCCGATCCGCCCCTTCGTAATATTCATCCGTATAGCGGTCCCGCCCCGCCACCGGCGAAAGGGTCCCGCGCTTAAGGGCGAAACTCTCGGCGTTTCGCAGCATGAAATGGTTGATCTGCGCCACGCCATATCCGCGCATCCCTTGCGGCAGCACGCGCAGGCTTTCACCTTCTGGCGTCCATCCGGTCAACTCCATCCCCGCCGGATTGATCCAGCGCATGCCCGCCAGCCCCCAGTCGCGCATCCGGAACGGCCGCAGCTTTTTGGGCGAATGTTCGCCCAACCGCGCAAACCACCCCGGATGCCGATGGATCGACTTTACCCAACCCGACAGCTTGCCCCCTTCGGCTGCGGCCATCCTGTGCAGCCGGTGCTGCAACCCGTCCTCCCAATGCTGCCGCCCCATCGTGCCGAACACCCGCCACGGTATCGACATGCCGAGGAAAGGCTCGTCGAACCCGCCAAGCAAGTCCTCCAGCCGCCCCGCCCCGCGATGGATGTTCAGGAATTCGTCCACATCGCAGACCATCACCCAATCCGCGCCGGCCACCTGCGGCAGGGCCTTGGCCGCCGCCAGCTTCGTTCCGGTGATCCGCGCCCCTGATGGCACATCGCAGACCAGATGCGTCACCCAGCCCCGCGCGGCCATTGCATCGAGCAGCGCGGGCGAGGCATCGGTGCAATCGTTCGTCACCACCACCACGTCGGTGAACCCCAGCATCCGCTGCCAGGCGACCCATTCGACAAGGAAAGGCCCCTCGTCCTTCACCGAACAGACCACCGTATACCGCAAACCCGCCCCCCGCTTTGGCCAAGCCTTGCCCCTTGCGCCCCCGCCGTCAAGACTTGCACCAGACCCGACAGTCGGGCATTGCAACGATCACGCGGCAAGGAAAGGGCACGGGCACATGAAACTCATCGTCGGCCTCGGCAATCCCGGCGCGAAATATGCGGGCAACCGCCACAACATCGGCTTCATGGCGCTTGACCGCATCGCCGCCGATCACGGCTTTTCCCCTTGGAAAGCACAGTTCAAGGGCTTGGTCGCCCAAGGCCAGCTTGGCGCCGAAAAGGTGCTGCTGCTCAAGCCACAAACTTTCATGAACGTCTCGGGCGAAAGTGTCCGCCCCGCGATGGAATTCTGGAAACTCACCCCCGCCGACATCACCGTCTTCCATGACGAACTTGACCTCGCCCCCGGCAAGGCCCGCGTCAAGGCAGGCGGCGGCCATGCCGGACACAACGGCTTGCGCTCGATGCACCAGCATCTCGGCACCGACGCCTATAACCGCGTGCGGCTCGGCATCGGCCATCCCGGCCACAAAGATGCCGTCGCCGCCTATGTGCTCAACGATTTCGCCAAATCCGAACAGGATTGGCTTGATGATCTTCTTCGCGGCATTTCCGACGGGGCCGAAGCCCTCGCAAACGGCGATCCGACGCGATTTCTCAACGCCATCGCCCTGCGGACCGCCCCGCCGCGGTCATCCACCTCGGACCGCCCCGCAGGCCCGAAGGACAAGCCGGTCAAGGCGGCACCGCCAGCACCCGCAGCGCCGGAAGATACCCGAACGCCCGTTCAGAAACTGCTCGACCGGTTTCGCTAAACCTGATCCCCACGTGAAAACAGCCCGCCCAGCGCACGGCTGACCGTCTGTGTCACGCCCGGTTTTGCCAATGTGACAAAGGGCATGGGCCGGCACACCTCGATCGCGGCCAGCCCGACCCGCGCCGTCAGCGCCCCGTTGACCACGCCTTCGCCGAACCGCCGCGACACCTTGGAAAGCAGGCCGCCGCCCGCCACCGAATGGATCATATCATCGGTCAAGGCCAGGGCCCCCGTCGCCACCAGATGCCCGAACACCCGCCTCAGCAGCCGCATCGACCCGAAAATCCCCGACCTTCCGCCATAGACTTCGGCAATCCGTCTGATCATTCGTAAATTCGCGTAAAGCGCCGTCGCCACATCGGCCAGCGCCAGCGGAACCAGCGCCGTCACGGTCGCCACCTGCCTTGCCGCGCCCTCTACCTCGGCCCGCGCCGCGGCATCCAGCGGGGCCATAAGCTCGACCTCGGCCAACCCAAGCAGCGCGTCGCCATCCATCACCTCGCTCCGCCGCTCGGCCAACCGCGCAAGTCCCCAGGCCTGATCGACCCGCCCGCCATAAAGCCCCGCCACAAGGTCGACCGCCGCCCGCGCCTCGGCCAAAGTCACCGCCGCCGCCACACGCGCCCGCAACCCGTCAAGCCGCGCCAGCCGCGCAAAGCCCGCAGCCTCGCGCAGCGCCAGCAGCGTTGCTGCCAGCACCGCCAAAGCCACAAGCGAAAGCCCGACCGCCCCCAGCACCGTATTGGCCGCCAGCAGCGACGCGACAAAGTCATAGGCCGCGACCGACAGCACAAAGGAAAACAGCGCCCCGAAAGCCCAACCCGCAAAGGCCCCCAACCGCGACCGCCGCCGCGACCGCAGCGCAAGCGCGACCTGCACCGCCCGCCCCTCGGCTTCCGGCACCGGAGGGGCCAGCGAAGGGTCCACCCCCTCATCCACATCGATCACAAAGGGTTTTTCGCTCACAGCCGGTCTCCGAACAGAAATTCCGCCGCACGGTCCAGCCTTATATGCGGCACCCCGTCCCCCGGTTTCAGCGCCATGCGCGCAGGCTGGAACGCCATCAGCCCGAACTCGGCCTCAAGCCATTTCTCCGCCCCCGCCCGCGCCGGAACCAGCAGGCGTGACGGGTCTTCCGGCAACCGCCCCGGATACAGCGCGACCGTCCGCCCGTCGGCCACACGCCCCCGCACCACCGGCACGGCGACGCCGTCGCGCATCGCCTCGTCCTCGACCGTGGCGCGAAACCCGGCCAGCGACATCGCAGCCGTCGCCGCCCCCGCAAATTCGGCGCGGTCCTTGGCCTCGCGCAGCATAGCCTCGGCAATCGCCGTCAGCGCCCCGTGCTGGCTGTGGTGCAAATGGTCGGCCTTGGTCGCGGCAAACAATATCTTATCGACCCGCTTTCCCCCCAAAAGCCGCGTCAGCCACCCGTTGCGCCCGTGGCGAAAGGCGCCCAGCACCTCGGCCATCACCCGCCGCAAATCCTCGACCGCCTGCGGCCCCTGATGGATCGCCCCCAGCACATCGGCCAGCACCACCTGCCGGTCTATCCGCGCAAAATGGGTGCGGAAAAACGGCTGCACCACCTTTGACCGATAGGCATCGTAACGCCGCTCCATCTCGCGCCACAAAGACCCGCGCGACACCGTGGCAGGCTTCGGCAAGGGCGCGAATGTCAGCACGGGCGACCCCGCCAGATCACCGGGCAACAAGAACCGCCCCGGCGTGCAATCCGACCGGCCCAAGGCCTGCGCCGCATGCAGACAGCGCGTGTAACATTCGGCCAGCGCCTGCGCCCGCCCCTCGTCCAGCGCCAGCGCCCCGTCCTCGGCCCGCGCCACGGCCATGAATTCCGCCGCCTCGGCCCGCTTGGCCAGACGGGCCAGCACACCTTCGGCCCAATCCTCATAGCTGCGCTCGAGCAGCGACAGGTCCAAAAGCCACTCGCCCGGATAATCGACGATATCCAGATGCACCACGCGCGGCCCCGCGAACCCCGCCAGAAACCCCGCAGGCCGCACCCGGAACGACAGCCGCAATTCCGAAACCGCCCGCGTCGAGTCAGGCCATTGTGGGCTATCCCCCGTCAGCGCCGCCAGATGCCCCTCGTAGTCGAAACGCGGCAGCGTCATGTCGGGCTGCGGCTGCAGATAGACCGCCTCGATCCGCCCCTGCGCCACGGCCCCCATCTGCCCCATGCGGCCACGGTTCAACAGGTTCGCCACCAGCCCCGTGATGAACACGGTCTTTCCGGCCCGCGAAAGCCCCGTCACACCCAGCCGCACCACAGGTTCGAACTGCCCGCCCGCAAGCGCGACCGCCCCTTCGACAGAGCGGGCGATCCCGTCGGTTATTCCGTATAAGGCCACATCAGACCCCTTTCATTAGCCCCAACATAGGCATGCGGACCGCCACTGTGTAGGGCAAGTCTAGACGCGCCCCCCCCGATCCGCTAACCCCGCCCCATGCCCCGCTACGCCCTTCTCATCGAATATGACGGCATGCCCTTCAACGGCTGGCAACGCCAATACGGCGGCCAACCCACCGTGCAGGCGTCGATCGAGGCGGCGCTGGCAAAACTCGAACCCGGCCCCCACACCATCGCCGCCGCTGGCCGCACAGATACCGGCGTACACGCCACCGGTCAGGTCGCCACAGTCGATCTTGCGAAAGACTGGGACCCCTTCCGCCTGCAAGGGGCGCTGAACTACCACCTGCGCCTGACCCCCATCGCCATCCTGCGCGTCGTGATCGTGGCACCCGACTTCCACGCCCGCTTCTCGGCGCTGGAACGGCGCTATCTCTTTCGCCTAGTCGCCCGCCGCGCGCCCATGGCGCTGGACAAGAACCGCGTCTGGCAAGTGCTCGACCCGCTCGACCTTGCGGCGATGCAACAAGGTGCCGCCCATTTGATCGGCAAGCACGATTTCACCACCTTCCGCTCGTCGCTCTGCCAAGCCAAAAGCCCGGTGAAAACGCTCGACGAACTGACCATCACCGCACAGGAAATCCCCACCGGCACCGAATACCGCTTCACGCTGCGGGCGCGGTCCTTCCTGCACAATCAGGTCCGCTCGATCGTCGGCACGCTGCACCGCGTCGGCACCGGCGGCTGGCCGCCCGCCCGCGTCGCCGAAGCCCTCGCCGCCCGCGACCGCGCCGCCTGCGGGCCGGTCTGCCCGCCGCAGGGCCTGTATCTCACCGGCGTCGGCTACAGCGAAGACCTCTTCGCCTAGCCCAAAGGCTCGTTCAGGTCAGCAAGCAGCCGCCCGTGCCGCCGCACCTCGGCCAGCACCGCGCCAAACGTGCCATGTCCCCGCCCGCGCAGCATCGGCAGCATCTCGAGCAGCGCATCCGCCGTGGCCAGCGTATCGCCCAACGCCGTGGGCCGCGCCTCGTCCGGGATCACGATGCCAAGCCGATGGCACAGCGCATCCAGCGAATGCACGTCATGCTGGCCATAAAGCACCGCCGACAACAGCACCGTGTCAAAGATCGGCATATCGAAGCGCAGCCCCAGCCCCGCCTCGCGCCGCCGCAGGAATTGCATGTCGATGGGCGCGTTATGCGCCACCAGCACCGCCCCTTGGGCAAAGGCGTGAAACCGCCGCAACGCCTCGTTTACGCCGACCGCATCGGCCACCATTGCGTCGGTGATGTCATGCACCGCCGTGGCCCCGGCCGGAATGGCGCGGCCGGGATTGACCAGCATGTCGACCGCCTCGCCTGCCACGCGCCGCCCGTTCACGATCCGCACGGCGGCGATCTGCACGATCTCGTCGCCCTGCGCGGGCAAAAGCCCGGTCGTTTCGGTGTCGAACACCACATAGGTCAGGTCTTCCAGCCGCGCCTCGGCCAAAGCCTCGTTCCGCACCTTGCCCAGCAGGTCAAAGTCATAGACCACCGCCCGCACCGCAGGGGCAGGCCGCCCCACATCGCGCCGCGCCTGCGGGATCGGCAGGCACAGCGCATAGCCGCCCTGCGCCGCTTCGGGCCACAGCTCGATGCGATGCGCGGCAAGCACGGCTTGGCCCGTCACATCAGGCCCCCCCGCCTCGACCGCTTCGCCCAGCCAATCACCAAGCTGCTTGACAGCAAGCGGCGCACCCGACCAGTAAAGCCGGATCGCAGCGCCCCCGTCCTCTTCGGCCACGGCAATACGGAACCCCGTGGCCCCCACCGAAACCGCCAGCCGCCTCGCAAGGCCCGACAGCAGCGCAATCACCTCGAACCCGTTGCAGCGCAGCAAAAGCGGGTCGGTCGCAACCCCCGCCACCGCCAGCCCCTCGGCCTCGATCCGTGCGCGCAGCCCATCGGCCAGATCGGCGGCCCGCACCGTAGCCAGCGGCCAATCCTCTGCCCCCGCTGCTCGCGCTGCCGCGCCATATCGGTCACCGCCGCGACCGGCCGCATCCGTCCCGCCAGCACCCGTGCCCCCTTGACCGAAGCGCACAACAGGTCTGACGCCGCCATGTCGCCCGCCGCCAGCAAGCGCCCGTAAGCCATGCGGATCGGTCCCCCGCGCCGTCATCATCAGGATCTTCACATCCTCAAGCGCAGGGTCCAGCCGCACCCCTTGGCAAATCTCGTAGCCCGACACGTCCGGCAACATCACATCGAGCAGCACCAGATCGGGATGAGTCTGCCGGATATGGTCAAGCGCCACCCCGCCCGACGCGATGCGGTCATAGGCATAGCCATCCCGCGTGATCAGATAATCCAGCGCGATGGCGATGTTGTCCTCGTCCTCGATCACCAGCACACGCGGCTTGGGCGTGCCTGTGACGTTTGGCGACAGTGCTTTTCGCCCGCCCTTATCTGGTCGGCCTGATTGGCCAGCCGCCTGCGGGCGATCAGGTCGTAAGCCTCGATCAGGTCGCGCGCCCCGGAAGCCGAGATGATCCCCGCCGCCTCCGCCGCTTCAAGCCGCTTGCGCGTATTTGCCGCCGTCAGCCGCCCGACCAGCGCATAGACCCGCCCCAGACCGGTGACCGGCACAACCCCGTTGTGCTTCATGTCGATATGGTTCTTGTGCTCGCCCGACCGGATCGTGGCAAAGCCGCGCAACAGGCCCAAGGGCGGCGCGTGTTTCAGCGAATTGCCAACCATATGCGCGACAAAGATCGAATTGCGCGCCGCCATCTCCAGCGTTTCCGCCTGCAAATCGGCAAACAACCCCGCCTCGCCCCCGATGGGCCGCAGATCGAACATGACCGAAGCCAGCATCTGCGCCATCGGATCGGGCTTTGCCACCCAACCCGCGAAGTATTCCTTCCACACCCGCAGCGGCTGGCACGAGCAGTTTCGGTATCCGCGCCGTCAAGACAGCCAGATCGGCCACCCCTTCGGCCACCGCCGCATCGCGCACGAACTGCGCCGACGATATCGCCTGAAACCGCGTCAGGTCGGTCTGCGTCACCATCGCCACCAACGACAAAGCGACGAAGGGCATGGCGCACGGCGCGGCGCTCCGTTAGGTTGAAGCCAATCGCAGGAGACGCATATGACCCTTGGACAGTTGCTCTTTTCCCAGTTGACCGACCCGTTCCGCATCGTCCTGCTGATCGGTCTCGTCTACACGATGATGCGCACGCGCCCCGTCACGGGAACTTTGGTCCCGCTCGCCTCGGGCGTGGCGTTCGTGGCTGTCATCATACCCGTCACCCTGACCACGGGTATGGGTGAACCGATGTGGCGGCAGATCGCTGCGGGCCTCGTCGCCAACAGCATCATCCTCGGCATCGTGCTCGGCCTCTGGTCGCTCTATAACCGTCTGCGCGGCTAGGCTCAGCCCGTCGGGGGCGACAGCAGTCGCCAAACCTCACCGCGCAGCTTGCCCAGATCGAAGGGCTTGGCGATGAAACCGTCTGCCCCCTGTTCCAGCGCGCGGCGTTGCTCCTGCGCCGAACCGCGCGCGGTCATCATGAGCACACGCGTACCCGAAATCGCCGGATCGGTCCTGATCGCGACGCAGATATCGTAGCCCGAAACCTCGGGCAGCATGACGTCGAGAAGCACCAGATCGGGCCGCGTTGCCCGTATATGCGCCAAAGCGAAACCGCCATTCGAGACGCGGTCGCAGGCCATTCCCTCGCGGCTCACCACATAGTGCAGGGCGGTCGCGATATTGTCGTCATCCTCGACGACCAGAACCCGGTATCCGGGCGAAACTGACGCGTTACCGGGGTCCATGACGCACCTGCAAGGCAAAGGATGGGTTCATATCCATGTAGGGACTCGCCCGGCCAAAGACGACAGGGGCGCCACCGAAGCGCGCCCCTGTCATAAGTCACCCAAGGATCAATCCTTGAAGATGTCCTTCTTGTGCGTATTGCCCGGCACGAACAGCGTCCCGATCACCACGGTCGCAAGCGCGATCACGATCGGATACCACAGGCCACCGTACACCGACCCCGACTGCGCCGAGATCGCAAAGGCGGTCGCAGGCATCAGTCCACCGAACCAGCCGTTGCCGATGTGGTAGGGCAGCGACAGACCCGAATAGCGGATACGGGTCGGGAACAGTTCGACCAGCATGGCTGCAATCGGGCCGTACACCATCGTCACCAGCAGGATCAGATAGGTCAGGATGGCAACGATCGTCAGTTTCTGCGCGGTGAAGATGTCGAAGAAGTTCTGCGCCACCGCAACCGAGGTGTTGTCCTTGGCCACCAACGGATAGCCCGCAGCGGTCAAAGCGTCGTTCACAGCCTTGGTAAAGGCGGCAGGCTTGCCCTTCTCGGCATCCAGCGCAGCCTGTGCGGCGTCGATGGCAGCCTGATCGGTTCCGGCCTTGGCCGTTTCCAGCGCGGCGGTCAGTTCCGCCACGGCAGCAGCGTTTTCCGCACCGACATAGGACGGGATCTCGGTCTCGCCGACCTTGATCACAGCCAGAGCGCCCGCGTCAGCCGGAACGGTCTCGTAGTTCACCGACGACCGCGACAACAGCGCCTTGGCGATGTCGCAGGAATTGGTGAACTTGGCCGTCCCGACAGGGTTGAACTGGAACGAGCAGTTTTCCGGATCGGCGGTCACCGTCACCGGCGTCTGGTGCGCTGCGTAGAGGACCGGGTTGGCGGTCTTGGTCAGCAGCGGGAAGACGATCTGATAGGTCAGCGCGGCGATCAGGCAGCCCGCAAGGATGATCGGCTTACGGCCGATCCGGTCCGACAGCGCGCCGAAGAACAGGAAACCACCCGTGCCGAGGATCAGCGACCACGCCACCAGAACGTTGGCGGTGAAGCTGTCGACCTTGATCACGTTCTGCATGAAGAACAGCGCGTAGAACTGGCCCGAATACCAGACCACGGCTTGCCCTGCGACCAGACCGAACAGCGCGATCAACGCGATCTTGCCGTTCTTCCAGGTGCCGAAGGCTTCGCGCAGCGGCGCCTTCGAGGCCGAACCCTCTTCCTTCATCTTCTTGAAGGCGGGCGATTCGTTCATCTGCACGCGGATATAAAGCGAGATAAGCAGCAGGAAGATCGACCCGAGGAAAGGAATACGCCAGCCCCATGCGTTAAAGGCTTTCATCATCTGCGGCGTGCCATCTGCGTTCATCAGCGCGGCACCGGCAGCATCCAGAACCGGCTGGTCCGGATAGGCGCCGTTCACATAGCCCTGAACCGACAGGATGACGATCAGCGAAAGCAGCAGACCCAGCGTCGCCGTGGTCTGGATAAAGGCCGTGAAGTAGCCGCGCTGGTTGGCAGGCGCGTGTTCGGCCACATAGACTGCGGCACCGCCGTATTCACCACCCAGTGCCAGACCCTGCAGCATTCGCAGCGCAATCAGGATGATCGGAGCAGCCACGCCCCACGAATAATAGTTGGGCAGCAGGCCGACGATGAACGTCGAGACACCCATGATCAGGATCGTCATCAGGAAGGTGTACTTCCGGCCGATCAGGTCACCCAGCGACCCGAAGACCAGCGCGCCGAACGGACGCACGATAAAGCCGGCAGCAAAGGCCAGCAGCGCAAAGACGTTGCGCGTGGCTTCCGGGAACGGCGTGAAGAACTGCGCGCCGATGATCGCCGCGAGCGAGCCGTAAAGATAGAAATCATACCATTCGAAGATGGTGCCAGCCGAGGAAGCAAGGATAACCTTCTTTTCCTCTCCGGTCATGGGACGCGACCGGTCCCTGACGTTCATTTCCGTAGTTGCCATAAAGGCTTCCCTCCTTGTTGTCGGCCTCGACTGGGCCGCTTACCCTTCAATTGCGCCCCGCACCGCCTGTCCCTTGCGGAACTTTCCACCGGCGCGGACCGTCTCCTTCCCTGCCATGCCCGAACGTCGGACATGCCCTCCGTTGTCAGGCCGCCACGCCCTTCACGATGGCAGCCAGCCCCGCCCTGATACCGGCGATGGACCCCATCGCGTCGATCCGGTGCAGCAGACCCATGCCTTCGTAATAGGCGATCAGCGGAGCCGTCTGGGCGTGATAGGCCTTCAGCCTCTCGCGCACCGTTTCGGCATTGTCGTCGGCCCGGCGCTTCATCGCCGTCCCGCCGCATTTGTCGCAAACACCCGCCGTCGCGGGTTGCTTGAATTCGTCGTGATACCCCTCGCCGCACCCGGCGCAGGTATAGCGGCCCGACACGCGACCGATCATCGCCTCGTCGTCCACCTCAAGGCTGATCGCGGCAGTCACGCTTTGCCCCGCCTCGGCCAGCAGCGCGTCCAGCGCCGCAGCCTGCCCGTCAGTACGCGGAAACCCGTCGAGGATCACGCCCTTGCCCACATCGGGCGCCGCCATCCGGTCGCGCAGGATCGCCAGCACGATCGCATCCGACACCAGCTGCCCCGCGTCCATCACCGCGCGGGCCTGCTTTCCGGCCTCGGTCCCCGCAGCCACGGCGGCGCGCAAAAGGTCGCCGGTCGAAAGCTGGACCAGACCGAAATCCTCCTCCAGCATCCGCGCCTGCGTCCCCTTGCCCGCGCCGGGTGGCCCGAGCAGGATCAGCACGGCAGGCTTGGCCATGACCTCGCTGATACCCCCGTCGCTCATGCCTTATTCATCCGGTTGGCGATCAGGTCATCCACCACACTCGGATCGGCAAGGGTCGAGGTATCGCCCAAAGCGCCGAAATCATTCTCGGCGATCTTGCGCAAAATCCGCCGCATGATCTTGCCCGACCGCGTTTTCGGCAGGCCCGGCGCCCATTGGATCAGGTCCGGCTTGGCAATCGGCCCGATCTCGGTCCGCACCCATGCCTCCAGCTCCTTACGCAACGCCTCGGTCGGCTCGACCCCGCGCATCAGCGTGACATAGGCATAGATGCCCTGCCCCTTGATGTCATGCGGATAGCCCACCACCGCAGCCTCGGCCACCTGTGCATGGGCGACCAGCGCCGATTCCACCTCGGCCGTGCCCATCCGGTGACCGGAAACGTTGATCACGTCATCCACGCGGCCGGTGATCCAGTAATACCCGTCGCCGTCGCGGCGGCAGCCGTCGCCGGTGAAATAATAGCCGCGATACTGGCTGAAATAGGCCTCTTCGAAGCGCGCATGGTCGCCCCACAGCGTCCGCATCATCCCCGGCCAGCTGTCGGTGATGCACAGAACGCCATCCGCCTCGACCGCCGTCTGCAACGCGGCGTTCGCGGGGTCCAGCACCACCGGCTTGATCCCGAAGAACGGCTTGGTGGCCGACCCCGGCTTTTGCGGAATGGCCCCCGGCAGCGGCGTGATCAGATGCCCGCCGGTTTCGGTCTGCCAGAAGGTATCGACAATCGGGCAGCGCCCCTTGCCGACATTCACGTTATACCAGTTCCACGCCTCGGGGTTGATCGGCTCGCCCACCGTCCCCAGCAAGCGCAGGCTGGACAGGTCGTGCTTTTCAACCCACTCCGTTCCCATGCCCATCAGGCTGCGAATGGCGGTCGGCGCGGTGTAGAACTGCGTCACCTTGTGCTTGGCGCAAACCTCCCAGAACCGCCCGGCATCGGGATAGGTCGGCACGCCCTCGAACATGATCGTGGTCGCGCCATTGGCCAGCGGCCCGTAGACGATATAGCTGTGCCCCGTCACCCAACCCACATCGGCGGTGCACCAGAACACGTCGCCGTCGTGGTAATCAAAGGTGTATTTATGCGTCATCGACGCATAGACCAGATACCCGCCCGAGGTATGGACAACCCCCTTGGGCTTTCCCGTCGATCCGCTGGTATACAGAATGAAGAGCGGGTCTTCCGCCCCCACTTCGGTATAGGCGCAATAGGGCTTTGCCGCCGCCATTTCCGCCTTGACGTCGAAATCGCGCCCTTCGGTCCAATGCGTCTGGTCGCCGGTGTGCTTGACCACAAGGCACTTCACCGAATCCTTGCAATGCAGCAGCGCCTGATCCGTGTTGCTTTTCAGCGCCGTCTTCTTCCCCCCGCGCGGGGCGAAATCGGCGGTAATCACCACCTTGGCCTCGGAATCGTTGATCCGGTTCGCCAGCGCATCCGGCGAGAACCCACCGAACACCACCGAATGGATCGCCCCGATCCGCGCGCAGGCCAGCATCGCATAGGCCGCCTCGGGGATCATCGGCAGATACAGCACCACGCGGTCGCCCTTTTGCACGCCATGCGCCTTCAGCACATTGGCCATGCGGCAGGTCTGCTCCAGCAGTTGCGCGTAGCTGATATGCAGCGCCGGCACCTTCGGATCATCCGGCTCCCAGATGATCGCCGTCTGGTTCGCACGGGTCGCCATATGCCGGTCGATGCAATTGGCCGACACGTTCAGCGTGCCATCCTCGAACCACTTGATCGACACCTTGCCGTACTCAAAGGTCGAATTCTTGACCGTGGCGTAATCCTTGATCCAGTCGATCCGCTGGCCTTCCTCGCGCCAGAACGCATCCGGATCGGCAACCGAAGCGGCATACATCCGCTCGTATCCCGCCGCATCGATATGCGCCTTTGCGATGAAATCGGCCGAGGCCGTGTAAGCCCCCGTTGCTTGCGCGGTATCCGCCATAGTCAGTCCTCCAAGGATCACGGGCCGTCACCCGTTTGCAATCGGGCGGTCAAAAGACCATCCCCCGAACCCGATTGCACCATAACCTGATCGTCAATTTACATCTAACTCTAATTGCCGCAACGATTTTTCTGTAAATAAATTCACAGAAAGTCGGTGAAATCTGTCAACGTTCGGTAAAGTCCGCCAAAATCACAATGCATTCAACAGCATGTGATCTGCTCGTTTTGCCTACCACGCAGGCAGAAAAAGAACGGCTGTCCGCCTCGCACCCCAATGGCGCGATTTGCCGCAACCTCTGTGCGCCAAGGTTCATCAAGCCTTCACGAATCGCGGGCGAATCACCCGCCTGCGCTGTTTGCGCTCACATCCAGCGCGGCCAGATCGGGCAGGAACCGCGCCTCGACCCCGTGGTGCCGGAACGCGTCAGCCACCGCTGGCCGCGCCCCCACGATCACCAGCCGCCCGCCCCGCCGCGCCAGCTTGCGGCCCAAAAGCAGGAACGACCGCACGCCTGACGAATCCACCATCGGCACATCGGTCAGGTCCACCACGAACTCGCGCGGCCGATCCGCGATGCGCTCCAAGACCGATCCCAGCCGCGCCGCGGCGCCAAAGAACCATGGCCCCCGCATCCGGCAAATCACGCGGTCACCATCATCGGTTGCAAAGGGCATCTCGCCCTCGACCTCGGCCGCCTCCGACATGCGCGCGATGAACACAAGGCCCCCCAGCGCGAAGCCCGCCACTATGCCCTCGGTCAGGTCACGGAACACCACAAGGCCAAAGGTCACCAGCAGCACCGCCGCCTCGGCCCGCCCCGACCGCAACAGCTGCCAGAATTCTTCCTTCTCGGCCATGTTCCACGCGACCACCGCCAGCACCCCCGCCAAAGCGGCCAGCGGAATGAACCCCGCCAAGGGTGCCGCCACCAGCATGAAGGCCAGCACGAACAGCGCATGCAGCATCCCCGACACCGGCCCCCGCGATCCGGCACGCACATTCGTCGCCGTCCGGGCAATCGTTCCGGTCACGCAAAAACCGCCGAACAGCGCCGACCCGATGTTCGCCACCCCCTGCGCCACCAACTCGGCATTGCTGCGATGCTGCCGCCCGCTCATCCCGTCCGCCACCACCGCCGACAAAAGCGATTCAATCGCCCCCAGCAGCGTGAACGACAGCGCCCAAGGCAGCGCCGCCCACAGCTTGCCCGCGTCCAACACGGGCAAGGCAGGCGCAGGCGGCACCCGTGGCAATTCGCCGAACTTCGACCCGATGGTCGCCACATCCACCCCCAGCACGGCGACAAGAACAGACGCCGCGCCCACCGCCACCAGCATCCCCGGCCAACCCGGCCGCCACCGCTTGACGCCCTGAATGACCGCCACCACGCCCGCCGCCACCGCCAAAGCCGCAGGCGTCACCGTCCCCCGCGCCGCCCAAAGCGCCTGAACCTTGGCCACAAAGGCCGCAGGCTCGCCCCCCGGCAGCGTCAACCCCAACAGGTCGCGCAACTGGCTGGCAAAGATGATCACCGCGATCCCCGCCGTGAACCCCACCGTCACCGGATAGGGAATGAACCGCACATATGTCCCCAGCCGCAACGCCCCCGCCGCGACCAGCAGGAACCCGGACAGAAAGGTGGCCAATATCAACCCCTCCACCCCCGTCGCCATCACGCAGGCCGCGACCAGCACGATAAAGGCCCCCGCAGGCCCGCCGATCTGATACCGCGACCCGCCAAGCGCCGACACGAGGAACCCGCCCACGATGGTGGTGTAAAGCCCCCGCTCCGGCCCGACCCCGCTTGCAATCGCGATCGCCATCGAAAGCGGCAGGGCGACGATCGCCACCGTCAGCCCCGCCACCGCATCGGCGCGAAGATCGGCCCATCGGTACCCCTCGCGCCAGACGGTCACGATCTTGGGCAGAAACTGCGGCAGGGGGACGGAAGCGGTCATAATGTCTGGACCATGTTGGAATGCCGGCAGCAAATGCCTGCAAGCGGGCAAAGTCAACGTGTTCGAGGCAATGGCGCCAATCCATCGCAAAACAGCGGCGCAAGGCTTCCGGCAGGGCGGGCTGTGCGCGATCCATACCGTTCCGCAACTTCGAAAAGTTGCGCCCGACCCAAGACCCGCGCTACCCTTGCCTGCCCGAATAAAAGGCCCCCGATGCCCCGCGATCCCATCCAAGACGCCACGCCCGACGCCATAGCCCTCGCACGGGCGCTCCTCGCGCAACCCCACGCCGCCCTCGCCGTGACCGATGCCGATGGCACCCCCGCCATTAGCCGCATCGCCTTTGGCACCTCGCCCGCAGGACCGCTTACCCTGATCTCGAACCTCGCCCCGCATTTCGCGGCGCTTGCCGCCAACCCCGCCTGCGCCCTTCTGCTCGGTGAACCGGGGCCAAAGGGCGACCCGCTCACCCACCCGCGCCTGATGCTGAAAGCGGCCGCAACCTTCATCGCCGCAGCCGACCCCGCCCGCCCCGCCCTGCGCGACCACTGGCTCGCCACCCACCCAAAGGCCAAACTCTACATCGACTTCGCCGATTTCGCCTTTGTCCGCTTCACCCTCGTCTCGGCCTTCCTGAACGCAGGCTTCGGCAAGGCCCACCGCCTCGACCCCGAAACCCTGCTCTGACCCCCGCCCTGCTTCTCCTTGGCTCAAATATCCTGCAGGGGGGGGCGCGGGAACCGCGACGGGGGCGGCAAACGCCCCCCTCTGCGAGCCGAAGGCGAGTAAATGCAGCGCGCGGCCCCTTGGCCGCGCTCCGTTTGGCAAAAAGGGCGGCCCCGCAGGACCGCCCCGAAACCCGGCAAAACCCTCAGGTGGGGTTGTCGCAGCGGATGGTCACATTCACCTTGCCCCGCACCGCGACAGGCCAGCGCAAATGCACCTGCGTATTCGCGGCCCCCTGCTCGGTCAGCGTAAAGGGCATCGCATATTGCGCCACGTTCGACGCATTGGTCACAGCCCCTTCGGCCACGATTCCCGTGACATTCCGCGCCCGCCCGCCAAAGGGAAAGAACCCCCCGCCCTCGACAACCCAGGTATCCGCCGCCGTGGTCTGGGTATGTTCGATTTCCAGCGGCGACATGGTAATCTGCGCCACACCGTTATAGGCATTGGCCTCGAACACGATGTTGCGATACCGCCCGGTATCGAGCGACGCAAAGGTTGTATCCATCCGGTCCACACGGTCGATCCCGCCATTCACCGTGCGGAACGCATTGTCGGTTATGGTCAGCCCGTTGATGAAATGCCCCGCCCCGCGCGGCGTGACCACCAGCCAGCGGAACGACGCCGCCACATCGTTCACCGTAAAGATGTTGCCGCTGATCGTCAGCCCGCCGAAAGAAAAGCCCGAAGACACCAGCGCAGGCACCGCTTCATGCTCGTTCGACCATTCGATGAAGCAATTGTCGACGTAATTGCCGCTGAACAGCGTCTTGACGTTGGGCGAGGTCAGCACCACCCCCGCCCGCCGCGTGCCGTCGGTCTGGTCGTCGCCCTGGAAGAAGTGGTTGCCGATGAACATGTGCCCCGCCCCCGCCATTACGGCAAAGGTGGCAAAGCGCACCACGCGGTTGTCGCGTATCTTGGTGTCGTTGGCATTCACGTTCATCGCAATCGTGGTGCGGTTCTGCGCGGGCAAGGGCTGCTCGTTCGACAGGAACTGGCAGGTGTCGACCATCATCCCCTGACATCCCGACCCGATCGAGGTGATCCCGCGGTCCTTGGGCCGGTTGAACACCGCATTCTCGATCCGGTTCGCCAGCCCCACCATCGGCAGCATCAGGCACGAGGCCTCGCCATTGCCGTTGAACTCGATCTCGCGGATTTCAAAGCGCGTCAGGTTCTGGAACCCGCTGAAGTCGAGCAGGTAGCGATAGCGTTCAAAGGTGAACGTCCGCGTGCCAGCGGCGGCAAAAAGCGGCTGGCTCAACTCCAGCGTCCCCGCCCCCACGTTCCTGCCCGAAACGTAAACCTCGCGCCCCACGCCCGTGCCGCTGACCCGCGCACCGACCGGAATATTGGCCACATTCTGCACCCCCGTCAGCCGCGTGGGCGCCGTGACGGCATAGGTCGCGACCGATGTCGACACCGCCGTATCCCAGGCCGCCCCCGCCACGGCGTTCAACTGCCCGTTCATCAGCACGCGCCGCTGCGTCAGGCTGGTCAGCCCCGCGATGGCCGCCACATCCAGCGGCTCGACCAGATCGACGCGCCGCCCCGACAGATCCAGCGTCACATGGTCCGAGAAATAGAACAGCGCCTGCAACGCCTTCCTGAACCCCGCAAGCTCCGACCCGAAGGCCGCCGCATAGGTGTCGAGATCGTAATTCCGCGTGCAGATCAGCCGCGAAGCGGCAGGCATCACCAACCGGCCCTGAAAGCGCACCGCGTTGTTGAAGGTCAGGTTGCCCGCAATCGCGTAATTGCCCTCCGACACCATCACCGACCGCCCGTTCGCCGCCGCATCCGCCGCCGCGAAAGCCGCCGTGTCGTCGGTCACCCCGTCGCCCCGCGCGCCGTAATCGCGCACATCGACCCAGTCGAGCAGATTACGCAGGAAAACCTCGGTCACATCCTCGACCACGATATCATCGATCCGCACCACTCCGCCCGAAGGCCCGGTCAGATCAATCCCGAAATGGCCGAATGCCGGGGCCGTGCCCCAGACCATGTCCACCCCGCCCCGGTTACCCGACCCGATGATCGCCTGCACCGTCACCACCGAGCCATAGGCGGTCAGCGCCACCGAAGGCCCGACCTGCACAGCACTTGTCACGTTGGTCCCGTTCGCGGCTTCGGCAAAACCGGCGATGCGGACCTGCGGAAAGTTTCCTGCCACGCATTTCACCCGCGCAGTCACCCGCAGATACATGCCGGGCAGAAAGGGAATGCGCTGGAACGAGCGCAGCTTCTGCGTCGTCGTGGTCTTTTGCAGTTCCAGACAGCCGCCGAAATCCTGATCGGCGGGCACGAAAGCCGCGTTGGGCTGTGCAGCCCAACTGCCCTGCCCCGGCATCCCCTCCTCACGCGACCAAAGGTTCAAGCCCGCTGCAAACGCAGGCGGCATCAAGACCAGCCCGTCGGTAATCGCCTTGTTCATCCCGTCACCCTCGCCCGTTGCGTCAGGGCAAAGGAAGTATCAAGCAGGGGTTAACCCGCCCCGAACCCACCGCACGCTGCGCCCGCGCCCACGATTTTTCTGCGAAAAATCAGGCGCAGCGCCCAAGTCTGCGCGCCAGAAGATAGGGGGGCCAGAAGATAGGGGGGCCAGCCCCCTTCGGCCTATGGCCTCATCCCCCCGGGATATTTGGACCAGCGTGAAAGACGTAAGCAAACCGACGAAACCGGCAACAACGCGAGCAGGTTCGCGGGAATTTTCGCAGAAAATTCGTGGCTCAGGCCCCGACCCCCGGTTCGGGCAGCAGTTGGACGGCGTTGATCTGCCAGCCATCGGGCGTGTCAATCATCTGGTATTCCAGCATATGCGTCCGCCCGCCCTGATCGGTGATCATCACCTTCTGCCACAGCCGCCCCGCCACATCGCGCGACCCGAGCATCTTCACCTCGCCCGGCCGGTGCACCATCGGATAACCTTGGGTCACCATCGCGCCAAAAGCCTGCGGCGTCATGAAAATGCCCTTGATCGTGGGCGAGGCATAGGTGAAGGCCCGCTCGAAATCATCCGCCTTGAAGGCGTCGAGCTGGTTCAGGATCGTCTGCTGCATCGGGCTTTCCTGCGCCGCCGCAGGCAGCATCAGGCCGAAGACAGCGCAGACCAGAAAGGCAAGTCGCAAGGCAAGGGTTCGCATCGGCTGGCTCCTTTCGCGAAACGCATCACGAAAAGCCTAGACCGGGGTTGCCCCCGGTCAATGCATCCTGCCGATATATGGCCGGATCAGGCCACCAATTCGCCGCGCAAGGCCCGATCCATCAGCGCAACCGTCTCGTCCACGCCGTAAAGCGCCACGAACCCGCCGAAACGAGGCCCGTCCGATGCACCCAGCAGAACTTCGTAAAGCGCCTTGAACCAGTCGCGCAGCGGCTCGAACCCGTGCTCCTTGCCCACCGCAAAGACCATCGACTGCAAGGCCTCGTCGTCCAAGCCCCCGTCCCACGCCGCCAGCCGCGCGCGCAGGTCATCCATCGCCGCCCGCTCCATATCGGTCGGCAGGCGGAACGTCCGCGTAGGCGCGATCTTGTCGGCGAAATAACGCACCGCAAAGCCCGCCGCCGCGTCGAGGTCGGGGTTGCCCTCGGGCGAGGCATCGGGCGCATAGCGCCGGATAAAGCCCCACAGCCCCTTGGCATCCTTGGCCCCCGCCACAGACGCCAGATTGAGCAGCATCGAGAACGGCACCACCATCTTCGACGCGGGCGGGTTGCCACCGTGGATATGCCAGACCGGGTTGTTGACCTGCGCGTCGACATCCTGCGCCCCGTAAGCCCGCAATTGCTGGTGATATTCGTCCACCGCCCGCGGGATCACGTCGAAATGCATCCGCTTCGCCGTCTTGGGCTTTTGATACATGAAATACGACAGGCTTTCGGTCGCGGCATAGGTCAGCCATTCGTCGATGGTCAGCCCGTTGCCCTTGGACTTGCTGATCTTCTGCCCCTGATCGTCCAGGAACAGCTCATAAGTCATGTGGTTCGGCTTGCGCCCGCCCAGCACTTCGCAAATCCCGTCATAGATCGGGGTGTTGGTGGAATGGTCCTTGCCATACATCTCGAAGTCGACACCCAGCGCCGCCCAGCGCGCGCCGAAATCGGGCTTCCATTGCAGCTTCACATTGCCGCCCGTGACCGGCAACGTCCATTCGCGGCCATCCTCGTCGTCAAAGGTGATCGTGCCATCCTTGGCGTTCACCTCTTTCATCGGCACGTAAAGCACACGCCCAGTCACCGGATGAATCGGCAGAAAGGCAGAATAGGTCTTCTGCCGCTCGTCCCGCAACGACGCCAACATGATCGCCATGATCGCGTCATAGCGTTCGGCGGCCAGCCGCAACGTATCGTCGAACTGTCCCGATTTGTAAAACTCGGTCGCGGAAATGAATTCATATGCGAACCCGAAAGTGTCGAGGAAACGCCGCAGCATGGCGTTGTTATGCGCGCCGAAACTGTCATACTCGCCATAAGGGTCCGGCACGCTGGTCAGCGGCTTTTGCATATGCTGGCGCAACATGTCCTGCTGCGGCACGTTTTCGGGCACCTTGCGCATTCCGTCCACATCGTCGGAAAAGCAGATCAGCCGCGTCGGGATGTCGCTGACAATCTCGAAGGCGCGGCGGATCATTGTCGTGCGCGCCACCTCGCCAAAGGTTCCGATATGCGGCAGGCCTGACGGGCCATAGCCGGTTTCGAACAGCACATATCCCTTTTCCGGCGCCTTCTTCTCGTAGCGTTTCAGGATGGCGCGGGCCTCTTCAAAGGGCCAGGCTTTCGATTTCATCGCAGCATCGCGCAAAGCAGACATCGCGGGCATCCCATTCCGGTCCAAAGGCCCCGTGCCCTTGGCAAAACATCGCGTCCGTCTATTGCCGCCCCCGCTCCGCGTCAATAATCTAAGGGCTTACCCATAAGGAATCCGTACCCGTGTCCGAATCGTCGCCCATGTCGCCCCAAGACGCCCTGATCGCCGTGATGGTCGCCTGCTCGGCCTCGGACGAGAACATGCGCACCGCCGAACTCGTCGCCATCCAGCGCATGGTCAACCACATGCCGGTTTTCGCAGGCTACGACCTCGACCGCATCCGCCGCATCAGCCAGATCGTCTTCGACCTGTTCGAGGAAGAAGACGGCCTCGACGCCCTCTTCGGCCTGATCCGCGATGCCCTGCCCGAACGCCTGAACGAGACCGCCTATGCGCTCGCCTGCGACGTGGTCACCGCCGATGGCAAGCACAACGAGGTCGAACTTCGCATGCTCGAAGAGGTGCGCGAGGAACTGAGCATCGACCGCCTGCACGCCGCAGCCATCGAATGGGGCGCCCGCGTGCGGCACATGACCCCCTGACCCCCACCCCGGCCCTCTCCCACGGGGGGAGGGAGGCACCCTTTCCGCCAAGGTCAGCAGCGCCGGACGCGTCGAAAGATGAGTATTTAGGCAAAGGTGAAGGGGCAAGGGCAGCGCCCTTCAGACATAAAGCCCCGCCCAGCGGTTCACCAACTGCCCCTGCAACCGCCGCGCCTTCTTGAGCCAGGTCTTGCCGCCTGCAGGCTGCTCGCGCTCGTCCCGCGACAGAGCATCGCGGCGCGTGGTATCGGCGCAATAGATCGCGAAGGCCATCTCGCGCCCCTTCGGCGGCTGGATATACCCCACCAGCCCCGACACGAAATTCAGCGTCCCCGTCTTGCCGATCACCCTGACGGAACTGTCGATCTTCGCCCCGTCCTCGCCCTTCATCCCCAGATCGCGCAGCACCGTCTTCAATGGCCCGCCCATCGGCGTGCCCTGCGCCGCCACCAGCGCCCGCACCATCTCGACCGGGGCAACCCGCGACGCCGCCCCCAGACCCGAATGGTCCACGAACCGCGCCTGCATCCCGAATCGCATCCGAGCCCAATCCGACATCGCCCCGCCCGAGTCCGCAAGGCCCCCCGCACCGCTCGCAGACAACCCCATCACCTCGGCCGTCAGGTTGGTCGACCAGCGCAACATCCGCCTCAGCACGTCGGGCAAGGGGTCACCCACCACTTGCGCCAGCACCATGCCGCCCGTTACCGTCCCTGCTTCCACAGGCTCGGGCAAGCGCAGCCCCTGCGCGGCGCAAAGCGTCTGGAACACCTCGCCTGCGTAAAGTGCCGGGTTCCGCACCGGCAGCCAGCGGCTTCCACCCTTGCCCAGCGCCCCGCGCGACACGGTCCAATCCTCGGCCCCGCCCCGCGCCTTATAGGTAAAGAGCGGCCCCTCGCGGTCCACCACCTTCATCCGCGCCATGCGAACCAAGGGCACGAAGCGTTCGCCCCGCGCATCCATCTGCACCGCATAACCGCCGCCATCCCGCTTCCATTCGAAATTCACGCGGTTGTAGTTCAGGTTCAACCCCGAGATCGCCGGATTATACCCGACATGCTCGGGCTGGTCGGCGGCGATTTCCTCGATCCATGGCAAGGCCCCGCCCGCCACCAGAAACCGCCCCGTCACGCCGCGCACACCCGCCTGCGCCAGCGCCGCGGCCAGATCACCCAGATCGTCGGTATCGAGCTCCGGATCACCCGATCCCGCCAGCACCAGATCGCCCTGCACCACCCCGCCCGAAACGGGACCCAAAGCCACAACCCGCGTGACGAAACGATGCGCCGTCCCCAACCGCTCCAAAGCGTAAAGCGAGGTGATCACCTTGGCCGTGCTCGCAGGCGGCAAGGGGTCGGTCGCGTGGACCGCCTCGAGCATCTCGCCCGTCCGCGCGTCGGCCAGACAGAAGCCGACATCCCCGCCCAAGCCCGCCGCCGCGATCAGCGCATCGGCAGATCCAGCCGCAGTGGCAACCACTCCATCGCGCACAGGCGGGCGCGGCGACACCAGCAAACCCTCGGCCAGCGCAGGCGATGCCACCCCCGCCAGCAATCCCGCCAGAACCGACCGCCGCGAAACCATACCCGCATCTCCCGAAAACCATACCCGAGGCTAACGGCACACCTCCGCTCCGCGCAACCCCGCACCCTTTCACGCTGGCTCAAATATCCTCAGGGGGTGAGGCGCTTTGCGCCGAGGGGGCGGAACGCCCCCTGAACCCGCCGCGCCAAAGCGCGGCTCATGGCTTGCCCGCTCTTGCGGGCTCGATTTGACAAGCGGCTAACGCCGCCAGTCGCCCCGCGCCCGGATCTCGCTCGACGATGACCCGTCCATCGGCAGGTTCACGAAACACCAGACCGGCGCGCCGCGCATCCGCAACACCTCGCCCCGCCCGACCCGCTCGCCGCTGAACACCCGCGCCGCCACGCTGTTGCGCGCGCGCACGCCCCAACCGGGCCGCGCCAGCACCCCCACCGGCACGCGCCGCAAAATCTCTTGCCACCGCTCCCAGCGATGGAATTGCCCGAGGTTATCCGCACCCATCAGCCAGACAAACCGCACCCCCGGATACAACGCCTGCAACCGCGCCACCGTATCCGCCGTCCGCACCGTGCCAAGCCGCGCTTCCAGATCCGTCACCACCACCCGCGGGTCGCGCATCACCGCCCGCGCCCGCGCCATGCGGTCCGCCAACGGCGCAGGCCCGTGTTCCTTAAGCGGATTGCCGGGCGACACCAGCCACCACACGCGGTCCAGCCCCATCCGTTTCAACGCCTCGCGCGTGATGTGCACATGCCCGCGATGCGCCGGATCGAACGACCCGCCGAGCAATCCGATCACCATCCCCTTCGCGGCTACCGGAAACCCTGCCCGCACGCGCCCACTCCCCGCCTAGAACGGCAAAACCCGAACCACCCCACGTTGCCCTTGTCCAGCATTATCGCTACATAGCGACCAACCCGAAAAGCGATCAGGAGCGGCACGATGGCCTCGTATCAATACGTCTATCACATGGAAGGCGTCTCCAAGACCTATCCCGGCGGCAAGAAGTGCTTTGAAAACATCCACCTGAACTTCCTGCCCGGCGTCAAGATCGGCGTCGTCGGCATCAACGGTTCGGGCAAATCCACCCTGCTGCGCATCATGGCCGGACAAGACACCGATTTCAAAGGCGAGGCTTGGGCGGCAAAAGGCGCCAAGGTCGGCTACCTGTCACAGGAACCCTACCTCGACCCCGCGCTCGACGTGAAGGGCAACGTCATGCTGGGCGTGGCCAAGCAACAGGCCGTGCTTGACCGCTACAATGAACTCGCAATGAACTACTCGGACGAAACCGCCGACGAGATGGCCCAACTGCAAGACCAGATCGACGCCGAGAACCTGTGGGAACTCGAAGCCACCGTCGGCGTGGCGATGGACGCCCTGCGCTGCCCGCCCGACGATGCCGATGTCGAAAGCCTGTCGGGCGGTGAACGCCGCCGCGTCGCGCTGTGCAAGCTGCTGCTCGAAAAGCCCGACATGCTGCTGCTCGACGAACCGACCAACCACCTCGACGCCGAATCCATCGCCTGGCTGCAAAAGCACCTGATCAACTACAAGGGCACGATCCTGATCGTCACCCACGACCGCTATTTCCTTGACGACATCACCTCGTGGATCCTCGAACTCGACCGCGGCCGCGGCATCCCGTACGAGGGCAACTATTCCGCATGGCTCGACCAAAAGGCCAAGCGCATGCAGCAGGAAGCGCGCGAGGATAAGTCCAAGCAAAAGGCGCTCGAAAAGGAACTGGAATGGATCCGCGCCGGGGCCAAGGCCCGTCAGGCGAAATCCAAGGCCCGTATCCAGCGCTACAACGACATGGCAGGCCAGACCGTTCTGGAACGCTCGTCGACCGCGCAGATCATCATCCCCAACGGCGAACGCCTCGGCAGCAAGGTGATCGAGGTGACGGGCCTCAAGAAAGCCATGGGCGACCGTCTGCTGATCGAAGACCTGTCCTTCACCGTCCCGCCGGGCGCCATCGTCGGCGTCATCGGCCCCAATGGTGCGGGCAAATCCACCCTGTTCCGCATGATCACCGGTCAGGAAAAGCCCGACGAGGGCACGATCACGCTGGGCGATACCGTCCACCTCGCCTATGTCGACCAGTCGCGTGACGCGCTCGACCCGAACAAGACCGTTTGGGAAGAAGTCTCGGGCGGCTCCGAGGTCATCCACCTCGGCGACATGGAGATGAACTCCCGCGTCTACACCGGCGCCTTCAACTTCAAAGGCACCGACCAGCAGAAAAAGGTCGGCCTCCTCTCGGGCGGGGAACGCAACCGCGTCCACATGGCCAAACTCCTGCGCGCGGGCGGCAACGTCCTCCTGCTCGACGAACCGACCAACGACCTTGATGTCGAAACCCTTCAGGCGCTCGAATCCGCGATCGAAGATTTCGCAGGCTGCGCCGTGATCATCAGCCACGACCGCTTCTTCCTCGACCGCCTCTGCACCCACATCCTCGCCTACGAAGGCGACGCCCATTGGGAATGGTTCGAAGGCAACTTCCAATCGTATGAGGAAGACAAGGTCCGCCGCTTGGGGCCCGATTCCATCGAACCCAAGCGCGTCAAATACAAACGCTTCAGCCGCTAAGGCCGATCGCCCGCGCAACCGGCAAAAGCCCCGACCCCGTCGGGGCTTTTGTTTGCCGCAAGGGCGAATTCGTGATCTGGTGCATCTGTCGCGAACCGCCGACAATAACGAGTAAAATTTATGACCGACGCGCCAATTCACGGCACGGCACGCCTCGAAGCGGTCGACAGCCTGCGCGGCATCGCCGCAACCGGCGTGGTCATCGTCCATTCCCTCGCCATGTTCGACCTCGGCCCGACCGGCGTTACAGGTATCGGATACCTCGTGCTCGGCGTGCCGCTCTTCTTCGTCATCAGCGCCTTTTCCATGTCCCTCGCCTATGACGGTGGCATCGCGACCGCCGCCGCATGGAAACGATACGCCCTTCGGCGCTTCTTCCGCATCGCTCCCCTGTTCTACGTGATGCTCGCCGTCTGGCTGGTCTATTACCACCACCTCGGCAGCCCCTTCGGCGGGATCGGCATGCTGGCCACCAACCTCACCTTCATCTTCGGCTTCACCCAAGACGGCATCGTCCCCGCCGGTTGGTCCATCGGGGTCGAGCAGACCTATTCCCTGCCCGTCCCTCTTTCGCTTGTCACAGGCTGGAGCCTCGCGTTCTTCCTGATCGTCCTGTCGCAATCCCTCGGCGCGACCGTCCTCCTCGACAATCGCGTGACCCGCTTTCTCGGCAAGATCAGCTACAGCCTCTACCTGTCACACCCCTTTGTCATCTATGCGACAGGCATCCCGCTGCTCGTCAAAGGCTGGTTGGGCGCGCCCACCCTTGCCCTCGCCGTTCCCTTGGTCACGCTGGCTTTGGCCGTTCCGGTGGCCTTGGCGCTCTATCACCTGATCGAACGCCCCTTCATGTCGCTCGGCCGCCGCCTGACCCCCTGACAGCCGGAACCTCGCCCAACCGGCCCGCGTTGCGCCTCGACCCTGACGAAAGGCACCCCCATGCGCGGCATCCTCGCCTGGCTGATCGGCATTCCGATCCCGATCATCATCATCCTCTATTTCCTTGACGTGTTTTAACCCTTTTGCCCGTTTCGTCTGCGCCGACTGTGCATAGGCTGCGCATCGCCGATCTGCCGCTTTTTCGGGCAACCGCGCCCCCGCCGCCAAAGGCATGTTCCCCGCCTCGCCCGCACCCCGCAGCGCATAACTTTCGATGCAAAAAATCTTGATTTTTGGTTTTTCCGTGCTCATATCGCCTCTGCGACGTTAACTACACTCGACTTCTGTCTACCGGTTCTACCGGCGCCAGCATCGAAAAGCTGACGGGGCCAGGTCGCCGCACAGTGCGGGCGGCAAGACATGCGACAGAGGAGTTCACGATGGCCAAGGGCACCGTGAAATGGTTCAATGAAACCAAAGGCTACGGCTTCATCGCCCCCGAAGGTGGCAAGAAGGACGTGTTCGTTCACATCACCGCTCTGGAACGTGCGGGCCTGCGTGGCCTGAAAGACGGCCAGGCCGTAACCTTCGATATCGAAGCAGGCCGTGACGGCCGCGAATCGGCGACGAACCTCTCGCTCGCCTGATCTCGTAAAGCCACAGTTCGCATGGGGCGCGGCCTGGCGGTCGCGCCCTATGTCATTCCCGACACCGCTTCGTCGCCAACCCGCTTGCCCCGCAGGGTCGGTCGGCCCAGACTGACCCCATGAAACCCGATTACGACACCCTGATCGACCCCGCAACATGGGCCTTCATCCGCGCGACGGATGCAGCCTATCCCCCTGATACGGCTACACTTTCCATCGCAGACCAGCGCGCCATCTACGACCGGATGTGCCGTGCTTTCCACCGTGGCTACCCCCCCGGCGTCACCGCCAACGACCGCCCCTTTGGCGGCGTGCCCTGCCGCCACTATCCCGGCAGCGACGCCACGGTCATTTACTTCCACGGCGGCGGATTTGTTGTAGGCGGGTTACACAGCCACGACGACATCTGCGCCGAAATCCGTGCAACATGCGGATTTCACGTGGTTTCCGTCGATTACCGGCTCTGCCCCGAACACCCGCATCCCGCCGCCTTTCATGACGCTTTGGCAGCAACCCGCGCCATTTCCGCCACACTCAGCCACCCTATCCTCCTCGTGGGCGACAGCGCAGGCGGAAACCTCGCCGCCGCCACCGCACATGCAACCCGTGGCGAAGCCCTTGGAGTCGCGGGACAAATCCTCATCTACCCCGGCCTCGGCGGCAACAAAGACACCGGCAGCTACCTTACCCACGCGACAGCCCCCATGCTGACCCGCGACGATGTGCTGTTCTACGCCAGCATCCGCCACGCAGGCACCGAACCCGCCCCCGACCCCAGCTTCGTCCCGCTTTGCGACCATGATTTCAACGGCTTGCCCCCCACCCTCGCCATCGCTGCCGAATGCGACCCGCTCGCCGACGACGCCAGCACCTACGCCGCCCGCATCATCGCCGCAGGCGGCAAAGCCCATGCCGTTACCGAACCCGGCCTCGTCCACGGCTACCTCCGCGCCCGCCACAGCGTCCCCCGCGCCAAGGCCAGCTTCGCCCGCATCACAGCCGCCATCACCGCCTTCGCAGCAGGGGAATGGCCTTACGGAGACCGCTCATGAACGCCCCCATTCCGAACCTAACCCATTGGAAAGAAAGATGCGAAATGGCCGCCGCCTTCCGGTGGACCGCGCATCTCGGCATGAACGAGGCGGTCGCCAACCACTTCTCGCTCGCCACCAACCCGCAAGGCACCCGCTTCCTGATCAACCCCAACGGCCGCCATTTCGCCCGCATCACGGCGTCCTCGCTTATCGAGATCGACGCCAACGACCCCGAAACGATGAACCGCCCCGACGCCCCCGATCCCACCGCATGGGGACTGCACGGACAGGTCCACCGCGCCCTGCCGCACGCCCGTTGCCTGATGCACGTCCATTCGATCCACGCCACGGTTCTTGCCAGCCTCGCCGACAGTCGCCTTCCGGCCATCGACCAGAACTCTGCCATGTTCCACAACCGCCAGATTGTCGATGACCACTACGGCGGCATGGCCTTCGAGGCCGAAGCCGCCCGCTGCGCCCAGTTGCTGGCGGACCCCAAGATCACCACCATGATCATGGGCAGTCACGGCGTGCTCATCGTCGGCCAGACTCCGGCGGAAACCTTCAACCGCCTCTATTATTTCGAACGCGCCGCCGAGACCTATATCCGCGCCCTGCAAACCGGCAGGCCGCTGCGCTATCTGTCTGAAGAAATTGCCGAAAAGACCGCACAGGAATGGGATTCCTATGCCGGTGCCGCCGATTTCCACATGGCCGAAATCCGCGCCCTGCTCGATGAACAAGGCGCAAACTACGCGACCTGACCCCCCGTT
Organism: Gemmobacter aquarius; assembly: GCF_003060865.1. Taxonomy (NCBI): domain Bacteria; kingdom Pseudomonadati; phylum Pseudomonadota; class Alphaproteobacteria; order Rhodobacterales; family Paracoccaceae; genus Paragemmobacter; species Paragemmobacter aquarius. The sequence continues at coordinate 3,236,201 of NZ_CP028918.1, forward strand.
CATCCTTGCGGCAAATACTCTGGGTCGTTCATCGGTTTCGCCATCGGTTCAAGAAACCGATGGACGGGGGGCAAAGCCCCGGCGCTTTCAGCCCATGAACGGCTTGGCCTTCATCGTCGCCGGCACCGCCACCCCCATCCGCGTCAGGATCGAAGGGGCCAGCGCCAACTGGTCCAGAACCACGTCAGCACCGGGCATTTCGGCGTCACCAAAGTAATAGAACGCAAAATCCTGCTGCAATTCGCCGGTCCCGCCGTGGTGCCCGCGCTCGTCCTGCCCGTGGTCGGCGGTCACGATCACCTCGTAACCCTTGTCGCGCCAGCGCTGGACAAAGGGCGCCAGCATCGCATCCATCACGTAGCAGGCGTTATCCATCTCCTCGCAATCATGGTAAAAGCGGTGCCCCATGCTGTCGAGCGTGCAGGTGTGCAGCATCCCGTAATCGATGCCCTTCACCTCGCACAAGCGGGTCAGCGTGGCGAACAGGTCCACGTCGCTGGGCGTCATCTGGTTGATGTTGCCGTAGCCGGTCATGGTGTGGAACCGCCCGTGGTGGATCGGCCCCGCATCTTCATCATATTCGATATCGCGCACCAGATCGAAGGGCGCGCGCTGGAAGAATTCCGACCAGAAGGAATGGGCCACAGCCCCCGTCCGCTTGCCCGCCCCCGCCAGCGCCGAAAACACATCGGGCAGGTCCAGCTTCCGCACCGCCTCGTTGCCCCAGACATGGTGCACCTGCGGCGGCACACCGGTATGGATCGACGCGTAGCAGGACGCCGAGGTCGAGGGCAGCACCGCCCGCATCCGCCAGACCCGCGCATCGCCCGCCTTTACCCAGCCTTCCAGATTGCCGAACAACCGCCGCCAGTTGCGATAGGGCACGCCGTCGATGATGATCAGAAGCAGTTTTTGCACAGGGTCGTTCCTTTCCGTCACCAGCCCGACTTGCCCCGCCTTCGGGATGCCTGCGGCGCAAGTATTTATTGCAAGGATGAACGGGGGGCGTCAGTTCCCCGAGCTTGCCATCTTGCGATGCGCCAGCACGTCTTCCAGCCAACCCAGCTCCATTTCCGGCACCGACGACAGCAAAAGATCGGTGTAATCGTCAAAGGGCGGCGTCAGCACATCAGTCTTTGACCCGTAGCGCACCACTTCGCCGCGATACATCACGGCGATCCGGTCGGCGATGGCTTTGACGGTGGCAAGGTCATGGGTGATGAACAGATAGGCCACATGTTCCTGCGCTTGCAGCGCAAGCAACAGCTTCAGGATACCGTCCGCCACCAGCGGGTCCAGCGCGGATGTCACCTCGTCGCAGATAATCAGCTTGGGCTTCGCCGCCAAGGCGCGGGCGATGCAGACCCGCTGCTTTTGTCCGCCGGAAAGCTCGGCCGGATAGCGGTCGATATATCCCTTGCCCATCTCGATCTGGTCGAGCAATTCCTGCACGCGCTTGCGCTTGGCCTCGCCCCGCAGCCCGAAATAGAACTCCAGCGGTCGCCCGATGATCGTGCCCACGGTTTGGCGCGGGTTCATCGCCACGTCGGCCATCTGGTAGATCATCTGCAACTCGCGCAGGTCATCCTTGCTGCGTCTGGCAAGCTCTGCCGACAACTCGCGCCCGCCAAAGACGATCCGCCCCCGTCCCGCAGGCAACAGCCCTGTAATCGCCCGCGCCAGCGTCGATTTGCCCGACCCGCTTTCGCCCACCACGGCCAAAGTCTGGCCCGCAGGCAGATCGATCGTCACGTTCTTCAGAACGTCGAAATTCGTGCCCCGATACCGCGCCGTCACCCCCTGCACCGACAGCACCGAGGGCGCGGGCGATTTCTCGACATGGTCGATGCTGCGGACCGAAACCAGCGCCTGCGTGTAGGCTTCCTGCGGCTTGGTGATGATTTGCGCCACCGGGCCGTATTCCACCTTTTTGCCGTGCCGCAGCACAAGGATATCGTCAGCCACCTGCGCCACCACGGCAAGATCATGCGTGATGTAAAGCGCCGCCACCCCCGTATCGCGGATCGCATCCTTGATCGCGGCCAGCACGTCGATCTGTGTGGTCACATCCAGCGCGGTCGTCGGTTCGTCGAATATCACCAGATCGGGCTTGGGGCACAGCGCCATCGCCGTCATCGCCCGCTGCAACTGCCCGCCAGACACCTGATGCGGATACCGGCTGCCGAATGTCTCGGGGTCGGGCAGGCCCAACGTGCGGAACAGGCCCACCGCGCGCTTTTCAGCCTCGGCCCGTCCCATCAACCCGTGGATCAGGCTGGTCTCGATCACCTGATCCATCAGGCGTTGCGCGGGGTTGAAGGCGGCGGCGGCAGATTGCGCCACATAAGTCACCTGCCGCCCGCGCAAGGCCCGCAGATCACCCGCTCCCATCGCCCGCAGGTCGACCCCGCCCAGCCAGATTTCCCCGCCCGTCAACCGCACCCCGCCACGGCCGTAAGCCATGGCCGACAGGCCGATCGTCGATTTCCCCGCGCCCGATTCACCGATCAGCCCCAGCACCTTGCCCTTGGCCACCGAAACAGACACGTCATCGACCAGCACCACATCGCGCGGCGGCTCGTTGGGGGGATAGGATGTCGCCTCGATCCGCAGGTTGTTGATCGTCAGCAAGTCACGCACCGCGACCCCCTTTCAGCGAAGTGGTCCGCGACAAGATCCAGTCGGCCACAAGGTTCACCGAAATCGCCAACAGCGCGATGGCCAGCGCCGGCATCATCGCCGCCGCCTTGCCGTAAACCAGCCCGTCCTTGTTTTCCTTGACCATCCCGCCCCAGTCGGCCAGCGGCGGCTGGATGCCAAGGCCAAGGAAGGACAGGGTGGATATGAACAGCACCGCAAAGATGAAGCGCAGCCCGAATTCGGCGACCAGGGGCGACAGCGCGTTGGGCAATATCTCGCGGAAGATCACCCACAACTGCCCCTCGCCCCGCAAGCGCGCGGCTTCCACGTAATCCATCACGGCGATGTCCATCGCAACCGCGCGGCTTAAGCGGAACACCCGCGTCGCATCAAGCAATCCCATTACCAGAATAAGCACCGTCAGGCTGATCGGCAGCACCGACAGCACCACCAGCGCCACGATCAAGGACGGGATCGCCATCATCAGATCGACGACACGGCTTAGCCCTTGGTCGACCCAGCCCCCACGCACCGCCGCCAGAAAGCCCAGAAACGACCCAAGGCCGAACGACAGCAGCGATGACGCGAGCGCCACGAAAATCGTGATCTGCCCGCCATAGATCATCCGGCTCAGGATATCGCGGCCTATGGTGTCGGTGCCCAGCCAGAACTGGTCCGAAGGCGGCTCCCACACGCCGCCCAGCACTGCATCCAGCGGATAGGGAGCGATGAAATCGGCAAAGATCGCGGTGAACAGAAACAGGCCAGTCAGGAACAACCCGATCATGGCCGAAACCGGAATACGCCTCATTTCGGATGCCTCAGTCTCGGGTTGGCGACGATCGAGATCACATCGGCCAGAATGTTCAGCGAAATATAGACCGCCGCAAAGATCAGCCCCACCGCCTGCACCACCGGCAGATCGCGCTTGGCGACATGGTCGACCAGATACTGCCCCAGCGCGTTATAGCTGAACACCACCTCGACCACGACGACCCCGACCACCAGATAGGCAAGGTTCAAAACCACGACCGAAATGATCGGCGCAATCGCATTGGGCAGGGCGTGCTTCCAGATCACCCGCATCGGCGACAGACCTTTAAGCTCGGCCGTCTCGATATAGGCCGACTGCATCACGTTCAAAATCGCGGCCCGCGTCATCCGCATCATATGCGCCAGCACGACCAGAACCAGCACGATCACGGGCAGCGCCACTGCTTGCAGCTTCGCCCAGAAACTCATGCCGGGAAACACCATCGCGACCGGCTGAAAGATCGGAATAACCTGCGTCAGCAGATAGATGACGAAATAGGCCGCCACGAATTCGGGCAGGCTGATGGTGGACAGCGTGATCCCCGAAATCACCTTGTCCGGCCAGCGCCCGTTGTAGCGCGCCGCGACAAGCCCGAGGATGACTGCCAAGGGAACCGAGATCGCCGCCGCGCAAGCCGCAAGGAACAGCGTATTGCCCAACCGCTGCGCGATGGCCTGCCCGATATCCTGCCCGTTGGTCAGCGCCTTGCCGAAATCGCCGGTCAGCACGCCGCCGAGCCAGTTGAAATAGCGCACATAGCCGGGCTGGTTCAGCCCTAGCGATTCACGCAGGTTGGCCAAAGCCTCGGGCGTGGCCGACTGGCCAAGGATCGCTTGCGCCACGTCACCGGGCAAGGCTTCGGTTCCGGCATAGATCAGCACCGAAACCGCCAGCAGCAAAAGCAGGCCCAGCGCAATGCGCTGGACCACTAGTCTCAAAATCGGATGCACTTTGCGATGCGCCCGATCAAGCCGTCAGCCAGCACTTGACCAGTGCGCGCCCGTTCATCAATTCGCCGTTCGGATCCGCTTCCCAGCCGCCCACTTCGGCCCGCTTGGCTTCGACGAAATCGTTGAACATCGGCAGGATAAGACCACCCTCGTCACGCAGGATATTCGCCATCTTCGAATATTCCTCCTTGCGGGCGGTCGCATCCAGTTCGGCGCGGGCCTTCAGCAGCAGCGCGTCGAATTCCTCGTTCTTGAACTTCGTGTCGTTCCAGTCTGCGGTCGACAGATAGGCCGTCGAATACATCTGGTCCTGCACCGGACGCCCGCCCCAGTAGCTGGCGCAGAAGGGCTGCACGTTCCACACGTCCGACCAGTAGCCATCATCCGGCTCGACCTTGACCTCAAGCGGAATGCCAGCCGCAGCGGCCGATTGCTGGAACAGTTGCGCCGCTTCCACCGCGCCGGGGAAGGCACCGGGGGCCGTGCGAAGCACGATGGGCGATCCGTCATGGCCCGACGCCTTGTAATGCTCGGCCGCCTTGGCGGGGTCATAGGTACGCTGCGGGATGGCGTCGTCAAACAGCGGATAGGCCGCGTTGATCGGGAAGTCGTTGCCGACCGTGCCCAGACCACCGAGGATTTTCTCGACCATCTCTTCGCGATTGATCGCCAGCTTCAACGCCATCCGCATGTTCTTGTTGTCAAACGGCGCCTTGTCGCAATGCATGATGAACACGTAATGCCCGCGACCGGCGACGGCCTCGACGCTGACGCCCGGCACACCCTTGAGCAATTCGACGATCTTGGGGTCCACGCGGTTGATCATATGCACCTGACCGGCCTGCAAGGCGGCCGTCCGTGCGGTATTGTCGTTGATGACAAGGATTTCCACCTGATCGGCATGGGCAATCGACGAATCCCAATAATTCGCGTGCCGCTCGAAGGTGTGGCGCACGCCCGGCTCGTTCGCGACGACCTTGTAAGGTCCGGCACCGATGGCTTCCGCCGGATTGGCCACACCGCCGTCAGGCTGGATGATCAGGTGATAGTCCCCCATCAGGAACGGCAGGTCGGCGTTGCCCGAAGCCAGCTTCAGCGTGACCATGTCACCTTCGGCCGACATTTCCGAAATGCCCTGCACGATGCCCAGCGCACCCGACTGCGACTTCTCGTCGGTGTGGCGCTTCAGGGTCGCAATCACATCCTCGGCGGTCACGGTCTTGCCGTTGTGATATTCCACGCCTTTGCGGATCTTGAACTTCCACTCGGTCGCATCGGCGTTCGAAGACACCTCTTCGGCCAGACGCATGTCCAATTCGCCCTTGGCGGTGACATCGACCAGCATTTCGCCCCAGGTCATGTTGACCATGAACGGCACTTCCGAAGCCGCCAGCGCCGGATCAAGCGAGTTGGTCGATTCGCCGCCCGCCATGCCAGCCCGCAGAACACCGCCCTTGACGGGGCCTTCCGCCCGCGCGGCCGATGCCAGCAGCGCGTTGGCCATCACGGCCGAAACGCCCAGCGCCGTAGCGCGGCCCATGAATTCGCGGCGGCTCATCAAGCCCTTGGCCGCACGCTTCACGATGTAGTGGAGTTCTTCGTTCATCCTTGGTCTCCCTGTTGTGGCTTTTCCCCGACTTTGCGGGGTTTTTATTGATTAGCTAATCAGTAACGCGGGAATCGGCGGGCGGGCAAAACCTTTTTCACCCGCCGCGCCAGTTTCACACAAAGCGTCGCAAAACCTCGTCGTCCCAGACGCGGTCGAACACCTGCGCCTCGCCCTCCCATGCGGTCAGACGCGCCGTCATGCGTAAATGGGTGGCGGTTGCCGTCATCTCGGCTTCGGCCCGCGTTCGAACCGACCAGCCCCCCCGCGACCGCCGCTGCTCCCAGACATGGGTCGCACGGGCCGACAAGGGGTCATCGGGCCGCACTTCCCACCGCTCGGTCAGCGTCTCGTCCGCAACCAGCCCGTGCGACAGGTTCTCGAATGCCCCTTCGTCCGTCTCGACAACCAGCGCCCGCGTGCCTGCCAGCATGTCCTCCTCAATCATCCGCTTCGCCCGCGGCGCACGGATTTCGCGCAAGCTCACGGGGGGCGCATGTTCCACCGGCGGCGCGTCCCATTCGTTCGCGCTTCCCCCCCGATGCACCGGCAGCACCAAGCGCCCGCCCGTCACCGTCAGCGTCGCCGCCACGGGCGAAGGCCAGACAAAGGGCCAATAGGTCGTCGACAAGGCCACCCGCAGCCGATGCCCCGCCGCCAAACGGTAAGCCGTCTGGTCGATCACCACCTCGGCTTCCACCGCCTTCCCCGGCACCATCGGCGCAGGGTGCTCCATGCTGTCACGGTGGCACAGGTTCAGCATCCCGTGCGCGATCCTGACCGACGACCCGTCAGGCGCCACATCGTTCAACCGCACCACGACAAAGGCCAAAGGCTGGTCCGACGCCACCCGCAGCCCCAACCGCGCAGCCCCCAGCAGATCGAGCGGCGCATCCAGCGGCGCGCTGTCAAAACAGACCGACAGCGCATCATCGCCGCGCTGGTCCCCCGGCATCTCGGCATTCAGCCCCATCGGAAAGAACTCGCCCGTATGCATCCCAAGATGCTGCGGTGTGTTCACCAGCGCGGTAAAGGTCCCCGCCTCTCCCAGCGTTCCGTTCCCAAGATGCAGCACCCGGCTTTCCACCCGTGGCGAAGGCCAAGCGGCCTCGACCACCCAGTGGCCCGCGCGGTAAGCGGCACTCGCATCGGGCGGCGCGGAATGGATCATATAGGCCCGCATCGCAGGGTCATGCTCGGCCCCGTTCGGGATGCCCTTCAACCAGCGGTCCCACCAGCGAAGCGACACCTGCAAGAACCCTACCTGCGGCCCCGGCACCGCCGTGTGAGGATACTGATGCACCCAAGGCCCGACGATTCCCTTGCATGGCGCCGGCACGTTACGGACCAGATGATCGACCGTATTCATGTAATTGTCAGCCCAGCCGCCCCAGATCAGCACAGGCGTCGTCATGCGGGAATAATCCTGCCCCACCGACCCGTGCTTCCAGTAATCGTCCTTGGCCTGATGCCCCGCCCAGACGGGTGCCAACCAAGGCTCCGCCTCCAGCCGCCTCAACCACTCGCCCCGCCAATCGGGCCGCAACGCAGGATCAGCCGGACGGCTGGAATAGGACAGCATCACCGCCCCCCAGCCGAAATTCTCGCCCAAAAGGCAGCCGCCCTTGAAATGGATATCGTCTGCAAAGCGGTCGGTCGTGGCACAGACCGAGATCACCGCCTTCAGCGCGGGCGGCTGGTTGAAGGCAGCCTGCAGGCAATTGAACCCGCCCCAGCTTTTGCCCATCATCCCGACCGACCCGTTGCACCAAGGCTGGCGCGACAGCCAGTCGATCACCGCTACCGCGTCATCCATCTCGGCTTGGGTGTATTCATCCTCCATCACCCCGTCGCTCTCGCCATTGCCGCGCATGTCGACGCGGATGCAGGCATAGCCATGACCGGCAAGATAGGGGTGCATCATCTCGTCGCGCGGCGTGGTCCCGTCGCGCTTGCGATAGGGGATGTATTCAAGGATCGCAGGCACCGGATCGTCCCCCGCATCGCGCGGCATCCAGACCCGCGCCGAAAGTCGGCAGCCATCGGGCAGCACGATCCCCATGTCAGGGTTTTCGATCACTTGCCGTGGAAATTGCCCTACGATCGTCATCGCCTATCCCCCGTCGCTTCCCTTGTCACCGTTCTGATCAGGCAACGCCGACCGCGCCCGCCGCAACCCTTTTTCGCCGCTTCCCCACCCGTTTGCGACCCGCCCCGCAATTCCCGCTCACCGCTCCGGAACAGGCCGACATTTTGCGCCACGCCCCGTCGCTTCCATCGCTTTACCCTTGCCTGCAAAAGCCTAATGTCGCCGCCAGATCACAGCCGCAATGACCCGAGGACACCATGACCCACCCCAACATCCTGATCGTCATGGTCGACCAACTGACCGGCACGCTCTTTCCCGATGGTCCCGCCCCCTTCCTGCACGCACCGAACCTGAAGCGCCTCGCCGACCGCTCGGCCCGCTTTGCCAATGCCTACACCGCCTCGCCGCTCTGCGCCCCCGCCCGCGCCGCCTTCATGTCGGGCGCGCTGCCCAAACGCACCCGCGTCTACGACAACGCCGCCGAATTTGCCTCGGATATCCCGACCTATGCCCACCACCTGCGCCGCGCCGGATACCAGACCGCGCTTTCCGGCAAGATGCATTTCGTCGGCCCCGACCAGTTGCACGGCTTCGAGGAACGGCTGACGACCGACATCTACCCCGCCGATTTTGGCTGGACCCCGGATTACCGCAAACCGGGCGAACGCATCGACTGGTGGTATCACAACCTCGGCTCGGTCACAGGCGCAGGCGTGGCCGAAATCACCAACCAGCTGGAATATGACGACGAGGTCGCCTTCAACGCGGTGCAGAAACTCTACGACCTGTCGCGCGGCGGCGATAAACGCCCGTGGATGCTGACCGTCAGCTTCACCCACCCGCACGACCCCTTCGTCGCCCGCCGCAAGTTCTGGGATCTTTACGAAGGCGCGCCGGAATGTGAACCGCCCGAAGCCATCGCCTATGCCGACCAAGACCCCCACTCCAAACGCCTGATCGACGCCTGCGACAGCCACGCCTTCGACATCACGCCTGATCACATCCGCCGCGCCCGCCAAGGCTATTTTGCCAACATCTCTTATGTCGACAGCAAGATCGGCGAGGTGCTCGACACGCTCGAAGCCACCCGCCAAGAGGCCGTGGTGATCTTCCTGTCGGACCATGGCGAGATGCTGGGCGAACGCGGCCTCTGGTTCAAGATGAACTTCTTCGAAGGCTCCGCCCGCGTCCCCCTGATGATCGCGGCACCCGACATTCCCGCGGGCCGCATCGACACGCCCGTCTCGACCATCGACGTGACGCCTACGCTCGCGGCGCTGGCTGGCATCGACATGGCGGCGGTCATGCCATGGACCGATGGCGAAAACCTCGTCCCCCTCGCCTGCGGCTTTGACCGCACCACCCCTGTGCTGATGGAATACGCCGCCGAAGGCACCATCACCCCCATGGTCGCCCTGCGCGAAGGCCCGTGGAAATACATCCGTTGCATGGCCGACCCCGACCAGCTCTACAACCTCGACACCGACCCGTCCGAACGGGTCAACCTCGCCACAGACCCGGCCCATGCCGCAATCCTTGCGAAATTCGCAGCCGAGGCCGACACCCGCTGGAACCTTCCCGCCTTCGACGCCGCCGTGCGCGAATCACAGGCCCGCCGCTGGGTCGTGTACGAAGCGCTCCGCAACGGCGCCTATTACCCGTGGGACCACCAGCCGCTTCGTGCCGCATCAGAGCGCTACATGCGAAACCACATGGACCTGAACGTGCTGGAAGAAAACAAACGCTTCCCGCGCGGCGAATAAGGCCCGCCGTCCCCTCTGCGGAAAGCTGCAAGCTGAGTATTTGAGACAAGGATGAAAGGGATCGCCGGCCCTTCACCCTTGTCCAAATACTCAGATAACAACGCCCGTTGCGAACGCACCAGTCAAGAATCGATCCCGGCAGCCCGCCCGAGCGGGGGCTCGATGCCCCCCGAGGGCGGGGCCCTTAGCGGGCGTCGGCGAGGATGATTTCCGCACCCTTCCATCCCATCAGCATTGACGGCGCATTGGTATTGCCCGCGATCAGGTTCGGGAAGGCGCTTGCGTCCACCACCCGAAGCCCCGCGATCCCGTGCACGCGCAACCGCGCATCGACCACGCTCGTCGCAGGGTCCGGCCCCATCCGGCAGGTGCAGGACGGGTGATACACAGTGCCCGACCGCGCACGGAAATCGGCGATCATCGCCTCGTCGCTTTTCACCTCCGGCCCCGGACGTAACTCTTCCGCAATCAGCCGCGCCAAGGGCGGTTGCGCCGCCAGATGCCGCAGGTATTTCACCGCCGCCAGCATTTCCTGTACGTCATGGAGCGTCGAAAACGCGTTCGCCGTGATCACCGGATGCGCGAACGGATCCGCCGAGCGCAGCCGGATATGCCCCTTGGACGACGGGCGGCAATTCGACAGCCCGATCGACATTCCCGGAAACGGGTCTGGCGTCAGCAAAGGCCGCTCGCCTTCGCGCGGGATCAGTGTCGAGAACGCCTGCATGTAAAGCTGCATGTTCGGGCGCGGCAGATCGGGTGACGTGCGGATGAACCCGCCCGCATGGTTGATCGATTTCGCCAGCGGGCCCGCCCCCGCCAGCACGTATTTCATCCCCGCGACCAGCTTGCCCCACCACGGGCGCAGCTCGTCGTTATAGGTCGGCACCTTCATGCGCCACGTATAGTTGATGCCCTGATGGTCGCTGAGGTGATCGCCCACGTTGGGGTTATCGAGCACCACCGGAATCCCCAAGCCCTGCAGCAGCGCAGCAGGCCCCACCCCCGAGAGTTGCAGCAACTGCGGCGAGTTGATCGCCCCGCCCGACAATATCACCTCGGCCTTCGCCCGCAGCACATGGGCTACACCGCCGCGCGTATATTCCACCCCCACCGCTCGCCCGTTCTCGATGACGACCCGCGTCACCATCGCCCCAGTCACCACGCGGCAATTGGGACGCTTCATCGCAGGCCGCAAGAACGCCCGCGCCGCCGAATTGCGCCGCGCGTGTTTGATCGTCATCTGGTAGATGCCGGTGCCTTCCTGCTCGGCCCCGTTGAAATCGGCCACCTCGCGCAGACCGGCACTTTCGCAAGCCGCGATGTAATGCGGCACCAAAGGATGCAGCCCCTTGCGGTTGGCCGACACGAACAAAGGCCCGCCCGCGCCGCGCCATTCATCGGCACCGGCTTCGGTATCTTCCATCGCCTTATAGGCAGCCAGCACATCCGGCCAGCCCCAGCCCGGATTGCCCGCCGCTTCCCATTCCTCGTAATCCGCCTTGTGCCCGCGGATATAGACCATCGCGTTGATGCTCGACGACCCCCCCAGAACCTTGCCCCTCGGCCAATGGTCGCGCGCGCCGGCAAGGCCCGGATCGGGTTCGGTCTTGTAAAGCCAGTTCACGGCAGGGTCATAGAACAGCTTTCCATAACCAAGCGGCAGCATGACAAAAAACCGACGGTCGCTGCCGCCCGCTTCCAGCACCGTCACCCGATGCTTGCCGCTGGCACTCAGCCGTTCGGCCAGAACCGATCCGGCCGACCCCGACCCCACGATGATGTAATCCGTCTCGTCCATGTCGCCCTCGTGAAACCGTGCCCGACCCTAGGCGCGGGCGCGCGGCGCTTCACGGCGAAACGCGACACGAACCGGTCGCTTCCGCGCCTAGCGCCCCTTCCAGACCGGATCGCGCTTTTCGGCAAAGGCCCGCGCGCCCTCTAACTGGTCCTCGCTGGAATAAAGCCGGTCCACCGTCGGCATCTGCCGCTTGGTCACACGGTTCAGCGCATCCTGAAACCGCATCGCTTCCGCCTCGCGCACCACTTCCTTGATCGCGGCGTAAACCAGCGGCGGCCCGCTTTCCAACAGCCGCGCCAAGTCCCACGCCTTCGGCAACAGATCGGCGGGCGAAGTCACTTCCTTCAGCAGCCCCCAGCGCAGCGCCTCGTCGGCATCGAACCAGCGCCCCGTCAGCAAAAGGTCCATCGCCACATGATAGGGTATCCGCTTGGGCAGCTTGATCGACGCCGCATCCGCCACCGTGCCAGACCGGATTTCCGGCAAGGCAAAGGTCGCGTTGTCGCTGGCAAGGATCAGGTCACACGACAGCGCGAGTTCCAGCCCGCCACCGCAGCAGATGCCGTTCACGGCAGCGATCACCGGCTTGTTCAGGTTCGGCAGTTCCTGCAAGCCACCAAAGCCGCCCACGCCGTAATCGCCATCCACCGCATCGCCACCCGCCGCCGCCTTCAGGTCCCATCCGGGGCAGAAAAACTTTTCCCCCTCGGCCCGCAGGATGGCAACGCGCAAGCTGTCATCATCGCGGAAATCGCGGAACACATGGCCCATGATCCGGCTGGTCACCAGATCGATGGCATTGGCCTTGGGACGGTCAAGCGTCACTTCCAGCACCGCGCCCTCGGCCCTTGTCCGGATCGGGCCTTCGGTCCGCATTTCCATCATGCCTCTCCCTCCCAGATCACCGCATCCACCGCCACGGCACCGCTTGCGCGCACCATCAACGGGTTGATCTCAATCTCTTCCAGCGCCGGATCGTCCATCATCCGCTGCAAGGCCATGACAGCATCGACCGCCGCCGCCACATCGGCCCGTGCCCGCCCGCGATAGCCATCAAGCAGCGGCCACAGCCGCAAGCGCCGCAGCGCGTCGGTCACTTCATCTGCCGTAACGGGCAACACCAAGGTCACCGTATCGGCCAGCACCTCGGCCGTCACCCCGCCAAACCCCAGCGTCAGCGTCGCCCCGTAAACCGGATCGCGCCGCAGCCCGACCAGCAGTTCGGCCACCACGCCCGATACCATTTCCTCGGCCAAATACCCCTGCGCGCCCGCCATTTCGGCCTGCCCCGCGAGCGAGGCCAGCCCCAACCGCACCGCCCCCGCCTCGGTCTTGTGCGCGAAGCCCAGACCCTTCAACGCAAAGGGCGCGGCAAGGCCCGACACATCCAACCCGTCAAGCGAGGCCGCCGTCACGCCCCTTGGCACCGCAACCCCCGCCGCAGCCAGCAAGACCTTGGCTGAAGCCTCGTTTCGCAAATGCAGCGCCCGCGGCCCGACCACGCGCAAAGGCCGCCAGTCCGCCAGCCCCGCCCGCGTCTGCGCCGCCCGCACCGCACCCAGCGCCGTTTCGAGCCCCATCATCGGCACGACATTGCGCTCCATCATCGCAACGGCCCGCTCCTCGTCGAAATTCTCGGGCAGCGAGGCTACCGCAAAGGCAGGCCTTCCGGTCGTGCGCGCCGCAGACACGATCGCATCCAGCGCAGGCTGGAAACTCGACGGATCGCAGCGGTCGGGGCGCGGCGGGTCGATGATGAAAAGCCCCGCATCATAGCCCGCCAACATCGTGGTAAACACATCCGTTGTGCGCGGCCCGTCACCCCAGATGAAGGTATGGTAATCCAACGGGTTGGCAATCGTCACGATCGGCCCGAGGATCTCCCCTAGCCGTGCGCGCTGCGCATCGCTCGGCGGGGGGAAATCGACACCGAAGGGTGCAGCCAGATCGGCCACCAACCCCGCCTCGCCGCCCGAGCAGGACAGCGAACACAGCCGCGGCCCGATCTCCGGCCCGCAAAGGTGAAAAATCTTCAGCGTTTCGATCAGCTCGGCCGGAGTGGAAACCTCGGCCACGCCGCAAGCCCGCAGGAAAGCCGAAGACGCCGCCCCGCCACCGGCGAGCGATGCCGTATGCGACGCCGCAGCCGTACGCGACAGTTCCGTCTTGCCCGATTTGATGCAGACGATCCCCTTGCCCGCCGCCCGCGCCTGTTCGGCCAAAGCAGCAAAGGCTGTAGCATCGTCGATCCCTTCGACATACATGCCCAGCGCGGTCACGCGGTCATCGGCCAGAAGCGCCCCCGCCAGTTCCGCCAGCCCCACCTGCGCCGCATTGCCCAGACAGGCGACGTAAGCCACGGGCAAGCCCCGCGCCTGCATGGTAAGGTTGATCACGATGTTCGAGGATTGCGACAGAAGCGCCACCCCCCGCTCGACCCGCCGCCCGCCGTGCTGGTCAGGCCACAAAAGCGCCCCGTCCAGATAGTTGATCACCCCGTAGCAATTCGGCCCGAGGATCGGCATGTTTCCCGCCGCAGCGACCAGCCGCTCCTGCAACCCGGCCTCGCCCGCCTCTTCCCAGCCGCTGGCAAAACAGGTGGCCCCGCCCGCGCCCATCGCGGCAAGCTCGGCCACCACATCCAGCGTGGCATGCCGGTTCACCCCGATGAACGTAGCATCCGGCGCTGCGGGCAGATCGGCCAGCGACCGGAAACAGCGCACCCCTGAAATGGCATCGCGCGTCGGATGCACCGGCCAGACCGGCCCGTCGAACCCCATCTTGGCGCATTGCTCGATCACATTCGCCGCCCAGCCCGAACCTAGCACGGCAATAGAGCGGGGCCGCAGCAGCCGCGACAGATCACGCATGCCGCGCCCCCTGCCCCATCGGAGTGCGCGTTCCGCGCACAAGTCCTTCCTGTCGGCTGCGCGGCGCAAGCGCCGCTTGCCTCCGCAGGGGGGCTTTCCGCCCCCCACGGGCCGCGTGCCGCGGCCCTCCCCCCGAGGATATTTCAGGGCAGAAAATGCGGAACACCCCGTGCCCTTGCAGACACGAGGTGCCATTTCCTGCCACGGTCATCGGGATCCCTCCCTGTACCGTGCCGTCATACTGGCTTGCAAAAATTGACGAAGGATGAACGGAAAACGTCATTTTCTGTCCCCAAGTATCCTCAGGGGGTGAGCCCCGCAGGGGCGAGGGGGCAGAATGCCCCCTGATTTTTCGCAGAAAAATCGTCATGCGCCGTAAGCCCGCAAAAGCTGGCGGCTGATGATATGGCGCTGGATCTCGCTGGTGCCTTCCCAGATACGTTCCACCCGCGCGTCGCGCCAGATGCGTTCGAGCGGCAGATCGTCCATCAGCCCCATTCCGCCGTGGATCTGTATCGCCTCGTCCGCCACCATTGCCAGCACCTCGGTCGCCTTTAGCTTCGCCATGGACATATCGGCTTCCGTTACCGACCCTTCATCAAAGCGCCACGCAGCCTCCCATGTCAGCAGTTCTGCCGCCTTCAGCTCCATCGCCATATCGGCCAGTTTGAAGCTTACACCCTGGAACTTGCCGATGCTCTGGCCGAACTGACGCCGCTCTGCCGCATATTGCACCGCATGGCCCAAGGCGCGGTCGGCACGGCCGAGGCAGGTCGCCGCCACCTGCAACCGCGTGGCCCCGAGCCAAGTGTTGGCCACCTCGAACCCCTTATGCACGTCGCCCAGAACCTGTTCCTGCGGGATGCGGCAATTGTCGAATTCCAGCACCGCGTTGGTATAACCGCGATGGCTGACGTTGCGGTATCCGTCCCGCACCGTAAAACCGGGCGTGCCCTTGTCGACGAAGAACGCGGTGATCCGCTTCTTCTTGCCCTTCGGCGTGTCTTCCTCTCCGCTCGCCATGAAGCAGATCGCGAAATCGGCCAGATCGGCATGGCTGATGAAATGCTTGGTGCCGTTCAGCAGCCAATCCCCGCCGTCCTGCCGCGCGCTCGCCGTCATGCCGCGCAGGTCGGAACCCGCCCCCGGCTCCGTCATCGCAAGGCAATCCCACTTCTCGCCGCGGATGCAGGGGTAAAGATACTTCTCCCGCTGCGCTTCTGTCCCCGCCAGCAGAATGTTCGACGGCCGCGCCACACAGGTCCAGTGCAGCGCATAATTCGCGCGCCCCAGCTCGCGTTCATACAAAAGCCATGACAGCGTATCGAGCCCCGCGCCCCCCACCTCGGCGGGCATGTTGGCGGCATATAGCCCCGCCGCCATAGCCTTGGCCTGCAGCTCGCGGATCAGGTCCATCCGCAGATGGCCCGTCCGCTCCACCTCGGCCTCATGCGGATAAAGCTCGGCCTCGACAAAGGCGCGGGTGGTCTCGACGATCATCTTCTGCTCGTCCGTCAGTCCGAAATGCATCGCTGCCCCCTCATGGGTCTACATTATAGGTCATGCCGTCCACCGCGATGGCCTGCCCCGTCACCATCCGCGCCGCATCCGAGGCGAGAAACAGCGCCATGTCGGCCACGTCTTCCGGATCGGTCAACCGTTTCATCGCCGTGCCGCTGGCGTATCCCTGCCGAACTGCACCTTCCGTCATGCCCTTGGCTTCGGCTTCCGCCGCAATCACGCGGTCGATGCGCGGGCCGTTCACTGAACCGGGGCAAATCGCATTGGCGCGGATACCATGCGGCCCCAACTCCATCGCCACAGTCTTCATCAGCCCGATCACACCCCACTTCGCCGCCACATAGGGCGCACGGAACGGCGTGCCATAAAGGCCACTGGTGGACGAGGTGAAGATCATCACCCCCGACCGCGCCGGTTTCATCAGCCGCGCGCCATATTTCGCCGCCAGCATCGCCCCGTCGAGGTTCACCCCAAGGCACTGGTGCCAGTCGTCCAAGCCCATATCCTCGATCGCCGCCGTCGGCCCTTTGATCCCGGCATTGGCGCAAAGCACGTCCAGCCCGCCCCAATCGGCGGCGAACCCCGCAAACAGCGCCGCCATCGCGCCCTCGTCGCCTGCATCGCAGAGCGTCGCGGTAATGCCGTCCGGCACCGCCGCCACCGCTTCGGCGTCAACATCGGTCACATGCACGCGGCATCCCGCAGCGGCAAAGGCCCGGGCCATCACCAGCCCGATCCCGTTCGCCCCGGCGGTGACCAGCACGCGTTTCACTTGCGCTGGCCCACCGCCCGACCCGCCGCTTCGGGGCGGGGCAAGGCCGCATGGGCCGAGGCTACCGGCAGCAGCCGGTCAAGAATGGCCTGCGGGGCAGCACAGGTCTTGCCCGCCGCCATGTCCACATGCAGCAGCATCTGCTCCAACGTGGCGACCGGCTGACCATCCTTGAGGATGCGGATAAAGATATGCAGCCGCTTTTCGTCGGCATGCAGCACCTGCACGGTTCCGGTCAGCGCATCGCCCAGCTTCGCCTCGCCCAGATGCATGATATGCGTTTCGGCGGTGTAATAGCTGAACCCGGTCCCGACATAGGCGACATCCGCCCCGATATGGCGCAAGAATGCGTCTGACGTCTCGGACGCCGCGAACAGGTAGCGGCTTTCCGTCATATGGCCGTTATAGTCGATCCATCCGGGCAGCACGGTCAGGCGCGCCATCTCCATCGGCCCTTCGCCCGCCACGGGGGCAGGCATTGCCGCCCTGCGCCGCGCGTCATGATCAAGCAGCACCTTGCCCGCGCCCCAGTTGCGCTCTTTCAGCACCCGCAGAAAGCCGATCAGGTTCTGGTCGCGGATCCGCTCCAACTCGCGGATCGTGTGATGCCCCGATTGCGCGTCGGATTGCCCCGCGATCAGATCGACCAATTCGTCGTTGAATTCCGGCACGTCCATCAGTTTGGTCCATGGCCATGTCAAGCAGGGCCCGAACTGCGCCATGAAGTGCTTCATCCCCGCCTCGCCGCCCGCCACGCGATAGGTCTCGAACAGCCCCATCTGGCCCCAGCGCAGGCCAAAGCCCATGCGGATCGCCTCGTCGATTTCCTCGGTTGTGGCGATGCCGTCCTTGACCAGCCAAAGCGCCTCGCGCCACACGGCTTCGAGGAATCGGTCGGCGATATGCGCGTCTATTTCCTTACGCACATGCAGCGGAAACATCCCGATTTCGCGCAGCGTCTCTTTCGCCGCCTCGATCAGCGCGGGGTCGGATTTCGGCGAAGGCACAACCTCGGCAAGCGGCAGCAGGTAGACCGGGTTGAACGGATGGGCGACAAAGATCGTCGCAGGGTTCGCGGCGTTCTGTTGCAGTTCGGATGGCTTGAACCCGCTGGTCGAAGACCCGATCGGCGTATCGGGCGCCACCTGCTGGATCTGCGCGAAAACACGGTGCTTGAGGTCAAGCCGCTCCGACACGCTTTCCTGAATGTAATCCGCCCCTTCCACCGCCTCGGTGATCGTGCCCGCAAACGTCAGCCCCCCCTCGGCAGGCATCGGCCCGTCCGACAGGGCAGGCAGCGCCTTGCGGGCGTTGCCGATCACCTCGCCCACCTTGCGCGGCGCTTCGGGATCGGGGTCGAACACCGCCACATCCCAACCGTTCAGCAAGAACCGCGCAGCCCAGCCACCGCCGATAACCCCGCCGCCAATGATCGCCGCCTTGCGCGCCATATCCCGTCTCCTCATGCGGTCAAGACCATGACCAAAACCAACAGGGCCAGACATCCGGCCCCGATCCATCCCAAAGGCAAGGACGGCAGTGGCACCTGCGCTTTCGCCTTGCCCGGCGGAACGCCCGCCTTGCTGCCCGCCTTGCCCGCCCCGATCTGCCCCGAAAGCCGCATCGCTTCGGCAGAAAAGGCCACCGTCACCGCCCCCTGCGGCGGCTGGTGGGCATGGCCCGCCCGTGCCGCCAAAGCCTCGGGCGTCACCTCGCCCCGCCGCAGCGCCTCGGCATCCTCGCGCGTGAGCGCCAGATCCAACCCGGCCGAAGCATTACGCAGCGCAAACCCCGCCTCGACCGCCAGCAGCATCCAGCCCCGCCCCACAGGCGTGACCTTCGACACCGCTTGCGGCGCCGCAGGTCCGGTCGGAGGGCGGACAGGCTCCATCAGCGCGGCAGCAAAGGCCGCTTCTCCAGCTTCAACCGCGCCCGTACTTCGGCAGGGGTGATCACCCGCGCGCCCATGTTCTCGATGATCGTGCAGGCCCGCTCGACCAGTTGCGCGTTCGTTGCCAGCACGCCCTTTTCCAGCCAAAGGTTGTCTTCCAGCCCGACCCGCACATTGCCCCCCGCCAGCACGGCGGCGGCAACGTAAGCCATCTGGTTCCGCCCGATGGAAAATGCCGAATAGTGCCAGCCCGCAGGCACGTTGTTCACCATCGCCATGAATGTGTTCAGGTCATCGGGCGCGCCCCACGGCACGCCCATGCACAGCTGCACCAGCACGGGTTCGGGGATCACGCCTTCCTTGACCAGTTCCTTGGCCAGCCACAGATGGCCCGTATCGAAAGCCTCGATCTCGATCCGCACCCCCGCCGCCGTCATCCGCCGCGCCATGTCGCGCAGCAGGCCGGGCGTGTTGACCATTACGTAATCGGCCTCGTTGAAATTCATCGTGCCGCAATCGAGCGTGCAGATCTCGGGACGGCACTCGACCACATGGGCCACCCGCTCGGTCGCCCCCGCCATATCGGATCGCGGTCCCATGCGGCCCATATCCTCGGACCCTTCGAAATAGATGTCGCCCCCCATCCCCGCCGTCAGGTTCAACACCACATCCGTTGCCGAATCGCGGATCCGCTCGGTCACTTCCCGATACAAGGCCAGATCGCGCGAAGGCTTGCCGGTTTCGGGGTCGCGCACATGGCAATGCACCACCGCAGCCCCCGCCTTGGCCGCCGCAATCGCACTTTCGGCAATCTGCGCGGGGCTGCGCGGCACATGCGGGCTGCGGTCCTGCGTCCCGCCCGATCCCGTCACGGCACAGGTGATGAAAACCTCGCGGTTCATGGCAAGCGGCATCGGTGGTCCTCCCTTATTGCCAGCAAAGACTAACGCCCTTGCCGCGTCATGCGTCACCGTTTACGAAATATGCATGACCGAAAGCGCAACAATTTTCGCCCCCTCGCGCCAGCCCCTGACCATCGGCGTGCTGGTCCTGCCGCATTGCTCGATCCTCGAAGTCGCTTCCGTCCTCGATCCCCTCCGCGCCGCCAACCGCCACCTCGGCCATGATGCCTATCGTTGGCGCGTCGTCTCGCCCGACGGTCACCCCGTGCCCCTGACCTGCGGCATCGAGATCGCCTCTTCCGGCCCGCTCACCGCCGCCGAAGGGGCCGATGCACTGATCGTCATCGTCGGGTACCGCCAATCCGAAGTGGCAACGAAACCGCTGCTGCGCGACCTGCGCCGCATGGCCCCCCGCTTCGCCCTCATCGCAGGCATCGACGCGGGCGCATGGGTCATGGCCCGCGCCGGATTGCTCGATGGCCACCGCGCCACCGTCCATTGGGAGGATTTCGAGGATTTCGCGAGCGCCCACCCCCAGGTCGACACGGTCCCCGACCGCTGGGTCATCGACCGCTCCCGTGCCAGCGCAGGCGGAGCGGCCCCCGCCCATGACCTGATGCTGCACCTGATCACCACGCGCCACGGCGCAGCCCTCGCGCGTCAGGTCGCCGCCTCGTTCCTGACCACCACCCGCGACGGGCACGAACCGCAGCTCGCCCCCGCCCCACACCCCGACCCGCGCCTCGACCTCCGCGTCGCCGCCGCCGTCGCGCGGATGGAGGCGAGGATCGACAGCCCCGAACCGGCACAGGAAACCGCCCGCGCCGTAGGCCTGTCACCCCGCCGTCTCGAAACCTTGTTCCTTGAAAACCTCGGCCTCACCCCCGCCGCCTATGCGCAAACCCTGCGCCTGCAAGCCGCCCGCCGACTGATCACCGACACCCGCCACAGCTTGACCGAAATTGCCCTTCGCACCGGCTTTTCCGGCCAAAGCGCCCTATCCCGCGCCTTCCGCCACCACTTCGGCACCCCGCCCAGCGCCTTGCGCCGGACATGAAAAAGGGGCGGACCCGCCCCCTTCATTTTCTGTCCTCAAATATCCTGAGGGTCCGGGGGCAAAGTCCCCGGCGCTGTCACCCCTCACGCCGCATCCAGCAAGCCGCGCCCCTTCAGCAGCGCCTCGACCCCCGGCATCTTGCCGCGAAAACGGGTGTAAAGCACCTCCGCCTCCTCCGATCCGCCCGCCGACAGGATGTGCTTTTCCAGAAGCGCCGCGACCCCGGGATCGAACGGCCCACCCGCCTCTTCGAAGGCGGCAAAGGCATCGGCATCCATCACTTCCGACCACATGTAGCTGTAGTATCCCGACGAATAGCCGTCGCCCGAAAAGACATGCGCGAAATGCGGTGTGGCGTGCCGCATGCGGATCGCGCGCGGCATGCCCAACCCCTCCAGCACCTCGGCCTGCTTCGCCATCGGGTCGGCAGGCGCCGCCCCCTCGTGGAATGCCAGATCAACCAGCGCCGAGGATACGAATTCCACCGTGGCGAACCCTTGGTCGTAAGTCCCCGCCGCCAGCAGCCGCTTCATCATGTCGGCAGGCATCGCCGCGCCCGTCTGCCAGTGCCGCGCGTGCTTTTCCAGCACCTCGGGCACTTCCAGCCAATGCTCGTAAAGCTGGCTCGGCAATTCCACAAAGTCCCGCGCGACGCTGGTGCCCGAGATGAACCCGAACGTCACATCCGACAGCATCTGGTGCAACGCATGGCCGAATTCGTGAAACAGCGTGCGCGCATCGTCATATGACAAAAGCGCCGGATCTCCCTTGGCGAAATTGCACACATTCACCACGATGGGCCGCACATCGCCGCCCAGCTTCTTCTGCGACCGCATCGCCGAACACCACGCCCCCGACCGTTTCGACGACCGCGCGAAGTAATCGCCCAGAAACACCGCCACATGCTTACCCGCACGGGTAACCTCCCATCCGCGCACATCGGGGTGGTAGAACGGCCCGTCGATCTCGCGGAATTCCAGCCCGAACAGCCGGTTCGCACAGTCGAACTGCGCCCCCAGCATCGCATCCAGCGACAGATACGGCTTCAACGCCGCCTCGTCCAAGTCATGCTCGGCCTTGCGGCGCCTTTCGCTGTAATAGCGCCAGTCCCAAGCCTCCAGCGGCCCCGCCTCGCCATCCGCGACCAGCATCGCCTCGAGCACGGCGGCATCGGCCAGCGCCTTGCGCTTTGCAGGCTCCCACACCCGCATCAGCAAGCCCCGCACCGCCTCGGGCGTCTTGGCCATTTCCGGTTCCAGCTTGAAATCGGCAAAGCTGGCATAACCCAGCAGCTTCGCCCGCTCTTCACGCAGCGCCAATATCTCGGCCGCAATCCCCCGATTGTCCGCCGCATTGCCATTCGCCCCCCGCGCAACCCAAGCCTCATAGGCCTGCCGCCGCAACGCACGGCGGGGCGAGAATTGCAAAAACGGCACGATCAGGCTGCGGTTCAACGTCACCACCGGCCCGTTCTGCCCGCGCTCGACCCCTGCCGCCCGCGCGGCGGCTACCACGAAATCCGGCAACCCCGCCAAGTCCTCTTCGGCCAGCACCATGAACCACTCGCGCTCGTCCGCCAGCAGGTTCTGACCAAAGGCCGTGCCAAGCACAGCCAGCCGCGATTTCACCGCCGTCAACCGCTCTGCCGCCTCGCCGGTCAGTTCTGCCCCCGACCGCACGAACATGCGCCGATAGAGGGTCAGCACCCGCATCTCCTCCGCCCCCAACCCCAACGCATCACGCCGCGCCCAAAGATCGTCGATCCGCGCAAACAGCGCCTTGTTGTTCGTCACCTCGGATGCAAAGGCCGACATCTTGGGCGCCAATTCCCGCATCAAACCCTCGCGCGCCTCGGTGCTGTCAGCCCCCGCAAGGTTGTAAAACACCCCCGACACGCGGTCCAATCCCGCCTCGGCCAGTTCCAGCGCCGCAATCGTATTGGCAAAGGTGGGCACATCCGCGCTGCCTGCAATCGCCGCGATATTCCCCCGCGCTTCGGCCAGAACCGCATCGAAGGCAGGGCCAAAATCCTCGTCACGGATATCGGCAAAGGGCGGCAGGCCAAACGGCGCAGTCCACGGGGCAAGCAACGGATTGGTCATGACGGGAACTCCTTTTGACGCAAAACTAGGCAGCAGGATCGCCCGCGTCCACCCCTTCATCCTTGCACAAATACTCCGGGGGTGCGGGGGCTGGCCCCCGCTGCCACGCCCTAGCGCTCCTGCCGCGCCTTCAACCGCTCTTCCAGCTGCCGCATCAGCAGGCTTAGCCCGATGGTCATCGTGAGGTAAATCAGCGCCGCCACGTTATAGGTCTCGAAATACTTGAAATTCCCCGCTGCCGTCACCTTGGCGAGTTGCGTCACGTCGCCCACGCCCAGCACAGACACCAGCGAGCTGTCCTTCACCATCGCCACGAAATCATTGCCAAGCGGCGGCAGCACCGTCCGGAAGGCCTGCGGAAAGACGATATGGCGGAACCGCTGCCACCCCGACAGGCCCAGCGCCTGCGCGGCCTCGATCTGGCCCTTGTCCACGGCCTGCAATCCGGCGCGGAAAATCTCGGCCAGAAAGGCCGAATAGGCCAGACACAGCGCCAGCACCGCACGGTAAAGCAGCGGCACATCCCGCGCCCGCGCCATGTCCAGCCCCAAAGGCTCGGCCAGCCAGTTCCACCCCGCCACCAGCGCCGGAACCAGCACGAAAGCCACGTAAAGCAGCAAGACGATGATCGGCACGCCGCGCATCACCTCGATATAGAACCGGCACAGCTGCCGCAGCACCCGCAACCGCGACATCGACCCCACCGCCAGAAGCAGCCCCATGCAACAGGCCGTCACATAGGCAAAGACCGACACCAGAACCGTGATCTTTATCCCCGCCGACAGCGTGCCCAGCACCGCCGCATAATCGGCATCCGCCAGTACCTCGTAAAACAGCCAAAGCCCCACTGCGACAACGCAGAGGAGCCACCACGGAAAATCCTTGTCGGGCTGGTTTTGCGGACCCATCACGGATACCGCGCCCCGCCTGATCTGGCAGGGCGCGTAAGGCTCATTCGCTCATCTTGTAGTCGACGAACCACTTCTGGTTCAGCGCATCCATCGTGCCATCCGCCTTCATCGCCGCAATCGCCGCGTTCATCGGGGCGACAAGGTCCGACCCCTTGGGGAATATGAAGCCGAAATCTTCGCTCGCCAGCGGCTCGCCGATGATCTTCAGCCCGCCATTCGACGCCCCGACGTAGCCGTTGGCGGCGGTCGAATCCGACAGCGTCAGGTCCACGTCACCTACCTTCAACGCCTCGAGCCCCGCGCCAAAGGTCTCGAACTTCACCACGCGCGGGTTTTCCTCGTTACCGTCCAGGATGTTGTAGATCGCCGCGTAGAACGGCGAAGTGCCGGGCTGCGCCGACACCAGAAGGTCCGGCAAGGCCGCGAACGAAGCCGCATCGGTGAAGCGCGCCTCGTCACCGCGCACGATCATCAGCATTTCCGACCGCATATAGGGATCGCTGAAATCGACCGCCTCCTTGCGCTCGTCCTTGATGGTGATGCCGGTCATGCCCATGTCGAACTGGCCTTCCGACACCGCCGGAATCATCGCGTCCCAGCTGATGTTTTCATATTTCACGGTCATGTTCAGCCGCTTTGCCATTTCGGCCAAGGCGTCATATTCCCAGCCGATCGCCTTGCCGTCCTTGTCCAGAAATTGCAGCGGCGGATAAGCGTTTTCGGTCACGATCACCACTTCACGGCCTGCCAGATCGGGCAGGTCCTGCGCCACGGCGGCCCCCGCCCCCAGCGCCATAGCAAGAACAGCAGCAACAAACTTCATCGCAGTCTCCCTGTCACAAAATCATCGACGAACACTATGGCGCGGCTTACCCCGCTGGCAAGGCGCAGCAAAGGCAGCGGTTGAGTTATCGGCCCCCGCCGCCTAAACCTTGCACAACCCTTTGCCGGAGCCTTGCCCATGCTGGCCGAAAAGCGCGTTCTTCTGATCATCGGCGGCGGCATCGCCGCTTACAAGGCGCTGGAACTCATCCGCCTTCTGCGCGGCCAAGGTGCCGCCGTCACGCCAGTCATGACACGCGCCGCCGCCGAATTCGTGACACCCCTTTCCGTCTCGGCCCTCGCAGGGGAAAAGGTCTATACCGACCTTTTCGACCTGACGGATGAGGCCGAGATGGGCCATATCCAGCTTTCCCGCGTGGCCGACCTGATCGTGGTTGCCCCCGCCACCGCCGATCTGATCGCCCGCATGGCGCAGGGCCGCGCAGACGACCTCGCCTCGACCCTGCTTCTGGCGACCGACACGCCCGTTCTGGTCGCCCCTGCGATGAATGTCCGCATGTGGCAACACCCCGCCACGCAGCGCAATATCAAGCGAATCCAAGCCGATGGCACCCGCCTGATAGGCCCCGACGATGGCGAGATGGCCTGCGGTGAATACGGGCCGGGCCGCCTGTCGGAACCCGCAGCGATCCTCGCCGGCATCCGCGCGATGCTGACGGTTGGTCCCCTGTCGGGCAAGCACATCATCGTCACCTCCGGCCCCACGCATGAAGCCATCGACCCCGTGCGCTACATCGCCAACCGCTCGTCGGGCGCGCAAGGGTCGGCCATAGCCGCCGCCCTGCGCGACCTGGGCGCAAGCGTCAGCTTCGTCACCGGCCCCGCATCGGTGCCGCCGCCACAGGGCGTGACGGTGATCCGCGTCGAAACCGCCGCCCAAATGGCCGCCGCCGTTGCAGCCGCCCTGCCCGCCGACGCCGCCGTCATGGCCGCCGCCGTGGCCGATTGGCGCGTTGCCAATGCATCGGACAGCAAGATGAAGAAAGACGGCACCGGCCAAGCCCCCGCCCTGCAATTCATTGAAAACCCCGACATCCTGCGCGACACATCGGCATCAAAACAGCGCCCCAAACTGGTGATCGGCTTTGCCGCCGAAACCGACGACGTGCTGTCCCACGCGGCAGCCAAACTCGCCCGCAAGGGCTGCGACTGGATCGTCGCCAACGATGTCTCTCCCGCCACCGGCATCATGGGGGGCGCCGAAAACGCCGTCACCATCCTGTCGGCGTCCGGTGCCGAAGTCTGGCCCCGCCTGCCCAAGGACGAAGTCGCCCGCCGCCTTGCGGCCCGCATCGCCGAGGCGCTGGCATGAACCCGACCATCAACATCCTGTGGGAGGATTGGGCCGACCGCAGCCTGCCCCTGCCCGCTTATGAAACCCCCGGCGCGGCAGGGGCCGACATCCGCGCCAATCTGCCGCAAGACCAGCGCGAGACTGGCATCACGCTGGCCCCCATGCAGCGCCTGATCGCGCCCACCGGAATTCGTGTCGAGATTCCCGCAGGTTACGAAATCCAGATCCGCCCCCGTTCCGGCCTTGCGCTGAAACATGGCATCACCCTGCCCAACACGCCGGGCACCATCGACAGCGATTATCGCGGTCCCTTGGGGGTTGCCTTGGTCAACCTGTCCGACCAGCCCTATATCATCCGCCACGGCGACCGCATCGCGCAGATGGTGGTTGCCCCGGTCCTTCAGGCGAGATTCCAAGTGGTTGAAAGATTAAGCGAAACGGCACGCGGGGCGGGCGGTTTCGGCTCGACGGGCAAAGCATGATCCTCGTCCTCGGGCTTGCCGCGATGGTCTGGGGGCTGGGCGCGGCACTTCGCGCGCCAAGGGCGCTGCGTCTTGGCCTGATCGGGCTGTTGTGGCTGGCGGTCATCACCCTGCACAGCACCCTGCCTGACGGTCACCCCCTGCGGATGGCCACCGGAGAGGATGCGCGTATCTGGGTGATGCTGGGCATTCTGATTGCCCTGTCGTTGGTCTACCGTCGCGGCCTTTCCGCGCTGCGCGCCAAGGCGTCACCCAAGGCGCAGCCCGAGGAAACCAAGGCCCCAGCCTTCCGCCCCGTCGAACTCGACCGCTATTCGCGCCATATCATGCTGCGCGAAATCGGCGGGGCGGGGCAAAGGAAACTGAAGGATTCCAAGGTCTTGGTCATCGGCGCCGGGGGCTTGGGCAGTCCTGCGCTGCTTTACCTCGCAGGGGCGGGGGTGGGGGTCATCGGGGTGGTCGATGATGACATGGTCGACGGATCGAACCTGCAACGCCAGATCATCCACGCCGACCAGCGCATCGGGATGCCCAAGGTGTTCTCGGCCGAAACCGCCATGCGTGCGCTAAACCCGTTCATCGAGGTGCGCCCCTATCACCGCCGCCTGACCGAGGCGGACGCCGGAACGCTGTTTGCCGATTATGACCTGATCCTTGACGGCACCGACAATTTCGACACCCGCTATATGGTCAACCGCATCGCGGCAAAACTGGGCATGCCGTTGATAACAGGCGCAATAACTCAATGGGAGGGTCAGCTTTCCCTGTTCGATCCGGCGCAAAACGCGCCCTGCTACGAATGCGTCTTTCCCACCCGCCCCGCCCCCGGAATGGTTCCATCCTGCGCCGAGGCGGGGGTTGCGGCCCCCCTGCCCGGCATCATCGGCGCGATGATGGCGATGGAAGCGGTCAAGCATATCACCGGCGCGGGCGAAACGCTGCGCGGGCGATTGATGATTCATGACGCGCTTTATGCCGAGACGCGGGTGATCGCTGTCCATTCCCGCGCCGATTGTCCGGTCTGCGGGCACGGTGCTGCACAAGTGATGCACAGCTGATGCAGACGGGCGCAGCGCCGCGCAAACACCACTTTAACCGGTCGTCGACCCGAACCCTTCGCAGGGGTCGCCCCGCCCCTTGACCCCTTCGGTCACGATCCACAGATCAAAGGGCTGGCGGCTGCTGCCGCCTTCCACCTGCCCCACCGAAAGCACCGTGACGGCGGGCACTTCCAGATGCACCAGCGCAGGAACGCCGATGTCCGACCGCGCATGTTCGGCCCCTGCGATCACCACGACAGGCCCGCCCGTCTCGCGCAGCGCACGGATCGCGGCGCGGGCTAAACTTGCGTCGCGCAGACGTTGCACCTGCACCATGCCGCCCATCGCCGCTTTCGGCATGGCAAAGCAATGGGCTGCCCAAAGCTCGGTCTCGCGCGCGTCCTGCACATCGGCGGGCAAGGCATCGGCCAAGCCGAACCCGTCAAGCACGCTTGCCGCCCCCTCGGTCGCCGCACGGCGCACATCGGCATCGGGCACATCGGCACCGTAAACCCGCGCACGCGGCGCTGCGGCAAAGATCGGCTGATACAGCGCGAAATCCGGCCAGCCCCGCGCGGTCCAGCCCAGCGCCCTGTCCATGGCCGCCGCATCGCTGCGGTCGGCTGGCACGCGCTTGGCCTGTTCGGGCAACAACATTTCAAACACCAGCGCCGCCGGTTCTATCGCCGCGACGGCACGCGCCTGATTGGCGTGATGCACGGGGTTGTCATGCACCTCGCCCAGCACGGTAACATCGACCTGCGGCAAGCTGTCCAGATCACCCGCCACGATCTCGCGGGCCATAGCAGGGCCCGCGAGCAACGCCATAAACAGCGCGGCGCGGATCATACGAGGAAGTGATGCACCTCGCGCGACTGGCTCTCCAGACTGCGGCGCATCTTGGCAAAGGCAGCGGCTTCCAACTGCCGCACACGCTCTTTCGACAGGCCGAGTTCGAGGCCGAGGCTTTCCAGCGTGCGCGGTTCTTCGCGCAGCTTGCGCTCGGCCACGATGTAGCGTTCGCGCTTGTTCAGAGATTGCATGGCTTTCACCAGCCAGTCGCGCAACTGCGCGGCGTCATGCGAGCCTTCGACCTGTTCGGCGGCTTGGGGTTGTTCATCTTCCAAAGCGTCGATCCACTCGCGCCCGTCCTCGTCCGACGATTGCGCCGCGTTCAGGCTGAAGTCCGACCCCGAAAGGCGGCCTTCCATCATTTCCACATCCGACAGCGACACGCCCACTTCGGTCGCCACCATCTGACGCAGCTGGAACTGGTCCAGCGTTTCGCCGCGCTGGCTTGCCTCGCGCTCCAGCTTGGCCTGCACGCGACGCAGGTTGAAGAACAGCGCCTTCTGGCTGCTGGTCGATCCGGTCCGCACCATCGACCAGTTCCGCATCACATAATCCTGAATGGATGCCTTTATCCACCACACGGCATAGGTCGAAAACCGCACGCCACGGTCAGGATCGAACTTTTCTGCGGCCTTCATCAACCCGAGCGACGCTTCCTGGATAAGGTCGTTCATCGGCGCGCCGTAGCGGCGGAATTTTGCGGCCATGCTGATCGCCAATCGCATATAGGCGGTGACCAGACGGTGCAGCGCCTGTTCGTCGCGCCGGTCGCGCCACGCATAGGCCAGTTGCAATTCGACTTCCGCCGTCAGCAATTCGGCCCGCATCGCTTGGCGGGACATGGTTTGGTCGTTATATCCGTCGAGCGCCATTTTTAACCCCCAGTCAGACATCACACTGCGGCGGTTCATTTCGCCGTTTGATATAGATACGAGGCCACGCGGTGACTGGATCAGTCGGTAACGAAACTATCTTGCTTTCCCGCTTGTCCTTGGTGACGGGCGGCGCCAGATCGGGCAAATCGCGACTGGCCGAAGCCATCGTTACCGGCAGCGGGCGAACCCGCCGTTACATCGCCACGGCGCAGGCATGGGATGACGAGATGCGGGACCGCATCGCGCAGCACCAGACCGACCGGGGCGCAGACTGGATCACCGTCGAAGCCCCGCTTGATCTGTCCGCCGCCCTCGACGCGGCGGGGCCAGAGGATGCGGTGCTGATCGATTGCGCGACGCTCTGGCTGACGAACCATCTCCTTTTCGAACACGATCTCGACGCCGAAGGCACCGCGCTGCTGGCCGCCTGTGCGCGGTGCAAGGCCCCCGTCATCATCGTGTCGAACGAGGTGGGTTGGGGCATCGTTCCCGACAATGCGCTGGCGCGACGGTTCCGCGACGCGCAGGGGCGGCTCAATCAGCGGATCGCCGCGCAGGCGGGGCTGGTGGTTGGGGTCATGGCGGGGCTGCCGATGGTGCTGAAGGGGCAGCTTCCGCCGTGGATGTGACGCGCTTCTGGTGGGTGCGTCACGGCCCGACGCATGAGAAAGCCTTTACCGGCTGGCGCGACGTGCCGGCCGATCTGTCCGATACTGCCGCCTTGGCGCGGCTTGACGGTTATCTGCCGCAGGGGGCGGTGCTGGTGTCGTCCGACCTGATCCGCGCCGTGGCCACCGCCGATGCCGTGGCTGCGGGGCGCGAGCGGCTGGCGCATGACGCGGCCTTGCGCGAATTGCACTTTGGCGACTGGGACGGAAAGCTCTGGTCGCAGGTTGCCGAAACCCACCCCGACCTGTCGCGCGCCTATTGGGAAGACCCGGGCGACCATTGCCCGCCCGGTGGCGAAAGCTGGAACACGGCGCAGGCGCGGGTGTCGGGCGCGGTCCAACGCCTGCATACCGCGCACAGGGGCCGCGATGTGGTGGTGGTCGCGCATTTCGGCGTGATCCTGACCCAGCTTCAGCAAGCAATGGGTGTTTCAGGGGCCGAGGTTCTGGCCCAGCCCATCGACAACCTGTCGGTCACGCGGCTTGACCTTGCGGGCGGGCAGTGGCGCGTGGGTGCGGTGAACCACCGGCCCTGAGCCGCTATTCCGCCGGTTCACCCGGCGCGGGCGGCATCAGGAAATGCCCCGTAGCTTGCGCGAAAAGGCGGGCGCGGTTGTCCTGCCACGCCTCGACATGCACCGATGCATAGCGCCGTCCCGACCGGTTCACCCGCGCCCGCGCATAGGCATCGCGCGGCAAGCCCGACCGCAAGTAATCGACCGTGAAATCGATGGTCTTGGGCAGGCGCGGCGGGGTGGCGGTGATCGTGGCGGGGTCAAGCCGCCCCGCCTCCATCTCTTCCCACAGCGTCGACCATGACAGTTCGATGATCGCCACCACTTCCAGAAACGCCGCAATCGCCCCGCCATGCAGCGCGGGCAGCGTGGGGTTGCCGATAAGCTTTTCGTCAAAGGGCAGAATGGCCGTCAACTCGTCGCCGCGCCGGTCAAAGCGGATGCCCAGATACTGGATGTACGGCACCCCCGACCAAAGCGAGGTCAGCGCCGCATCGCGCCGCTGCTTGATGACCTGCACAGGTTCGGGCCGCTCGCGCATCACACAGCCCCCTTGGGCAGGTTCAGCGTAAAGGCCCCCGTCGCCGCCGCCACGGGTCGTGCCTCGTCCTCGTCCGTTGCCGTCACCCGCACGAAAGCCACGGTGCGCGTGGTGTGGTAACAGACCGCCCGCGCCGTGATCGTCTGGCCGGGTGTGGCGGGGCGGAAATAGTCGACCCGCAGATCCAGCGTCGCGGTCGAGACCGGCCCCACGGGGTGCGACATCACCGCAGCCCCGCTGGCCGTATCCATCAGCGCCGAAACCGCGCCCCCGTGCATGACGCCGGTCGCCGGATCACCGACAAAGCGCGTATCATAGGGCATGGTCATCACCACCTCGCCATGGCCGAAACGCAGCAACTCCATCCCCAGCGCACGGGAATGGGGCAGGGCCTCGATGAAGCGGCGGGCAAGGGTCAGGGTCTGTTCGCTCATGCAGCACATATTCGCGCAGCCCGCACGAACCGCAAGAGGGCAAGCGCCCGAACATCGGAAACCCTGTCGCAGCCCTGTTGCGCGATACGCCCGCCCTCGCCTATCCTCGGCGGGCTAGCGCAGGACATCCCATGGCCGATCCCCCCGACACCCGCTTAAGCTTCAAAGAGATGTGCGCCCGCTTCGACGTGACGCCGCGCACGCTGCGCTATTACGAATACATCGAACTCCTCGCCCCCGAACGGGTCAGCCGCGCCCGCTTTTACGGCCCGCGCGAGGTGGCGCGCATGACGCTGATCCTGCGCGGCCGCCGCTTCGGCTTCAGCCTTGAAGAAATCCGCCAATGGCTGCTGATCTACCGCCAAAAGGGCACGCGCCCGCAGTTGCAGGCATGGATCGACATGGCCGACCGCCAGCTTGACGCGCTGCAGGCCGAACAGGCCCAACTCGCGGCATCGATCGAAGACTTGCGGAAGTTGCGCGACACGGCGGCCGGGGAACTGACCCGCCTGCCCGACTGAGCCGGTTACAACCCCTTTCTTGCGTGACGCAGCGACACCCGCTTCGTGACGCCACGTCACGTTTACCTTCACGTCAACTTTCTTGCTAAGCTCTTGTCAGACGACAAAGGTTTTTCAGGACAGCGCCCATGGCTTGCGGCAAAGACGATCTTCTGACCATCCGCCAGATGTGCGGGCAATACGAAGTCACCCCCCGCACCCTGCGCTTTTACGAAGCGCAGGAACTGCTCGCCCCCGTCCGGCGCGGCACGGCGCGGTTCTACACATATCGTGACCGCGCGCGGCTGAAACTGATCCTGCGCGGCAAGCGCTTCGGCTTCAGCCTCGAAGACATCCGCCAGCTTCTGGAAATGTACGACCGCGACACCGGCCAGCAGGAAGCGCAACTGTCACGTACCTATGCGATGGCAAAGGAGCGGCTGGCACAGATGGAACGCCAGCGTGCCGACCTCGACGATGCCATCGCCGAACTGAAAGACGAAATGGCATGGGGCGCGAATGCCCTCGCGGCCATGCGAAACGCCGCCGTTTAAGGAGCGCCCCGATGCCCGCCTACACCGCCCCCGTCAAAGACATGCAATTCGTGCTGCACGACACGCTCGGCATCGCGGGCAGCGACATTCCCGGCTACGCCGACCTCGACCCCGCCTTTACCGAAGCGGTGCTGACCGAAGCCGGACGCCTCGCGTCCGAGGTGCTCGCCCCCCTCAACCCCGTGGGCGACCGCGAAGGCTGCCGCTTGGAAAACGGCGTGGTCCGCACCCCCACCGGCTTTGCCGAAGCCTACAAGCAATTGTGCGAGGGCGGCTGGACCGCGCTCGACTGCGATCCCGCTTACGGCGGGCAGGGTCTGCCCTATCTGATGGGCACGGCGGTGGGCGAAATGCTGGTGGGCGCCAACATGTCGCTGAACATGTATCAGGGCCTGACCCATGGCGCCTATTCCGCGATCCATGTCCATGGGACCGACGCGCAGAAATCGCGCTACCTGCCGCGCCTTGTGTCGGGCGCATGGACCGGCACGATGAACCTGACCGAACCGCATTGCGGCACCGATCTTGGCATGATGCGGACCCGCGCCGAACCGCAGGCCGACGGCAGCTACCGCATAACGGGGCAAAAGATCTTCATCTCGGCGGGCGAGCATGACATGGCCGAGAACATCATCCACCTCGTGCTGGCAAAGGCACCCGGCGGGGGCGAGGGGACCAAGGGCGTGTCGCTCTTCATCGTGCCGAAATGGCTGGTGAATGACGATGGCACGCTCGGGCCGCGCAACGGGGTGACGGTGGGCAAGGTGGAACACAAGATGGGCATCCACGGCAACGCCACCTGCGTGATGAATTATGATGGCGCGACCGGCTACCTGCTGGGGGGCTTGCACAAGGGGATGCGCGCCATGTTCACCATGATGAACGAAGCCCGCATCGGGGTCGGCGTGCAGGGCTATGCCGTGGCCGAAGCCGCCTATCAAAGCGCCGCCACCTATGCCCGCGACCGCCTTCAGGGCCGCGCCGTGACGGGGGCTGCAAACCCGGCTGGCCCCGCCGATCCGCTGATCGTGCACCCCGACATCCGCCGCAGCCTGATGGACCAGAAAAGTTTCGTCGAAGGGGCGCGCGCGCTGACCTTCTGGGGCGCGTCGCTGATCGACCGCGCCTCGCGTCTGGGGGATGCCCAAGCCGAAGGGCTGATCTCGCTGCTGACGCCCGTGATAAAGGGTTTCCAGACCGACAAGGGGTTCGATGCCTGCGTCGCGGCGCAACAGGTGTTCGGCGGGCATGGCTATATCGAGGAATGGGGCATGTCGCAATTCGCCCGCGATGCGCGGATCGCCATGATCTACGAAGGCGCGAACGGGGTGCAGGCGCTCGATCTGGTGGGGCGCAAACTGGCGGCGGATGGTGGCAAGCCGATCATGGCGTTTTTCGACCTCGTCAAGACCTTCAACCGCGAGAATGCCGCCGATCCGCGCATGGCAGGCTTTACCGAACCCTTGAAAGCGTCGTCCAAAGACCTGCAGGCGGCAGCGATGTATTTCATGGAAAACGGGATGAAATCGCCCAATACGGCGCTGGCGGGAAGCACCGATTTCCTGCATCTGATGGGCCATGTCTGCCTTGGACTGATGTGGGGGCGCATGGCCCGCGCGGCACTTGCGGCACTGGATGCAGGCCACCCCGACCGCGATTTCCTCGAGTCAAAGCTTGCGACGGGCCGCTACTACATGGCCCGCCAACTTCCGGCCACGGCCTTGCACCTGACCCGCATCCTGTCGGGCGAAGGTCCGGTCATGGCGCTGAAAGCCGAAGCGTTCTAACCTGCGGCCACCCCGAATTTTCTGCGAAAATTCGCGCCCTGTCCTGACCCCGCCGTCCTGACCAATAGGTGCCCCATGCCGAAACGCTTCCGCCTGACACGCCGCTTTCCGGTCGCCATGACCGAAGACGGCTATCGCAAGCTTAAACGCTTCGCCACCGAGGCCGGGCTGGACGAGGGCGAGGCCCTGTCCTTCCTGTTCGAGAATTTCGACAGCGTGATCGACAAGGACACGCTGACCCACCGCCTGCGGCTGTTCAATTCAGAGCTTGAGGATCGGAAACGGTGATACCCTTGGCAGAGTCAAGAATGAGTATTTGGCCAAGGGTGAATGGCCGCGCAACAGGTGGGCCTGAAGCGCGCATCGCGGGCGATCCACCCCGTCGGGCCGCCGACACTTGTCCGCCACGGCCAGACGGGGCTTCACCCTTGACGGTCATCGGCTCTCCAGCCTGTACCGTGACCGGACTGTGCCGCGGAACGGTTAAGAAAGCGTCAATCCGACCCACCCGTTTCATCCTTGCGAAAAATACTCCGGGGGTCCGGGGGCTGGCCCCCGGCGCTTGGCCAAAGAAAGCGACGCCATGAAACTCTATTGCTTCGGCGAAAGCGGCAATGCCTACAAGGCCGCGCTGGCGCTGGCCCTGACAGGGAGCCCGTGGGAAGCTGTCTATGTCGATTTCTTCAACGGCGGGACGCGGCGGCCCGATTTTCGCGCGATCAACCCGATGGGCGAGGTGCCTGTGCTGGTTGATGGCGACCGCGTCCTGACCCAGTCGGGCGTGATCCTGACGCATATCGCCACCGTCACCGGTCGAATGGGCGGCGCGACGCCCGATGAGCAGGCCGAGGTTCTGCGCTGGCTGTTCTGGGACAATCACAAGCTGTCGGGACAGGCGGGCACCTGCCGCTTCCTGATGAATTTCGCGCCCGCAGACAAGCGCCCCGAAGGCGTGGTTCCCTTTCTGCAAGCCCGCCTGAAACACGCCTACGCCGTGCTGGACAGCCATCTGTCCAGCCGTGACTGGATCGTCGGCCCATCGCCCACCATCGCCGACCTGTCGTGCTGCGGATACCTTTACTACCCCGAACCCTTCGGTTTTTCCCGCGCCGACTGGCCCGCGATCGACCGTTGGCTGGGCCGCATCGCTGCCCTTCCCGGCTGGAAACCGCCCTATGACCTGATGCCCGGCAGCCCCGCCGACCGCGCCTAAAGGAGATGACCATGTCCGACGCCTTCATCTACGACGCCCTTCGCAGCCCGCGCGGCAAGGGCCGCCCAGACGGCGCCTTGCACGAGATCACCGCCGTGGCGCTCTCGGCCCGCATGCTCGACGCCATCGCCACACGCAACGGCCTGACCGGTGCTGCGGTCGAGGATGTGATCTGGGGCAATGTCACCCAAGTGGGCGAACAGGGCGGCTGCCTTGCCCGTTCGGCGGTGCTGCTGTCGGGGCTGGATCAGGCGATCCCCGGCCTGTCGGTCAACCGTTTCTGCGCCAGCGGGATGGAGGCGGTCAACCTTGCCGCGGGGCAGGTACGGGGCGGGGCGGGCCACGCCTATATCGCGGGCGGGGTCGAGATGATGGGCCGCGTGCCGATGGGGTCGGACGGGGCGGCAATTGCGGTAGACCCGTCGCTGGCGATGAAGACCTATTTTGTCCCGCAGGGCATTTCGGCGGACCTGATCGCTACGGAATACGGCATCACCCGCGAGGCCGCCGATGCCTATGCCGTCGAAAGCCAGCGCCGCGCGGCACTTGCGTGGGAGGAGGGGCGCTTTGCCAATTCGGTCATCCCCGTGCAGGACCAGAACGGCCTGCCGATCCTTGACCGCGACGAATACATGCGCCCCGGCACCGACATGCAAACGCTTGGCGCCTTGAAGCCCGCCTTCAAGGAGATGGGCGAGGTCATGCCCGGCTTCGACCGCGTCGCCTTGATGAAATACCCGCATCTGGAACGGATCGACCATATCCACCACGCCGGCAATTCAAGCGGCATCGTCGACGGTGCCGCCGCCCTGCTGATCGGCGATGCGGAATTCGGCCGCGCCCATGGCCTGCGCCCGCGCGCCCGCATCCGCGCCACCGCCAAGATCGGCACCGATCCCACGATCATGCTGACCGGCCCCGTGCCGGTGACCGAAAAGATCCTGCGCGAGGCGGGCATGGCTATCAACGATATCGACCTGTTCGAGGTGAACGAGGCTTTCGCCTCGGTCGTCTTGCGCTTCATGCAGGCCTTCGATGTCGACCCCGCCCGCGTGAACCCCTGCGGCGGATCCATCGCCATGGGCCACCCGCTCGGGGCGACAGGGGCGATCATCATCGGCACGCTGCTGGATGAGTTGGAACGCACCGGCAAAAGCACAGGCCTTGCCACGCTGTGCATCGCCAGCGGCATGGGGGCCGCCACGATCATCGAGAGGGTGTGATGCCAAGGCTCGACCTTGCCCATGTGCCGGTCAAGACCGGCTCGATCTACCCTCCGCCCTTTGCCGCGATGATGGCGGGGCGGTCGTCGCTGCGACTGGGCGATGCAGGCGGGTTGCGGCAGTTCGGCGTGAACCTTGTGACGCTGGACCCCGGCGCGCTGTCGTCCTTGCGCCATTGGCATAGGGCCGAGGATGAATTCGTGCTGGTTTTGCAAGGCACCTGCACCCTTGTGATGGATAATGGCCATTACCCGATGCAACCGGGCGAGGCTGCGGCCTTTCCCGCAGGCCGCGCCGACGGGCACCATTTCATAAACCGCGGGCGCGGGCCTGCCCGCTTCCTTGTCGCCGGAACCAAGGCCCCCGCGAAACCGCCACCTACAGCGATGCCGACCTGAAGGTCGAAATCACCCAAGGCACCGCCACCTTCACCCGCCGCGACGGCACGCCCTTTGTGGCGACCGAAGCCGACAGCCATTTGCCCGCCCACAGCCGCCACGGCCTGCCCGCAGGGCTGATCCGGTCCGCTTGGCAGGACGAGCCCGACCCTGTGCACCCCGTGCTTGGCGGCGGCTGCGGCCCTTACCGTTACCAGCTTCTGTCCGACCCCGGCGGCCTTACACAGTTCGGCGCCTTCATCGAGGAATTGCCCCCCGGCAGCCGGTCAGGCCACCGCCACTGGCACGAGGATGAGGACGAATTCATCTACATGATCGACGGCCATGTCGTGCTTGTCGAAGACGGCGAAACCCCGCTCGGCCCCGGCGATGCGGCGGCTTGGCCTGCGGGGCTTGCGGTTGGCCACCGTCTCGACAACCGCTCGGACCGCCCCGCCCGCTACCTCGTGATCGGCACCCGCGCCGCGACCGACCGCATCCATTACAGCGACCACGACCTGATCACCGAAAAATCCGGAACCGCCCGCCGCTATCTGCGCCGCGACGGCCGCCTGATAAAGGAAACGCCATGACCGATTTCACCCTGTCCACCGATGCCGACGGCGTGGCCACGATCACATGGGATGTGGCGGCCAAGTCGATGAACGTCCTGTCGCTTGCAGCACTTGCCGAGCTTGACACGGCCTTTGATGCGGCGCTGGCCGATCCGGCGGTAAGGGGGATCATCCTCACCTCGGCCAAGCCCGATTTCGCGGGCGGGATGGACCTGAACGTGATTGCCCAGATGCGGGCGGGCGGGGCTGCGGCCATCTTCGACGGCGTGATGGACATGCACCGCATCCTACGCAAGATCGAACGGGCCGGCATGGATGCGAAAACCCGCAAGGGCGCAAAGCCTGTCGTCGCGGCCCTGCCCGGCACGGCGCTTGGCATCGGGCTGGAAATCCCGCTCGCCTGCCACCGCATCATCGCCGCCGACAACGCAAAGGCCAAGATCGGCCTGCCCGAGATATTGGTCGGCATCTTCCCCGGCGCGGGCGGCACGACGCGGCTTATCCGCAAGCTCGGCGCGATGGCCGCAGCGCCCTTCCTGCTGGAAGGCAAGCTGTCGGACCCCAAGGCCGCCAAGATGAACGGCCTGATCGACGAGGTGGTCGCCCCGCAAGACCTGCTCGCCCGCGCCAAGGAATGGGTGCTGCAAGCCAAGGACGCCGATCTGGTGAAACCATGGGACGACAAGGGCTACAAGATGCCCGGCGGCGCTCCGTTCCATCCCGCAGGTTTCATGACCTTTGTCGGGGCTTCGGCCATGGTGATGGGCAAGACGATGGGCGTCTACCCCGCCGCCCGCGCGCTGCTGTCGGCGGCTTACGAAGGCGCGCTTGTCCCCTTTGATGTGGCGCTGAAGATCGAGGCGCGGCACTTTACCTCCATCCTCCTCAACCCGTCCTCCAGCGCGATGATCCGGTCCTTGTTCATCAACAAAGAGGCGCTTGAAAAAGGCGCGAACCGGCCGCGCCTTGCCGACCAATCGGTGCGCCACCTTGGCGTGCTGGGGGCGGGCATGATGGGGGCAGGGATTGCCCATGTCGCAGCCCTTGCCGGCATCACGGTGACTTTGATCGACGCCACCCAAGACGCCGCCGACCGGGGCCGCGCCCATTCCGAAAGCCTGCTCGACAAGGGCATCGCGCGGCGCAAGGTGACGCCCGAGAAAAAGGCCGAAGTTCTGGCGCGCATCACCGCCACCACCGATTATGCGGCACTATCGCCATGTGACCTGATCGTGGAAGCCGTCTATGAGGACCCCGCCGTAAAGGCCGAAGTCACTGCCCGCGCCGAAGCCGTGACGGGCGCGATCTTTGCAACCAACACCTCGACCCTGCCGATCACCGGCCTTGCCCGCGCCAG
Source organism: Gemmobacter aquarius (assembly GCF_003060865.1). Taxonomy (NCBI): domain Bacteria; kingdom Pseudomonadati; phylum Pseudomonadota; class Alphaproteobacteria; order Rhodobacterales; family Paracoccaceae; genus Paragemmobacter; species Paragemmobacter aquarius. The sequence continues at coordinate 3,275,020 of NZ_CP028918.1, forward strand.
CACAAGGCCAGACCGCTTCATCGGCATCCATTTCTTCTCGCCCGTCGACAAGATGAACCTTGTCGAAATCATCCGCGGCAAGGAAACCGGCGACGAGGCGGTGGCCAAGGCGCTCGATTTCGTGCGGCAAATCCGCAAGACCCCCATCGTGGTGAACGATGCGCGCTTTTTCTACGCCAACCGCTGCATCATCCCCTACCTGAACGAAGGCATCCGCATGGTGGCCGAAGGCGTGGAACCCGCGCTGGTGGAAAACGCCGCCCGCATGGTCGGCATGCCGCTTGGCCCCCTGCAGCTGGTCGATGAAACCTCGATCGACCTTGGCGTGAAAATCGCCAAGGCGACCCGCGCGGCACTGGGTGACGCCTATCCCGATGGGGCGGTGGATGACGTGCTCTTCTGGCTGGCCGATCAGGGCCGCATGGGCAAAAAGGCCAATGCAGGCTTTTACGCCTATGACGCGGCGGGCAAGCGCGAAGGGCTGTGGCACGGCCTGACCGACCGCTACCCATCAGCCGAAACCCAACCCGACCTGACCGAGGTGCAGCACCGCCTACTGATGGCGCAAACCTTGGAAGCCGTCCGCGCCTTGCAGCACGGCGTGCTGACCGACATCCGCGAAGGTGACGTGGGCGCGATCCTCGGCTGGGGCTTTGCACCATGGTCGGGCGGCCCCTTCGCATGGCTCGACATGATCGGCGCCCCCCGCGCGGTGGAAATCTGCGAAACGCTCACGGCAAAGTACGGCCCTCGCTTCACCGCCCCCCGACTGCTCGTCGAGATGGCCACGAAGGGCGAGGCCTTCTACACCCGCTTCGCCAAAGCCGCCTGACACCCCCACCCCGGCCCTCCCCCCCGGGGGGAGGGGGCGAACGTCGGGTTTGCAATCGCCCGCCTTTGCCATGCCGAAGCAAGACGAGTATTTTTACAAGGGTGAAAGGGCAGGACTGCGTTTCACCCTTGCCCAAATACTCTCGGGGGTGAGGCGCGGCACGCGACGAGGGGGCAGACGGCCCCCTTTTGGGTCAGGCAAGCCCGTCGAAGGCATAGCCGAAGCGGGCGATATCCACAGCGCAGAGGTCCGCGACCAAGGCGGCATCGGCATCGGAATAGGCGGGTCGCCAATCGGCAGGACGCGCCGATGCGTTGGCCCGCGCTACTGTGCCAAGACGAAACCCCAGATGCGCCTCGAAGGGCGCGATATCCTCGTCCAGCCGTTCCAGCCGCGCGTAAAGCGAACAGTGCTCGACCCCCGCCGCATCGCGCATATAGGCGGTATAGGGCCAAAGGCTGATGCTGGTGCGCGTCAGCGGATGGTTCAGGAACCCGCTGAAATCATGCGTCTTGGCCAGTCCCACCGCCGGATGGGCAAAGCTTTGCCCGCGCAGCCAGTGGTAATAGCTGACCATCCGGTCCCACGGATTGCGAACCAGCGTCAGCGTGAACAGCCCGTCATGGGGCGGCAACAGCCCCTCCAGATCGGCCAGCGTGGAATGCTTCCACAAGCGCCCTGCCACGCGCAGCGCCTTTTGCCGGCCACGCCGCTGCATCGCTTTCGGCGTATCGCCGACCAGCACGTCATCGGCCCGCGCCCGCGCCTCCAAGGCCAGCGCCAGAGCAGTGCCGCCCGTCTTGGGGATATGGATAAAGACGAAGCGACGGCTGGGCGAATAGATCACCGTCGCCCCCTGTCACACGCGGTTCGGCAACGCGCGCCCGTCCAGATGCGCGATCAGGTTGTCGACCGCCATCAGCCCCATGTTTTCGCGCACTTCCAGACAGGCGGTCCCCAGATGCGGCAGCAGCGTCACGTTCTCAAGCGCCATCAACGCCGCGGGCACCTTTGGCTCGAACTCGTAAACATCAAGCCCCGCCCCCGCGATCCGCCCCTCGGTCAGGGCCACGACCAGCGCCGCCTCGTCCACCACATCGCCCCGTGCGATGTTGATGAAGAACCCCGTCGGTTTCATCGCGCCAAAAGCCTGCGCCCCGATCAGATGATGCGTCGCAGGCCCCCCCGGCACGGCCACCACCACGAAATCCGCCGCCATCGCCTGCTCCAGCGGCACCTGCCGCGCCGGAACTCCCGCATCCGCCACCGCCGAGCGGTTGTGGAACAGCACCTCCATCCCGAAGCCGAAATGGCAGCGCCGCGCAATCGCCTTGCCGATCCGCCCCATGCCGATGATGCCCACGGTCTTGCCGGTGACATGCGCGCCCAGCATCTGCGTCGGACCCCAGCCGCCCCATTGCCCCGCCCGCAGCATCCGCTCGCCCTCGCCCAAGCGCCGCGCGGTCATCAGGATCAGCGACAGCGCGATATCGGCAGTCGCATCGGTCACGGCACCCGGAGTATTGGTGACCGCAATCCCCGCCGCCTGTGCCGCCGCAACGTCGATATGGTTGTAGCCCACGCCGAAATTCGCCAGCAGCGTGGCGCGGGGGCTTGGCACATCGGCAAAGACATCGGCCTGAAACCGGTCGCCCAGCGTCGGCATCACCACATCGTAATCGCGCAAGGCGGCGCGCAGTTCCTCTGCCGACAGCACTGCGTGATCGTTCCGCAGGGTCACGTCGAACCGCGCCTTTGCGGCTGCAAGCACCTTGTCGGGCATGGGCCGTGTGATCAGCAGTTTCATCAGAACAACCTCCCGCCCAAGGGCACGGCGTGCCCCGGTCCGATCAGCACAACCTCGCCCGCCGCATCGGGCACGCCCAGCACCAGCACTTCCGACATCACCTTGCCGATCTGGCGGGGCGGGAAATTCACCACTGCCAGCACCTGCCGCCCGACCAGGTCTTCAGGCTTGTAATGCACCGTTATCTGGGCCGATGACCGCTTTTCCCCGATCTCGCCGCCGAAATCGACCCACAGCTTGATCGCGGGTTTGCGCGCCTCGGGGAAGGGTTCGGCACGGGTGATGACGCCCACGCGGATATCGACCTTCTGGAAATCATCATAGGTGATCGTCACTTGCCCAGCTCCCGCCCGCGATCTGCCGCCGCCTTGACCGCCTTGGCCAGCAAGGCCGGAAAGCCGCTTTCGCTGTCCATCAGCACGGCCAAAGCCGCCGCCGTGGTTCCGCCCGGAGATGTCACGTTCACCCGCAGCTGCGCCGCGCTGTCACCCGACCGAAAGGCCAGCTCCCCCGCACCGCAGACCGTGGCCCGCGCCAGCCGCATCGCCACGTCGGGCGACAGGCCCTCGGCCTGCCCGGCTGCCGCCATCGCCTCGATCAGGTGGAACACATAAGCCGGACCAGACCCCGAAACCCCCGTCACCGCGTCGATCTGGTGTTCGCCGTCAAGGATGACCGTCTCGCCCACCGCCGCCATAAGCGCCACGGCCACATCCATGCCCGCATTGGTCACATGGCCGTTGCGGCACAGCGCGGTGATGCCACGGTTCACCATGGCGGGCGTGTTCGGCATGGTCCGCACGATGGGGGTCTGCGCGCCCAGCACCGCCTCGAAGGCCGCAATCGTCGTTCCCGCCGCGATCGAGATGAACAGCGTGGTCCCGTTGCCCAGCGCCACCAGCGCAGGCAATGCCGCGCCCATCATCTGCGGCTTGACCGCCAGCAGCGCCACCGCAGGCGCAGGCGGAACGCCAGCGTTCAGATGCACACCGCTCGCTTTCAGCCAATCCGAAGGGGTCGGTTCGATGACCCAGACCGAGGACGGAGGCACACCCGCCGCCAGCCAGCCAGTCAACAGGGCCGAACCCATCTTGCCACAGCCCAAAAGCACCAGCCCGTCACGGGCCACCTGTTCCAGCATATCCGCCCCCCATTTCGGGCGGCAGACTAGGCGCGCCCGTAAGCCTCGGCAATGGCGACCTTCATCGCATCGACAGGCGCTTGCCCCGCCCATGCGACAAGTTGGAAGGCGGGGTAAAAGCGTTCGGCGGCCATCACCGCGCTGGCGATCAGCCGGTCGATCTGGTCGGGGTTCGCCGCCTGCCCGCCCGAAAGCGGCAGACCATAGCGCCAGACCATCAGCTTTTGCTCTTCCCAATAGGTGAACGCACCCGTCCAGACCATGTCGTTGGCGCGGTTCAGCACCTCGTACAACTGGCCCATCCGCTCGGTCGGAGGCTCCATTTCAAAGGTACAGATCAGGCGCAGCGTCTCATCCTGCCGCGACCATGCCAGCGTCAGCGAATAGGTGCGCCACTGCCCTTCGACCGACATGGCGATCTGGTCGTCGGTCACGCGGTCGAACTCCCATTCATGGTGCTCGGCCAGCGTCTCGACGATGTCGATGGGATGCAGATCGTCGGTTGAGAAATAGTCTTCGGAAAGCGACATTTACCCGGCCTCATGATAGGGGCCTCTGGCGGGCCATGACCCACAAGAAGCTGGGAGTCTCGCAAGTTTCAGCGTTTGCCAGACTGAAACCACACTAAATATGGTGATCGCAAAGCGAAAGCCTGTAAAGTTATTTCTGCGCCAATCTTCTGTGGACAAAATCGCACCCCTGTTCTTCCGGCGGCGATGGGTGCTTCATCCCCATGCCTCGGCGGTTATGACCTAAAGGAGTACTGTGCAGACTGCCCGATTGGACTAAACCAGTGCAAAGGTCACGAGTTCCAAGATGCAATCGTTCTTTCCGCCGCAAACGACGACAGGCTCGCGCCGCGAAACAGGCGAAGCCTATGTGTTCCGCGATTTCGAGCGGTCGCGCTTCATGGCGATCCGGCGGGCCGTCGATGCCGAGCCGTGGTTCTATTCCTGCTGCTGTTTTGCCGTGGCGGCGCTGTGGACCGTGCTGATGTCGGCGGGGGCCGGCATGCACGGCCAGAACCTGCCCGCAGTGAACCTGACGCCGCATGTCGCGCATTTCACGATCATCCTCGGCTTTTTCTTCTATCCGCTGCGGCTGTTCTGGGTTCCGGTCGTCGCCTATCTGGTCTTGTTTCTCTATCCCTTCTACCAACCCCTGACCAACGCCGTGCCGTGGCACGATATCGCCGACATGACGCCGGATGTGATCATCCAGCTTTTCGGCATCAATCTGGTCTTCGGCATTCTTGTCGCCCTGCTTTACCGCACGGTCTTTGTTCTGGCGCGGCCAAGGCTGCGCGCCCATGCGGCCGACCTGTTCCTCAGCCTTGCGTCCTATGTGATCTTCGGCCTGGTCGGGGCATTGCAGATCTATGTCACCTCTCAATTCTTCCTGTCATTGGCAGAACCTGTCCGCACAGCGCTGGGGTTCGATGCGGATTTCTTCGAACTCGCCATGATCCGAAATCTGCGCGGCTGCGCGGTGGTGGCCGCCTTCCTGCTGGCGACAATCGAATACCCGCGCAAAGAGCATCTTTTGCCGACCGTCGGGGTCGTGGTGCTGTTTCCGCTTCTGACACTCGCGCAGGGGCAGGGTTTCGTGCTCTATCCGATGATCGACGTGCTGGTGCTCGCCCTTCTGGTCGTGCTGATCCTGCCGATCCGCATCGGGCTGTTCGGCTCGCTCGGCGGAATCGCGGTCTATGCCGCGCTGACAGGCGAATTCCTGATCGACCGTATCAGCACCGATCCGACGCTGATCACGCTTGAACGCTACTCGATCCTTGCGCTGGCGCTGCTGCTCGTCGTGATTCCGATCAAAAGCCAGACCGGACATGTCATCGCGCAGAAAGACGCCGCCATCCGCAAGCTGAACCGCGCCCGCGACTTTGCGGGAGTGGGACTGTTCGCCATGAACCGCGCAACCGGCCGCTTCCGTCTGGATGATGCCGCCGAACGGATGCTTTCCCTGCCCGCCGAAGGCAGGATCGATGCACTGCGGGCCTCTCTCGATGTCGATGGCGCGGCAGCCCTGATGCGGGTGATGCTGCCCGGCGTCGCCCCTGCGCGCGACCTTAAACTGCATACGGTGTCGGGACCGGTGCTACGGGCCTTTGTCTGGTCCGACACCTCGCCCACGGGCGATATCGTCGCCTACGGCATCCTGCTCGACGTGACCGAGGCCGAGGACCGCGAAGCGCATCTGCGCGAAACGCTGGACGAGTTGTCGACGCGGCAGGAACGGCAGCGCCAGCTTTTCTCGATCGTCAGCCACGAATTGCGAACCCCTGCATCGGTGATGTCGATCCTGATCGACGACCTGTCCGACGCGACCGACAAGCCCCGTCTGATCCGGCAGATGCGCGAAGCGGCCGACCAGTTGCTGTCGGTGCTGGCCGACATGCGCCAGACGGTGAACCCCGAAAAGAACCTGCCGGTCACGAAGGTTTCCTATGTGCCCGCCGAACTGGCCGAAAGTCTGCGAAACATGCTGGAGCTGACGGCAAACGAGCATGGCATCGCCCTGACCGTCGCCCTGGGGGCAGGTTCCGGCAAGGCGCGGGTGGGCGATGTGATGCGGCTGCGTCAGGCCCTGTCGAACCTGATGCGGAACGCGGTGATCCACAGCCGCGGCACGACGGTCCGGCTCAGTTTTTCGGGCCAGCCCGCGGCGACACCCGATGGTGCGCCCACCAGCCAGTGGCAGGTCGAGGACAATGGCGTAGGCATCCTCCCAGATCAGGTGGACCGGCTGTTCCAGCCCTTCGAACGGGGCGGACAGGACGACCCGCGCCGCTCGGCCGATGGCAGCGGTCTGGGCCTGTTCATCGCCCGCCAGTCAGCCGAGATGCTGGGCGGCACGCTGCAACATTACCAACCCCTGCGCGGCGGCGCGGGCTATGTGCTGCGCCTGCCCGAGGTCTTTGCCGACACGGCAGGCAGCCCGAAGGCCGAAGCGCGAAAGCCCTCGGTGGCCAGACCGGCCGATGCGCCCTGGACGGTTGTTCTGGCCGAAGACAACCCCTTGGTGGCCGAAGTGACCAAGGCGCGGCTGGAACGCCTGCGCGCAACGGTGCGGGTCGCCGAGAACGGCCTGAGCGCGCTTGCCATGGTCAAGGAACAGCAACCCGATGTCATCATCACCGATCTTTTCATGCCCGAACTCGACGGCGACGATCTGGTCAGGCAGTTGCGCCAGCAAGGCTATGACCGCCCCGTGGTCGGCCTGACCGCCGCCGTGGTAGGCGAGGAAATGGCCCGGTTCCGCGCAGCGGGGGCTAATCTGGTGATGCAAAAGCCGCTGGATTTCGCCGAGTTGATGCGCCTGATGCGCGAAGGCTTTCCGCCCGCGCACCAGCCCGCCAACCGATGACTCCCGATCAGCCGCCGCCTCGGGGGGTATCGAACCCCCGCTCGGCGGCCTTGCCAACGCAAGCGCGGGCCGTTCGGGCCACCGTTCGGGCCACCGTTCGGGCCGCGATCAGGCGTCTTTCTTCTTGGCCGGCTTCGCCACCTCGGAAAGCTTTGCCTCGAGCACCGCAAGCCGTGCCTCGAGGGCTACATTTTCCTCGCGCGCCTTGACGGCCATGGCGCGCACCGCGTCGAATTCCTCACGCGTGACGAAATCGCGATCCGCCATCCAGCGGTCGACCAGACCCTTCATCGCCGTCTCGGCCTCGGACTTGGCGCCCTGTGCCACGCCCATCGCATTGGTCATAAGCTGCGACATGTCGTCGAAGAACTTGTTGCGCGTCTGCATGGCAAAACCTTTCTCTCGCTTGAAGTTCTATATGGGCCGACCCGACCCGAAGGACAAGCCCGCCCCCCTGCGGCCAAAAGCGGGGCGGGCAGCAGCCGCCCCTCCCGCACGGTTGACTTCCCGCCGCCGGTTGCCGAAAACCGCCGCATCCAAGCACAGGCGCCCCATGTCCTACATTCCCTTTCCCGATATCACGCCCGACATCTTTTCGTTCGAGATCGGCGGCATGACATTCGCCCTGCGCTGGTATGCGCTGGCCTATATCGTCGGGCTTCTGGCGGGCTGGAAGCTGATCACCCGCATCGTCACCACCCGCAAACTGTGGGACGGCCCCGCTCCCGTGACCGCCGATCAGGTCGAGCGGCTGCTGACATGGGTGATCCTCGGGGTCATCCTTGGCGGCAGGGCGGGCTATGTGCTGTTCTATCAGCCGGGCTATTTCCTGCAAAACCCGTCGCATGTTCTGCGCGTCTGGGAAGGCGGCATGTCCTTTCACGGCGGCTTTCTGGGCGTCGTCGTGGCGGGGTTGATCTTTTGCAAGCGCGAAAAGATCCCGATGCTGGCCCTTGCCGACCTGATGGCCGTGGCCGCCCCCATCGGCCTGTTCCTTGGCCGTATCGCCAACTTCATCAACGCGGAATTGTGGGGCCGCCCGACCACCCTGCCATGGGGTGTCGCCTTCCCCGGCGAGGCCGCGCAAACCTGCGAGGGCGTGCTGACCATCTGCGCCCGCCACCCGTCGCAGCTTTACGAAGCGGCGCTCGAAGGGTTGCTGCTGGGCGCGATGCTGGTCTGGGGCATCTGGCGCGGCGGCTGGCTGAAACGTCCGGGGCGCGTCTTGGGCCTGTTTCTTGCCGGATACGGGCTTGCCCGCTTTGCCGTCGAATTCGTCCGCCAGCCCGACGCGCAATTCATCACGGCGGGCAACCCCTTGGGACTTGTGCTGCACATCGGCGGCTACGGGCTGACCATGGGGCAGATCCTGTCCTTGCCGATGGTGCTCGCGGGGCTGTGGTTCCTGATGCGGGCCAAACGGCCGATCCCGGCATGACCGCGCTCGCGGGCCTTCTGGCGCGACGCATCGCGGCCACGGGTCCGCTGACGCTGGCCGATTACATGGCCGAATGCCTTCTGCATCCCGACCACGGCTATTACGCCACGCGCGACCCTTTTGGCGCGGGCGGCGATTTCACCACCGCGCCCGAGATCAGCCAGATGTTCGGCGAACTGCTCGGCCTGTGCGTCGCGCAGGCATGGCTCGACCAAGGCGCACCCGCACCCTTTACGCTGGCCGAGCTTGGCCCCGGTCGCGGTACGCTGATGGCAGATGTGCTGCGCGCCACCCGCGCCGTGCCGGGCTTTCACGCGGGCGCAAGCGTGGTGCTGGTCGAAGCCTCGGCCAGCTTACGCGAAGTGCAGCGCCTTAGGCTGGGCACCGCACCCTGCCCCGTCACTTGGGCGGGCAGCGTGCAAGACCTGCCAGATGCACCGCTGTTCCTGCTTGCCAACGAATTCTTCGACGCCCTGCCGATCCGCCAGTTCACCCGCCACCCGCAGGGCTGGGCCGAAACCATGGTCGGCCTCTCGGGCGATGCTCTGGCCCTCGGCCGCGCCGAACCCGCCAATCTGGCGCGTCTGGCGCACCGTCTAGCCGACACCCGCCCCGGCGACGTGGTCGAGCTGATGCCCGCCGCCGCCCCGATCATGGCCCGCATCGGGGGCCTGATCGAAGCCCGTGGCGGGGCCGCGATCATCGTCGATTACGGCGGCTGGCACTCGCTGGGCGATACGTTCCAGGCCTTGCGCGACCACCGCTTCACCGACCCGCTCGCCACCCCCGGCGAGGCCGACCTGACCGCCCATGTCGATTTCGAGGCCCTCGCCCAGGCCGCAGCCCCCGCCCGCGCATCCCGCATGATTCCGCAGGGAGAATTGCTCACCCGCCTCGGCATCGCCGCACGCAGTGGCAAACTCGCCCAAGGCTTGACCGGAGCGCCACTTGCAGCACACCTTGCCGCCACTCGCCGCTTGACCGATCCTTCGGAAATGGGTTCGCTGTTCAAAGCCCTCGCCATCCACCCGTCCCGCCATAGGCCCCCGCCCGGATTTGACCTTGCTTGAAATCATCACCTCCGATGCGATCACGGCCAGACACGGGTTCTTCACCCGCAAGGGGGGCGCGTCTTCGGGCATCTTCTTTGGCCTGAACTGCGGGCCGGGGTCGTCGGATCTGTCCGAGGTGGTGGCGATCAACCGCGCCCGCGTCGCCGATGCGCTGGGTGTGACGCGCGAAAACCTTCTGTCGGTCAATCAGGTCCATTCGCCCGATGTGCTGCATGTCACGGCACCCTTCACCGACAGGCCCCGTGCCGATGCCATCGTGACGGCGACGCCGGGCATCGCCCTTGGCATCCTGACGGCCGATTGTCAGCCCGTGCTGTTCCACGATGCCAAAGCAGGCGTGATCGGGGCGGCCCATGCCGGTTGGCGCGGCACCCGCGACGGGGTGCTGGAAGCGACGGTCCAGGCGATGGAGGGGCTGGGTGCGAAACGGGCCGACATCACAGCCGTGATCGGCCCCTGCATCAGCCAAAGGAATTACGAGGTCGGGCCGGAATTCTTCGAAGCCTTCACCGCCGACGCCCCCGAAAACGCCCGCTACTTCGCAAACGGCACCGGCGACCGCATGCTGTTCGACCTGCCCGCATTGGGCCTGTCGCGCCTGCGGGCCGCTGGCGTAGGCCATGCCGAATGGACGCGGCACTGCACCTATGCCGACCCCGCCCGATTCTTCTCGTTCCGCCGCACGACCCACGCGGGCGAGGCCGATTACGGCCGACTGATTTCGGCGATCCGCCTGTAACCTGCCGCCGAATTGTCGCAAATGCGGCAACAATCCGGGCGGAAACCGGATCGTTTCCCAAGAAATGCAGGCCGGATTGCGCGAAAGGCCGCGCCACAATTGGGGCCGCCCGCGCCACATCCTGTCCCTATTATGCACAATCCCGGCCCAATCCCCGCCGCAAAGCCGCGTCAGATTGACCCCATCGAACAAGTGCCACCTTTGGGGAAGACGACCATGAAGACGAACCGCCGCTGGCTCAAATCCGCAATCGCCGCCAGCCTTCAGCCGCAGGTCGCCCTGCCGTGGCAGCGCGGCAACCGCAAGAAACCCGCCGCGCTGAACCCTGCGCCGCGCCCCGTAGCGATGGCCGCCCGCTAAGCGCGACCCGGCGGCGGGCCATTTGCGCCCGCTCATCCGGCGATTCGCGGCGCACACGCAAGGATTGCACGCCAACCGTGCGACAATTGAAACGAATTGCTGCGATCCGCCGCAGAGCCGCACCAATCGCGGCAAAAATTTGACGAAAGCGCCCCCGCTTGCCATATTCACAGCATGGTCGACCCGAACCGGCAGCATCTGCCACGTGACGGGTCCGGTCTTGCTTCGGTAAAGCGGTCCCGGCGCGTCCTCTGCGTGCCATCAGGGGCCGCTTATCCGTTTGGCGGTCAGGCCGTCTTTGCCAGCCGCGCTTCCAGCACATCGAAGGGCACGCCCGGTTCATCCTTGGCGCAGCGGATCACAAGGCTGGTCTTCACCGTCGCCACATTCTCGGCCTTGAGCAATTCGCCGGTCAGGAAACTCTGGAACGACGACAGATCGGGTGCCACGCATTTCAGGATGAAATCGATCTCGCCGTTCAGCATATGACACTCGCGCACCAGCGACCACTGGCGGCAGCGTTGCTCAAAGATCGCCAGATCTGCCTCGGCCTGGCTTTGCAGCCGCACCATGGCGAACACCTGCACCTCGAAGCCCAACTCGCGCGCGTCGATATCGGCGTGATAGCCGCGCACAAAGCCTGCCTCTTCCAGCGTGCGGACCCGCCGCAGACAGGGCGGCGCGGAAATCCCCACGCGGCTGGCAAGCTCGACGTTCGTCATCCGCCCGTCCGCCTGCAACTCGGCAAGAATTTGACGGTCGATAGGGTCGAGTTTCGATCCGGCCATGGCGGTCCCCTTTGCTCCGGTGGCGCACCGGATTTTTCGACTATGTAGGCGCGGCCTATCTTTCGCGCAACAATGTTTCACCGCCACGCAATAAAAACACCCCCCACCCCCGTTCATCCTTGCCTTAAATACTCTGGGGTCCGGGGTGAAACCCCGGCGCTTGCAGCCCTTCCCCCGCCCGCAGTCAGGCATATATCAGGCGCCGACAGACGGGACAGACAGGGGCAAGAAAATGGGCGACGCACGGCACACACGGGTTCTGATCATCGGCTCCGGTCCCGCAGGCTATACCGCCGCCGTCTATTCCGCCCGCGCCATGCTGGAACCCATCCTCGTCCAAGGTTTGCAACCCGGCGGCCAGCTTACCATCACGACCGAGGTCGAGAACTGGCCCGGCGACACCCATGTGCAAGGCCCCGACCTGATGATCCGCATGGAAGAACATGCCCGCGCCATGGGTGCCGAGATCATCACCGATTACATCACGTCGCTCGACCTCTCGAAACGCCCCTTCACCGCGCAGTCCGACTCTGGCACCGTCTATACCGCCGATGCCGTGATCCTTGCGACCGGCGCGCAGGCCAAATGGCTGGGCCTGCCGTCCGAAGAGAAATTCAAGGGCTTCGGCGTATCGGCCTGCGCCACCTGTGACGGGTTCTTCTACCGTGGCAAGGAAATCGTGGTGATCGGCGGCGGCAACACGGCGGTGGAAGAGGCACTGTTCCTCACCAACTTCGCCTCGAAGGTCACGCTGATCCACCGCCGCGACAGCCTGCGCGCTGAAAAGATCATGCAAGACCGCCTGTTCAAGCACCCCAAGGTGTCGGTCTTGTGGAACCACACGGTGGACGAGGTTCTGGGCGACACCACGCCCCCCGGCGTGACCGCCGTGCGCGCCCGCAACGTGCTGACGGGGGAAGTGACAGACATCCCTTGCGCCGGTTTCTTCGTCGCCATCGGCCACGCCCCCGCCTCCGAACTGGTGAAAGACCAGCTCGAACTGCACAACGGCGGCTATGTCGTGGTCGAACCGGGCAGCACCCGCACCTCGATTGCAGGCGTCTTTGCGGCGGGCGACCTGACCGACCACGTCTACCGCCAGGCCGTCACCAGCGCAGGCATGGGCTGCATGGCCGCGCTGGATGCCGAGAAATTCCTCGCAGGCCACTGAACCGCCAACCAAATTTCTGACGCAGAAATTTGACCGGAATTTTACGAAAATTCCGCCGCGAAATCCTGCCCTCGGCCTGCGTTTCCTGCGTCAGGAAACGTCGCGGACCCTGCGTCAGGGTCCGCCCCCCGGCGCGCGAACAGCTTTCATGCGCCCTTCGGTCACGGCGAACCCTGTTCCGCAATCGACCCCGCCTATGGCATTTTCGCCCTTTTTGAAGCCCCTTAATCCTTGATTGCTGGAAATCATCCCGCCAAACCGCTAAGCCGCGCCGCAACCGCGGGGTCCGCCCGCCAAAATGCAGCAGAGGCCGTCCATGACGCTTTCGAACCACGCCCCGATTCCGGAACTTTACGTCTCGCATGACTCGGCCCAGAAACTGAAGGTCGAGGCCGCGCAGCTTCCGTCATGGGATCTGACCGCGCGTCAGGTCTGCGACCTCGAACTTCTGATGAACGGCGGCTTCGCGCCGCTGCGCGGTTTCCAGTCCGAGGCCGATTACAACGGCACCGTCGAAAACATGCGGACCGCCGATGGAACGCTGTGGCCGATGCCCGTGACGCTGGACGTGTCGGAAAAATTCGCCGAAGCCGTGGCCCCCGGTCAGGATATCGCCCTGCGCGATGCAGAAGGCGTGATCCTTGCCATCCTGTCGATTTCCGACAAATGGGTGCCGAACAAATCCAAGGAAGCCGAACATGTGTTCGGAGCCGATGACCTTGCCCACCCTGCGGTGAACTATTTGCACAATGTGGCTGGCCCCGTTTACCTCGGCGGCGCGATCACCGGCATCCAGCCGCCCGTGCATTACGATTTCAAGGCCCGCCGCGACACCCCGAACGAGCTTCGCGCCTTTTTCCGCAAAATGGGCTGGCGCCGCATCGTCGCCTTCCAGACCCGCAACCCGCTGCACCGCGCGCATCAGGAACTGACCTTCCGCGCCGCGCGCGAGGCCGAGGCTAACCTGCTGATCCACCCCGTGGTGGGCATGACGAAACCGGGCGATGTCGACCACTTCACCCGCGTGCGCTGCTATGAAGCGGTGCTTGACCAATACCCTGCGTCCACCACGCACCTGTCGCTTCTCAACCTCGCCATGCGGATGGGCGGCCCGCGCGAGGCTCTGTGGCATGCGATCATCCGCAAGAACCACGGGTTGACCCATTTCATCGTGGGCCGTGACCATGCCGGTCCGGGCAAGAACAGCCAAGGCAAGGATTTCTACGACCCCTACGCAGCACAAGTGCTGGTGGCAGCGCATCAGAAAGAGATCGGCATCGAGATGGTCGATTTCAAACAGATGGTCTATGTGCAGGAAAAATCGCAATACTACCCGGTGGACGAGGTGCCGGAAGGGTCTACCGTGCTGGATATTTCCGGCACCGAACTGCGCCGTCGCCTGCGCGAGGGGCTGGATATCCCCGATTGGTTCAGCTTTCCGCAAGTGGTCACCGAACTGCGCCGCACCTCGCCGCCGCGTGCGAAACAGGGCTTTACCGTCTTCTTCACCGGCCTGTCGGGTTCGGGCAAATCGACCATCGCCAACGCGCTTATGGTCAAGCTGATGGAGATGGGCGGCCGCCCCGTCACGCTGCTCGACGGGGATGTGGTCCGCAAGCACCTGTCCTCGGAGCTCGGCTTTTCCAAAGAGCACCGCGACATCAACATCAAGCGCATCGGCTATGTGGCGTCGGAAATCACCAAGAACGGCGGCATCGCGATCTGCGCGCCCATCGCGCCCTACACCGCCACCCGCCGCGCCGTGCGCGAGATGATCGAAGCCTTCGGCGCCTTCATCGAAGTGCATGTGGCGACCTCCATCGAGGAATGCGAACGCCGCGACCGCAAGGGCCTGTACAAGCTGGCCCGCGAAGGCAAGATCAAGGAATTCACCGGCATCTCCGACCCCTACGAAGCCCCGACCAAGGCCGAACTGGTGGTCGACACCGAAGGCACGGACGTGGATTACTGCGCGCAGCAGGTGATCCTGAAGCTGGAAAGCATGGGTCTGATCAAGGCGTAAGCCCGCAGCCCGCCCGAAACGACAAAGCCCCGCAGCGATGCGGGGCTTTGTCATTCCAGCTCCGCTTGCGGCGGCGGCAGCGCGGCCGCAACTGGCTTTCCGTCAAACCGAAGTTCGGCAGGCATGTGCCGCGCCTCAATCAAACCTACTGTGCAATCTCAATGCACGTTCACCGGCGCCATGTCGTTTGCCCGTGCAATTACAAAGGCCAGCGCGCGGTCCTTGACCAGCGCGAGGCGGTCGCCGTCCTCGTCGTGCAAGGCATAGATCGTGGTCAGCCCGCCGGCATGGGCCTGCACATCAGCGGGCAGGTCGGCCACCAACACGGGGCGCACATAGACGATTCGGCCTTCGCCTTCAGGCAGGCCTTCGAATTTCGTATCCATCTCTCACCTCATTTCCGACCGCTGCGCGAACTGATCGCAATCGTCTGCACCACCGTTTCAGGCACCGACCGACGCAGATCGATGTGCAGCAGCCCATGTTCCATCGACGCCCCCGCCACCTCGACCCCGTCGGCCAGCACGAAGCTGCGCTGAAAGGCGCGGGCGGCGATGCCACGGTGCAGGAACACCCGCTCGCCGATATCATCGGACTGGCGACCGCGGATCACCAGTTGGCGATCCTCGACCGTGATCGACAGGTCTTCCTCGCGGAAACCGGCCACGGCCAACGTAATGCGATAAGCGTTTTCAGAGGTGGCTTCGATGTTGAAGGGCGGATAGCCCTCGGCGGTTTTCGCCGTGCGTTCGACCAGCCGTTCAAGCTGCTCGAAGCCCAACAGGAACGGATGTGTCCCAAAGCTCAGTTTCGTCATCGGTCATGCCCTTTTGTCCAAGCGACATTGCGCGAAAGCCCCGTCATGGCGACCCCTGCGCCCGATGAATATGGGATGCCGCCAAAGCCCGCGCAAGAGGCTGCGCCGCACCTCTCCGGTGGGGCCAGTCGCCGGAAATCGCCGTTTTTTGACCGTCAGCGTGGCAGATTCCTTCCCGCAACGCGGCATTTTGGCTGTATTCTGTTCCCAGAAACAGAAACGACTCAGGCCCGCAGGGCTTGGGCAACAATTCCGCAGGTTCCATGAACGCGCCCAGCGAGATGAACTTCGAAGACATGCTCCGGATCCGGCTCGAGGTGCTGCGCCGCGAGCATCGCGATCTGGACGAGGCGATCTTTGCGCTCGAAACCGGTGGCCGCCCCGACCAACTGACGCTGCGGCGGCTGAAAAAGCAGAAACTGGCGCTGAAAGACCAGATCGTAAAGCTGGAAGACCAGCTTATTCCCGACATCATCGCCTGATCCCGGCAAAGGTGGGTGCATAGCACCCACCCTACGGGCCAGACGTTCCACCGCTTGCCCCTACGGCCCGATGCTCTATACCCGAACCGACCGCAGGAACGGGGGCGATCATGGCTGTCAGCGTCGGAATCATCATGGGTTCGCAATCGGACTGGCCAACCATGAAGGAGGCCGCGACCCTGCTCGATACGCTCGGCATCCCGTATGAGGCCAAGATCGTCTCGGCCCACCGCACCCCCGACCGGCTTTGGACCTATGGCAAAACCGCCGTCGACCGCGGGCTGAAAGTCATCATCGCGGGCGCGGGCGGGGCGGCCCATCTGCCCGGAATGATGGCGTCTAAAACCCGTATCCCCGTCATCGGCGTTCCGGTCCAGACCAAGGCGCTTTCGGGTGTCGACAGCCTTTACTCCATCCTGCAAATGCCGCGCGGCTATCCTGTGGCCACCATGGCCATCGGCGCGGCAGGTGCTGCCAATGCCGCGCTTATGGCCGCAGGCATCCTCGCGCTGAACGATGCCGCGCTTGCCGCGCGGCTCGATGCGTGGCGCGCAGCACTTTCCGCCTCGATCCCCGACGAGCCGAAGGATGAATGATATGCTTCCCCCCGGTTCGACCATCGGCATCCTTGGCGGCGGGCAGCTTGGCCGCATGCTTTCGGTCGCTGCCTCGCGGCTTGGCTACCTGACCCACATCTACGAGCCTGCCGCCAACCCGCCCGCCGAACACGTTGCCCACCGCCTGACGACCGCAAGCTATGACGATCTCACCGCGCTGGCGGCTTTCGCGGCTTCGGTCGATGTCATCACCTATGAATTCGAGAATATCCCCACCGCCGCGCTGGACGTGCTCGAGAAAACGCACCCCATCCGCCCCGACCGCCGCGCCCTTGCCGTTTCGCAGGAACGCATCGCGGAAAAAGATTTCCTGACCGGCCTTGGCCTGACCACCGCGCCCTATGCCCGCGTCACCTCGCTGTCCGACCTGACCGCCGCGCTTGACCATATCGGCACGCCCGCGATCCTGAAAACCACCCGCCTCGGCTATGACGGCAAAGGTCAGGCCCGCATCATGGCCCCCGCCGACGCCCCCGCCGCACTCGCGCAGATGGATGGCGCCGAAGCGGTACTGGAAGGCTTCATCGACTTCAGCCACGAGGTTTCGGTCATCGCCGCGCGTGGCCTCGACGGGTCGGTCGCCTGCTATGATCCCGGGGAAAACGTGCACCGTTCGGGCATCCTGCACAGCACAACCATCCCCGCCCGCCTGTCACCGTCACAGCGCACCGACGCCATCCTGATCGCCGCCCGCATCCTGAATGCGCTCGATTACGTCGGCGTCATGGGGGTCGAGCTTTTCGTTACCCCCACGGGCCTGATCGTCAACGAAATCGCGCCGCGTGTGCACAATTCCGGCCATTGGACGCAGAACGGATGCGCGGTGGACCAGTTCGAACAGCACATCCGCGCCGTCACCGGCTGGCCCTTGGGCGACGGGTCGCGCCATAGCGACGTGGTGATGGAAAACCTGATCGGCGACGATATCGCCCGCGTGCCCGCAATCGCCCGCGAAAAGAACGCGGCGCTGCACCTTTATGGCAAGGCCGAGGCGCGGGCAGGCCGCAAGATGGGCCATGTCAACCGCGTGAAGTAACCTGCTGCGCCGTCACGGTCGCCAGATATCCTGATGGGGGTGCGGGGGTCTGAACCCCCGCCCGCGGCCGCTCAGGCATCGAGCGTGTCGGTATCCTTCTCGCCCCGCCCCAGCCGTTCCCGTGCCAGCAGGGCCAGCCGTTCATAGCGGCGGCGAAACACCTCCACCTGCCGCTCTTCCAGTTCTTCCAGATCCATCAGCGCGTTATGTGCCCCCTCATGCGCGCGTATCAGCTCGTCCAGTTTCAACTGGATCGCCTGCGTGTCGCGATTCTGGGTGTTCTGGATCAGGAACACCATCAGGAAGGTCACGATCGTCGTGCCGGTGTTGATGACCAACTGCCATGTGTCTGAAAAGCCGAAAACCGGCCCCGTCACGATCCAGAGCAGGATAACCCCGACCGCCAGCGAGAAGGTGGCAGGCTTGCCGCAATAACGCGCCACGGTCTTGGCGACGGTTCCGTAAAAGCCGCTTTTCATCACTCCACCCCTATCAAATCTTCTACCGCCTCGCCGTAGCCAAGGCCCCGGTCAAAGCGTCCATCCTTCAGAAACGCCAGCACCTCGCCGATCACCAGCGGGTTGAACATCAGGAAGGTATGGGTGACCGGCAGCACGATATGGTCGGCCATGCCCGTAACCCGCGTGCTTTCCACACTGACCTTGCCGTCGTCCGGTCCGGGAATGACTCCCGAATAGACCGGATTGAACGATATGTCCCCCGCAATCACACCCAGTTCGTAATCGGGCAGCGGCAGCTTTGCCGGAAGCGCGGCGGGGCCGGTTCCCAGTTCCATACCCGCAGGCCCGTTGACCCATTGGAACGCCCCGATCCCCGAAAAGGCATCGACCAGTTCCGACCCGCCATTGGGCGGAGCCAGCATCACCACGCGCCCCGTATCCGCCGGACGATTTTCGGCCAGCCATGCTCGCGCCAGAATCCCGCCCATCGAATGGGTGACGAAACTGACCCGATCCGCGCCGCATTCCGCGACCGCAGCCCCCACCCGTGGAACCAGATCCTCGATCCGCGCCTCGGTCGACGGATAGCCGTCATTGACGACCTTGTAGCCCGCCCCTTCCAGCGCGGCCTGCATGGCGACGAGCGATGTCTCGGTCCGCGCAAGCCCGTGCAGCAACACCACGCATTCGGCCCGCGCCGGGGCCGCGACCATCAGGAAAAGCAGGAGAAAGCGCCACATGCCAACCACCCTAGACCTATCGGAAGCAATGGACAAATCACGCTGCCTCGCGCAGCCTTGTGCCATGCACTACCGCCCGCCCCGCATCGCCACCCGCGCGTTGATCCTGCAAGACGACCGGCTTTTGCTGGTCAACGCCTACGCTGGCCAGAAATCCGACCTGTGGTGCGCCCCCGGTGGCGGGGTGAACCCCGGCCACTCGCTTCCCGACAACCTGCGGCGCGAGGTGCATGAAGAAACCGGCCTGTCCATCACCGTAGGCCCGCCCGTTCTGGTCAACGAATTCCACGATCCGACGCATGGCTTTCACCAGATCGAGGTGTTCTTCCGCTGCACCCTATCATCCTCGGGCACGCTCGACCCCGCATGGCGCGATCCCGAAGGCATCGTGAACCGCCGCGCATGGTTTTCCCGGGCCGATCTTGCCACGATCCGCGTCAAACCCGACAGCATCGCCGCCGCCGCATGGGGGGCGACCATGCTTTACGACCCGCTGGAACGGATCGTGCCATGAGCCGCGCCTTCGTCAAGGAAGGCGACGGCGCGCTCGACCCGCTGCCCGACCTGCCCGTTTCGCCGCATCCGAACTATGTCACCCCCAACGGCCTTGCCACGCTGCAAAGCCGTCTGCGGGATGCCCAGTCGCGGCTTGCCACGCTGAAAGCCCGCCCCGACCGGCTCGACAAACTGCCCGAAGCCGCCGCTGAACGCGACATCCGTTATATCGAAGCGCGGCTGCGTTCGGCCATCCTGATCGACCCTGCGGCGCAACCCCTGACCCATGCCGCCTTCGGCCATGCCGTGACTGTGGCCGACGAAAACGGGGACGAGACCACCTATGTGATCGTGGGCGAGGACGAGGCCGACCCCGCCCGCCACCTGATCGCGCCCCATTCCCCCCTCGCCCGCGCCCTGATCGGGGCTGCGGTGGGCGACGCCGTGACATGGCGCAAACCCTCGGGCACGGTCAGCCTCGAAATCCTGTCGATAGACCTGCCATGATTCGCACCCTGCACCCCGCCACCGACCTGCCCGCCGTCGCGGCCTTTCTGGCCGAGGCCGCCGATTACTGGCTGCTGGCCGAAGGCGCCGCCCCCGGCCCGACCGCCGCCGCCGACTTCTTCACCGATGCCCCGCCGGGCTGCGACCCTGCCCGGTCGCACCACCTTGGCCTGTTCCACGAAAACCGCCTGTCCGGTCTTGCCGAACTCAGCTTCGGCTTTCCCGCAGCGGGCGATGCCTACCTCGGCCTTCTGATCCTGACCCCCCGCCTGCGCGGGCAGGGCCTTGGCCGCGGCCTGCTGGCCGAGGTTGAGTCGCGCGCCCGCAATGCAGGGGCGGGGGCGCTTTACCTCGCCGTGCTCGACGCGAACCCGCGTGGTGCTGCATTCTGGGCGCGCGAAGGCTTCACCCGAACCGGCGTCAGCCGCGAGGATGAGCACGGCCACACCATCCGCCGCCTCGTGAAACCGCTTTAGGGTGAAATCGCTCTAGCGGTTGGCCACCAGCACCCCGCCCAGCACCAGCGCCGCAGGCAGCACAAAGGCCAGCCTGACCCCCTCACCCAGCACCAGCGCGCCGCCTGCCGCCGTGATCACCGGCACGGTCAGTTGCGCCGCCGCCGCTCGTGACCGGTCGAGCGTTGGCAAAACCGCATACCAAAGCGCATAGCCCAGCCCGCTTGTCACAGCGCCCGACACAATCGCCGGCCAAACCCCACCCGCCTGCGCCGTGCCAAGGTCGGCCCCTATTGCCCATGCGATGCCCGCACCAAAGGGCAAGGCCCAGACGAAATTCCCCGCCGTGGCCGCCAAGGCATCGCCTGCCTTCCTGCCTGCCAACGAATATAGGCCCCAGCCCGCCCCCGCCGCCACCATCGCGGCAAATGCCAAGCCGCCGCCCTTCCCCGCAGGGGTCAGCAGCACGACCAACCCGCCCAGCGCCAGCCCCACGCCCACCCAGCGCCGTGCTGGAACCGCCTCACCCGCTGCCCGCGCCGCTGCAAACATCACGACCTGCACCGTCCCGAACAGCAAAAGCGCGCCCGTCCCGGCATCGAGGTGCCCGTAGGCCAGCGAAAACCCGAACAGATAAACCAGCAGCCCCAGAACCCCCGCGACCGACCCGCGCAAGCGCGCCCCGCGCCAAAGCGCGATCAATGCAAGCACCGCAGCACCCGCCACCAGCCGCAGCAGGGCAAAGCCCGCCGGATCGATCAGCCCTTGGCCCACCGCCATGCGGTTCAGCACCGAATTTGCGGCAAAGGCCAGCATGACGACCGCGACCAGAAGCGCCTTCATACCACCCGCTCGGGCGCCGATGTCGCCCAAAGCACCCCGCCCAGCGCCACCGGAAAGCCCACAAGGTGATAGCTTGCGACCGTCTCGCCCAGAAAGACCACCGCCAGCCCCGCCCCGAACACCGGCATCAGATGCAGAAAGAACACCGACCGCGACGGCCCGATCCGCGCCACCGCCGCGTTATAGGCCAACAGGGCGACAACGGATGCAAAGACGGCAGTATAGGCGACCGACCCCAGCCCCGCCGCCGTCAGTGGCACATGCAGGCCGCGCGACATCTCCCACAGCATGAAAGGCAGCATGAACGCCGTCCCGATCATCGCGATGAAAAAGGTCAACCCCACGGGCGACAGCCCCTTTGGCCGGAACTTCAGCAAGACCGAATACAGCCCCCAGACCACCAGCGCGCCCAATATCCACGCATCCCCCACATTGAAATGCAGGTCGAGCAATCGCGCCGGATCGCCCCGCGCGATGATCCAGGCCACCCCGCAGAAACTGACGCCGATCCCCAGCGCCTGCCTGAGGCTCAACCGCTCGCGCAGCACGATCCAGGCGATGATCACCACGAAAACCGGCATAGTCGCGCTGACCAGCAGCGCGTTGATCGCTTCGGTCGAATGCAGCCCGATATAGGTCATCGACTGGAACATCCCCGCCGACAGCACCGCCATCCCCGCAATCAGCGGCAGATGCGCCCGCACCACGGCCCAATCGGCCCGAACCCGCCGCGCCTCGAACGGCAGCAGGATCAGCGTGGCCAGAAACCAGCGCCAGAAGGTCAGGCCAAAGGGCGGCACATCGGCCCGTATCGCGCGGCCCAGCACCCAGTTTCCCGCCCAACACAGCGAGGCGAGGGCCGCAAGACCGGCGGCGATGGCGAAATTCCGGTTCATGGGCAAAGGTTAAGGCGCGTCCGACCAAAGGGCAATGCTGCGCCCCCGCGATTTCTCACGAAGAAATCGCGCCGGAATTTGACGCAGATTCCGGGTCCAACCTTCCACCCGATTTTTGCGTCAAAAATCGTCGCGAAGTCTGCGTCAGACTTCGCCCGCACCAACGAAAAAGGGCGCGCCTCGCGGCACGCCCCCCGTTTTCTGCCAGCGTGGCAGGGATGATTACATCATCCCGTCCATGCCGCCCATTCCGCCCATGCCGCCGCCAGCGCCAGCGCCCGACTTGTCGGCCGGACGGTCAGCGATCATGCACTCGGTGGTGATCAGCAGCGAGGCGACCGAAGCCGCATCTTCCAGAGCGGTGCGAACCACCTTGGCCGGGTCGATGACGCCGAACTTGAACATGTCGCCATATTCTTCGGTCTGGGCGTTGAAACCGAACGACTTGTCGTTCGATTCGCGCACCTTGCCAGCCACGACCGAACCGTCGACACCGGCGTTCTGCGCGATCTGGCGAAGCGGAGCTTCCAGCGCGCGACGAACGATGTTGATGCCGTTGGTCTGGTCGGGGTTTGCACCGACCATGCCGTCGAGCACTTTGCCAGCCTGGATCAGGGCCACGCCGCCGCCAACGACGATGCCTTCCTGCACGGCTGCGCGGGTCGCGTTCAGCGCGTCGTCAACGCGGTCCTTGCGCTCTTTGACTTCGACTTCGGTCATGCCGCCGACCTTGATCACCGCAACGCCACCAGCCAGTTTGGCCACGCGCTCTTGCAGCTTTTCACGGTCGTAGTCGCTGGTGGTCTCTTCGATCTGGGTGCGGATCTGGGCCACACGCGCCGCGATTTCGGCCTTGTCGCCCGAACCGTCAACGATGGTCGTGTTGTCCTTGTTGATCGACACTTTCTTGGCGCGGCCAAGCATGTCGATCGTCACCGATTCAAGCTTCATGCCCAGATCGTCCGAGATCACCTGACCACCGGTCAGGATCGCGATGTCCTGCAGCATTGCCTTGCGACGGTCACCGAAGCCCGGAGCCTTGACGGCTGCGATCTTCAAACCGCCACGCAGCTTGTTGACGACGAGCGTGGCCAAAGCCTCGCCTTCGACGTCTTCGGCCACGATGATCAGCGGGCGCTGCGACTGGATCACGGCTTCCAGCAGCGGAACCATCGGCTGCAGCGACGACAGCTTCTTCTCGTGCAGCAGGATGTAGCAATCTTCAAGCTCGACGATCATCTTGTCGGCGTTGGTGACGAAGTAGGGCGACAGGTAGCCACGGTCGAACTGCATGCCTTCGACGACGGTGGTTTCCGTCTCGAGACCCTTGTTCTCTTCGACGGTGATCACGCCCTCGTTGCCGACCTTTTGCATCGCGTCAGCGATCTGGCGGCCGATTTCGACTTCGCCGTTGGCCGAGATGGTGCCAACCTGTGCGACTTCGGCGGTGTCCTTGACCGGACGCGCCGCTGCCTTGATCGCCGCGACGACCTTGGCGGTGGCCATGTCGATGCCGCGCTTGAGGTCCATCGGGTTCATGCCGGCCGCAACGGCCTTCATGCCTTCTTTGACGATGGCTTGGGCCAGAACGGTGGCGGTGGTGGTGCCGTCGCCAGCTTCGTCATTGGTGCGGGAAGCGACTTCCTTCACCATCTGTGCGCCCATGTTCTCGAACTTGTCGGCCAGTTCGATTTCCTTGGCGACCGAAACACCGTCCTTGGTGATGCGGGGCGCGCCGAAGGATTTCTCGATCACCACGTTGCGGCCTTTGGGGCCGAGCGTGACTTTGACGGCATCGGCAAGGATGTTCACGCCGCGCAGCATGCGGTCGCGGGCATCGGTATCAAAACGAACGTCTTTCGCACCCATGGGGGAGACTCCTGATGAATTTCTGTTGGCTGTGTCATGTCGGGCTTGCGCCCGCAGGGTGCGCGGTTACCGCGCACCTTGAACGCGTCCTCAGGCGATGATGCCGAGGATGTCGCTTTCTTTCATGATCAGCAGTTCCTGACCGTCGAGCGTCACTTCGGTGCCCGACCATTTGCCGAACAGGATACGGTCGCCGGCTTTCACCGACGGTGCGATCAGCTCGCCCGAATCCTTGCGCGCGCCTTCACCGACCGCGACGATCTCGCCCTCGGCGGGCTTTTCTTTCGCGGTGTCGGGGATGATCAGACCGCCCTTGGTCTTGTCTTCGCCTTGAATGCGCTTGACGAGCACGCGGTCATGCAGCGGTTTGAATGCCATCTGAGAACACTCCCTAGGTTCCAGGTTGAATTTGATTAGCACTCATTCTGGACGAGTGCTAACGAGGCCCGAGATAGGCGCATAAGCGCCAGCCGTCAAGAACCCGCAGTTGCAAAAATTGCCCGCCCCGCTGCTTGCAAAGCGGCTTTCGGCGGTATGCCGCCCTTGGCAGCGGCCCCTCGCGATGCCACCTTTGCCTTGCCCCGTCAGGAGACGCCCATGCACCGCCTTCTCGCGCCCCTTCTCGCCTGCCTTCTTCCCTTTGCCGCGCAGGCCGAATGTCGCGGCAGCAATGTGTTCGCGTCACTTCCCGCCGCCGAACAGGCCGCGATTCGCACCGCAACCGATGCCGCGCCCTACGCGCAGGGGCTGCTGTGGCAGGCCACGCGCGGCAACGAGAAGATCATCCTACTTGGCACCTACCATTTCGCCGACCCGCGCCACGATGCCATCATGGCCCGCGTGACCCCGCTGATCGACACGGCCACGACCCTGTTGGTCGAGGCTGGCCCGACCGAGGAAGCCGCCCTCATGGCCGACCTTGCGAAAGACCCCGCGCTCATCGTCGCGCAATCCGGCCCCACCCTGCCCGAGGCGCTGACCGAAGCCGAATGGCAACTGCTTTCGCAAGCGATGACCGCCCGCGGCATGCCCGCCTTCATGGTCGCCAAGATGCGCCCTTGGTATGTGACCATGCTGCTTGCCATCCCGCCCTGCGCCATGGCCGATCAGGCCGAACTCGCAGCCAACGGGCTGGACCAGCGCGTCATGGGATATGCGGGGGAAAAGGGCCTGCCCATCCTCGGCCTCGAGCCGCATGACACGGTGCTGACCCTGTTCAACGACATGCCCGCCGCCGAACAGTTGGGAATGATCCGCCAAGCCCTTACCACCGAACCGCAGGCCGAGGATTATTCGGCAACCCTCGCCGACAGCTATTTCGCCGAAGACGCCCGCCTGATCTGGGAATTGTCGCGCCACATGGCGCTGAAAATGCCCGGCTACACCCCCGAACAGGCCGCCCGCGATTTCGACGGCATGGAAGACGTGCTGATGACCGCCCGCAACCGCGCGTGGATACCCGTGTTGGAAAGCGCCGCTGCAAAGGGGCCGGTCTTCGCCGCCTTCGGCGCGCTGCACCTATCGGGGGAGACCGGCGTCCTCGCCCTGCTGGCGGCCGATGGCTTCACGCTCGAACGCCTGCCGCTATGATGTTTGCCGACCACCGTCTGATCCGCCTGACCATACTCGACTTCGGCAGCTTCGATGTCGGCGGCAAACGCATCATCGGCCTGCCGGGATACCTGCTGGAGACCGACAAAGGCGCACGCATCCTCGTCGATACCGGCATGCCCGCCGATTATGCGACCGACCCCGCCGCCGCCGACGCCCGCGATAGCTTGTCCAGCTTTGGCCACCTTTCGGCATATGGTCCCGAAAACACCCTGTCAGGCCAACTCGCCCGCCTTGGCCTCACGCTGTCGGACGTCTCGGCCTGCATCCTGACCCACGGCCATATCGACCACGCGGGGGGCCTGCCGCTTCTGACCTGCCCGCTGGTCCTGACCCGCACCGAACGCGCCGAACCGCGCCCGCTGTGGCACGGCAGCGCGCGGCCAATCGCTTGGCCCGATGTCGAAACCGTGATGGTCGACCGCGACACCCCGCTTTGCGACGGCATCACGCTGATCCCCACGCCCGGCCATACGCCCGGTCACATGTCGCTGCTGCTGGACCTGCCGCAAACAGGCGCCATCATCCTCGCCGCCGATGCGATCAACCGCGAAACCGAACCGGCCGAGGGCTTTCCCGATGCGATGGACTCCGTCGCAGCCGCAAGAAGCGCGGAACGCCTCTGGCAGTTGCAGGCGGTAACCGGCGCGAAACTGGTCTGGGGCCATGATCCGGCACAGTGGAAGACGCTTCGGAAAGCCCCCGACAGCTATTCCTGACCCCACGATTTTTCTGCGAAAAATCTGGCTCCCTCCTGCCACCTGCACTGCCACCGGCCACCCTGAATTTTCGCAGAAAATTCGTTGGGCGCACCACCCGCGCGAAAGCGCCGATCGCCGCAGCGCGGCGAGGGTGACAAGACGGCCGCCCTATCCTATACAGCCCGCCAAAAGCGCAACCCTGCATAGGTAGTCCCCCATGACCACTCTCGTCTTCGGCCACAAATCGCCCGACACCGATTCCACCGGATCACCCATCGTCTGGGCGTGGTATCTTTCGCACAAAGGCACCCCCGCCAAGCCGGTGCTGCTTGGAGAGCCGAACACAGAAGCCGCCTTCGTCCTGAAGCACTGGGATCTGCCCAAGCCCGAGATCATTTCGGACGTGACCGCCGACGACACCGTGGTGATCGTCGACACCAACAACCCCGCCGAACTGCCGCCGTCGATCAACGATGCCAAGATCACCGGCATCATCGACCATCACATGCTTGTCGGCGGCATCAAGACCAAGACGCCGATCGATATCACCATCCGCCCGCTCGCCTGCACCGCCACCATCCTGCACGACCTGATGGGCGACGACCTGTCCCACGCGCCGCGCGGCATCAAGGGTGCCATGCTGTCCTGCATCGTCTCGGACACGCTGGAATTCCGCTCGCCCACCACCACCCCGCATGACCGCGCCGTGGCCGAGAAACTCGCCGCCGATCTGGGCGTGAACCTCGGCGAACTGGCGACGGCGATGTTCGAAGCGAAATCCGACGTCTCGGCCTTTTCCGATGCTGCACTTCTGCGGATGGATTCGAAAGAATACACCGTCGCGGGCAAGGAACTGCGCGTCTCGGTGCTGGAAACCACCGCGCCGAAGGTCGTGCTCGACCGCAAGGCCAGCCTGATGGCCTCGATGGACGGCGTGGCGAAAGAAGACGGCGCCGATCAGGTGCTACTGTTCGTGATCGACATCCTGCGCGAAGAAGCGACCCTGCTGGTGCCGAACGATCTGGTCAAGCAACTGGCCGAAGCGTCCTTCGGCTGCACCGTCACCGGCGACACCGTCGTGATCCCGGGCCTGATGAGCCGCAAGAAGCAGATCATCCCCGCGCTCAAGCTGTAAGCGCCAAGGCGACCGCGGTTCCGTCCCGGGCTGCGGTCGCAATGAGTATTTGGGCAAGGGTGAAACCGCAGCCGGTTTCGTCTTGGACCACGCCGGATGGACCTGCGGAACCGAACCGCTACCTTGCGCCCTTGACGAAGCCACCCGCCCCGAAAGGCCCGCCATGACCGACCTGATCGACAGCCTTGCCGCCATCCCGGGCCAGTATGACGCGGTGTTCTGCGACCTTTGGGGCTGCCTGCACAATGGCAAAACCGCCTATCCCGCAGCCGTCGAGGCCCTGCGCGCCTTCAAGGCCAAGGGCGGCACCGTCGTGCTTTTGACCAACTCGCCCCGCCCCGCCGGCAGCGTGGAAAGCCAGATCGCCGGCCTGAACGTGCCGCGCGATTGCTGGGATGATATCGTCTCGTCGGGCGATGCCGCGCAATACGGGCTGTTCTCGGGCGCGGTGGGGGCCCGTGTCCACCACATCGGCGCGCCGAAAGACCTGACCTTCTTTCACGACATCTCGCCCGACCTTGCCCCCCTCGCCGCCGCACATCCCGTCACGCTCGTGCCGCTGCGCGAGGCCGAAGGCGTCGTCTGCACCGGCCTTGCCGATGACACCACCGAAACGCCCGACGACTACCGCGCCGCGCTGTTGCAGATGAAGGCGAACGGGTTGACCATGCTCTGCGCCAACCCCGACCTGATCGTCGATCTGGGCGACCGCCGGCTCTACTGCGCGGGCGCACTGGCTGCGGCCTACGAAGACATGGGTGGCACCGCGCTTTACTTCGGCAAGCCCCACCCGCCGATCTACGACCTCGCCCGCCGCCGCCTGACAGCCCTCACCGGCAAGGATGATCCGCGCATCCTGTGCATCGGCGACGGGGTGAACACCGATGTGCAGGGCGGCCAGTCCGAAGGGCTGGACACGCTGTTCGTCACGGCAGGGATCGCCGCGCATGAATTCGGCACCGATGCCAATGCACCCGACAAGACCCTGCTTGCTGCGTGGCTTGCCGAAAAGCAGCAATACGCCACCTATGCGATCCCGTTCCTGCACTAGCAAAGCAACAATATTACAATAAGCGCGACAAAACGGATTATTTATTACCGATCCGATTGCTCTGCGCCGCAGCATCGGCTAAAGTCCGGCCAACAGCATCAGGACCACGCCCATGTTCGCACGCGCCCTCGACAACCAGCCACGCGGCACGATCTGCATCGAAGACCTCGAAATCGGCATGACGCGATATCTGCTGAAAACGGTGACCGACCGCGATATCGAGATGTTCGCCGAGGTGTCGACCGACCGGAACCCGGTGCACCTCGACGATTCCTACGCGCAGGACACCATTTTCGAAGGCCGCATCGCCCATGGCATGCTGACGGCGGGCCTGATCTCGGCGGTGATCGGTGAACAGCTTCCCGGTCATGGCACGGTCTATCTGGGTCAAAGCCTGAAATTCATGGCCCCCGTCCGCCCCGGCGATACCGTGCGCGCCGAGGTCAAGGTGACAGCGATCGATCATGCCAAGCGCCGCGTCACCCTTGAAACCCATTGCGCCGTGGGTAATACGGTTGTCCTGAAAGGCGAGGCGCTGGTTCTGGCGCCAAGCCGCAAGTTCGACTGACAGCGCGGGCGCCCCCGCGCACGGGGTAAGATGCGCGTTCACCACCACTGGCAATCCCTGCCCCCCGATGCCCGCGGCACAAGCGTGGCGATGGGCAATTTCGACGGCGTCCACCTCGGGCACCGGTCGGTAATCGATCTGGCGCGTGGGGCAGCACCCTTGGGTGTGGTGACGTTCGAGCCGCATCCCCGTCAGGTGTTCCAGCCCGCCACCGCACCCTTCCGCCTGATGAACGCCGAAGCCCGCGCCAACCGTCTGGCGAAACTGGGGGTGGATGAACTTTACGAACTCCCCTTCGACGCCACGCTGTCGGGGCTGTCTCCGCAGGAATTCGCCCGCCAGATATTGGTTGACGGGCTTGGCGTCTCGCATGTCGTCGTCGGCGCCGATTTCCGCTTCGGTCAGGGCCGCAGCGGCACGGCCGATGACCTTGCAACCCTTGGCCGCACCCTTGGCTTTGGTGTCACCATCGCGCCGCTCCTGTCACTCGACGGGCAGGAAATCTCGTCCACCGCGATCCGTCAGGCGCTGGCCGATGGCCAGCCCCGCGCCGCCGCCGCCATGCTGGGCCACCTGCACCGCATCGAGGGCGAGGTGATCCATGGAGAAAAGCGCGGGCGCGAGTTGGGCTATCCCACCGCGAACATGTCGGTCGCGGGGCTGCACCTGCCGCGGCTTGGCGTCTATGCCGTGCGCGCCGATGTGCTGACCGGCCCGCAGGCGGGGGCTTACATGGGCGCTGCCAGCCTTGGCGTGCGGCCGATGTTCGGGGTGAACCAGCCCAACCTCGAAACCTTCCTGCTCGACTTCAAGGGCGACCTCTACGGCCAGCACCTTTCCATCGGCTTTGTCGATTTCCTGCGCCCCGAGCTGAAGTTTGATGGCCTGCCCGCGCTGATCACCCAGATGGAGGCCGATTGCACCAAGGCGCGGGGCATCCTCTCGACCCCCTAAATCCTTCTGCGAAGGATTTCGCCAACGAGTTTTCTGCGAAAACTCCCGCACTGGAATTTTCGCAGAAAATTCGCCCGCCCGATTTTTCGCAGAAAAATCGCGGCCCCCTTCCCTTCTGCCCGCCAAACAGGCACCTTCCCCGCATGACCGAAAAACTCCGCCCGCGCTTTTGGGAAACCGTTCCCCTGACCAAGATGACCCCCACGGAATGGGAGTCGCTGTGTGATGGCTGCGGCAAGTGCTGCCTGAACAAGATCGAATACGAAGACACCGGCGAGGTGGAATACACCCGCGTCGCCTGCCGCCTGCTTGACGGCGCGACCTGCCGCTGCACGCAATACCCGATCCGCCACCAGTTCGTGCCCGATTGCGTGCGCCTGACGCCTGAAACCCTGCCCAAGATCGCCTATTGGATGCCCGCCACCTGCGCCTACAAACGCCTGCACGAAGGCA
Source organism: Gemmobacter aquarius (assembly GCF_003060865.1). NCBI lineage: Bacteria > Pseudomonadati > Pseudomonadota > Alphaproteobacteria > Rhodobacterales > Paracoccaceae > Paragemmobacter > Paragemmobacter aquarius. Next base: position 3,305,461 of record NZ_CP028918.1, read on the forward strand.
AGACGCTGCTGGAATGGCACCCGCTGATCACGGGCGACCCCGAAAGCCCCCACACCACCGGCAATTCCATGCGCGGCCGCACCGTGCCGGAATACGAGGTGGATGAGGATGACTGGGACGATTACATCATCGAGGATCAAGCCTGACCATGTTCTTCGCCTCTGACAACGCCTCGGGCGCGCCGCCCGAAATCATGGCCGCCCTGCTGAAAGCCAACGCAGGCTATGACCGCAGCTATGGCGGCGACCGGATCATGGCAGAAGTCACCGCCCGTATCCGGCAGGTGTTCGAGGCCCCCGAAGCCGCCGTCTACCTTGTGGCCACAGGCACCGTCGCCAATGCGCTGGCCATCGCCACCCTCACCCCGCCATGGGGCGCAGTGTTCTGCCACCGCCACGCCCATATCGAAATGGACGAATGCGGCGCACCCGAATTCTACACCGCAGGCGCAAAGCTGGTGCTGGTCGACGGGGTGCATGGCCGCATGACGCCCGAAACCCTTTCGGCCGCGCTGGAAACCACGGGCGCAAGCGGCGTGCACGGCGTGCAGCGCGGTATGCTGTCGATCACCAACGTGACCGAGGCCGGAACCGTCTACACGCCCGCCGAAATCGCCGCCCTCACCGCGCAGGCGCGGGCGCGGGGCCTGCCCTGCCACCTCGACGGCGCACGCTTTGCCAATGCGCTTGTCGCCTTGGGCTGCACCCCTGCCGAAATGACATGGAAGGCGGGCATCGACGCCGTTTCCTTCGGCGGCACGAAAAACGGGCTTCTGGGCGTGGAAGCGGTCATCTTCTTCGACCCCGCCCACGCATGGGAATTCGAACTCCGCCGCAAACGTGCGGGGCACCTGTTTTCCAAACACCGCTACCTCTCGGCACAGATGCTCGCCTATCTGACCGATGATCTTTGGCTCACCCTCGCCGCACGCGCCAATGCCATGGGCGCAAGGCTGGGCGAAGGTATCGCTGCGCTCAACAGCGCGGCGCTGACCCACCCGACGCAAGCCAACATGGTCTTTGCCAATTGGCAGCAGGGTGGCCACGCCCGCCTGCAAGACGCCGGTGCGGTCTATTACGACCAGCGCCCCCTGCCCGATGGCCGCGAAACTGCCCGCATGGTCGCCTCGTGGTCGACGACCGAGGCTGACGTGGATGATTTCATCACCGCCCTGCGCGGCTGACCCAAGGCGCGGTTTTGAAGCTTAAGCTTCAAAACCGCGCCCCTTTGCCTAAAGCCTGCCGCCAAGATGCGCGTCCAGCATGTCAAGCCGGTCCTGCCCCCAGAACCTTGCGCCGCCGGTCACGAAGAACGGCACGCCGAAAACCCCCGCCGTCACCGCCTCTTCCAGATTGGCACCGTAGGTTTCCGCCGCCATCAGCATCCCGCGATCCGCAACCTTGGGGTCGAACCCGTTCGAGGCCAGCGCCGCCGCAATCACCTCGTCATCGCCGATGTCCTTGCCCTCGGCCCACATCGCCCGCCCGATCGCCTGCACGTAACCGGCAAGGTCGCCGCCCCCTGCCGACTGCGCCGCGATCAGCGCATAGGCGGCAGGCGCCGCATTGGGGCTGCGGAACAGCGGCTCGCGCAGGTCGACCCCCAGCAGCTTTGCCTGCCGCGCCCTGTCCTCGGCGGCATAGGAATTGCGCGACGGATGCCGTTCGTCCCGCACCTTGCCCCCCGTGCGCGGGAACAGCGCCGCCGGATCGAGTGGCTTGTAAACCAGCCGTGCCCCGTGCTGCGCCGCGATCTCGGCAGGCCGCCGTCCGGCCAGATACACCCAAGGGCTTTGCAGCGCCAAATAGTAATCAATCTGCTTCACTTGCAGCCCCTCTGCTTTCGCCCGTGTTCCCATCAGCGTATCGCGGTGATAAGGCACGTCCAACCCTTATCCGAGCCCACCGGAGACTCCATGGCAGCCATAACCGAACCGAAGCTGATCTCGGGCAATGCGAACCTGTCGCTTGCCAAAGCCATCGCCCGCCGGATGTCGATGCATCGCGGCATGTCGGTCAACCTTGTCGACGCACGGGTCGAGCGGTTCAACGATCAGGAAATCTTCGTCGAGGTGTTCGAAAACGTGCGCGGCGAGGATATGTATGTCATCCAGCCAACGTCGAACCCCGCAAACGACAACCTGATGGAACTGCTTATCATGGTCGATGCGCTGCGCCGGTCGTCGGCCAGCCGCATCACCGCGGTTATCCCCTATTTCGGCTATGCCCGCCAAGACCGCCGCGCCAAGGCCCGCACGCCGATTTCCGCCAAGCTGGTCGCAAACCTGATCGCCGAGGCAGGGGTTGACCGCGTGCTCACGCTTGATCTGCACGCGGCACAGATACAGGGCTTTTTCGACCTGCCGGTCGACAACCTTTATGCCAGCCCCGTCTTTGCGCTGGATATCGAGCACAACTTCAAGGGCCAGATGGATGATCTGATGGTCGTCTCGCCCGATGTGGGCGGCGTGGCCCGCGCGCGCGAATTGGCCAAGCGCATCCATGCGCCGCTCTCCATTGTCGACAAGCGCCGCGAAAAGGCGGGCGAGATTGCCGAGATGACCGTGATCGGCAACGTCGCCGGCAAGAAATGCATCATCGTCGACGACATCTGCGACACCGCAGGCACGCTGTGCAAAGCCGCCGAAGTGCTGATGGAAAACGGCGCAACCGAAGTGCACAGCTACATCACCCACGGCGTCCTGTCCGGCCCGGCGGTCGAACGCATCACCAAATCGGTGATGAAATCGCTTGTTATCACCGATAGCATCGAACCGACCGACAAGGTGAAAGCCGCCCCGAACATCCGGATCGTTCCCACCGCACCCATGTTCGCCCAAGCCATCCTGAACATCTGGAACGGCACCTCGGTGTCATCCCTGTTCGAGGTCGACACCCTCGTGCCGATCTACGAAGGCATGTACCAGCGTTCGTAAACCGCTGCGAAGGATGCGCCTTGATGGCGCATCCCCGTCACTCGACGTCCCACGAATCCTCGTCCCGCAACGGCCCCACGGCAGTCCAGTCTGCCCGCAGCCGCGCGATCCGCGTGTCGCCCCAGGTGCGGAACACAAGCTGGAATCCCGTCGCCGTCACCAGTTCGGCCGACAGGTCGGCCCGCATATTCGCCATATGGTCGGTGTCCCAAAGCGATATCCCCACGATCACCGCAGGTGACGCGAGGAAGGCATCCTTGAACGTGATCAGATGGCGGCTTTCGCGGTCGCCCTGTCCCGTCCACATCGGGCCGTCGTTGACGTAATCGGAAAAAAGCACCCGGCTGCCCTGTTGGACGCCGATGGTTCCTGTCAGCACGATCTTTGACGCTTTCGATCCCATGGCCGCAAACTAACGGGGTAAAACGGCAAGCGCATGGCGCAAAAAGCATAGAAAAGCCCCGCCTTTCGGCGGGGCCCCTTATTTCAGCCGCAGGTGTTAACGGATCAAAGACCCGTCGCCGCCCGCAAAGCAGCCATATCGGCAACCAGCTTGTCGCCGACGTCCTTGTCCTCGATTGCCGCCGCAGCCTCGCGGGCCTCGGCAGTCAACGACTCGAACAGGGCCGCGTTGGCTTCCTCCAGCGGAACCGCGCGCTCGGCCAGAACCGAAACGCCCGCAGCCGTGATTTCGGCAAAACCGCCGGTCACGACAAAGGCCTTGACCCCGCTGGCCCCCACAGCCCGCAGGATGCCGGGCCGCAGCGTGGTGATGGTCGGGGCATGCCCCTCCATCGCCGTCAGGTCGCCATCGGCGCCCGGAATCTGCACCTCGGTCGCGGCAACAGAGGCAAGCCTCCGTTCCGGCGAGACGAGGTCGAATTGCAGCGTGCCTGCCATGTCGCCCCCTTAGGCCGCAGCCGCGGCGAGACGCTGGGCCTTGGCAACCACTTCATCGATGTCGCCGACCATGTAGAAGGCGGCTTCCGGCAGGTGATCGTATTCGCCAGCCACAACCGCCTTGAACGAGGCGATGGTTTTTTCCAGCGGAACCTGCACGCCGTCCGATCCGGTGAACACTTTCGCAACGTCGAACGGCTGCGACAGGAAACGCTGGATCTTGCGGGCACGGGCCACGGTCAGCTTGTCGTCTTCGCTCAGTTCGTCCATGCCAAGGATGGCGATGATGTCCTGAAGCGATTTGTAGCGTTGCAGGATGCCCTGCACCGAACGTGCCACGTCGTAATGTTCCTGACCAACGATCGTCGGGTCCATCAGACGCGAGGTCGAGTCGAGCGGGTCGACGGCCGGGTAGATACCCAGTTCCGAAATCGCACGGCTCAGGTTGGTCGTGGCGTCGAGGTGGGCGAAGGACGTTGCAGGAGCAGGGTCGGTAAGGTCGTCGGCCGGAACATAGATCGCCTGAACCGACGTGATCGAACCCGCTTTGGTCGAGGTGATGCGTTCCTGCAGCGCGCCCATGTCGGTCGCCAGCGTCGGCTGGTAGCCCACGGCCGACGGGATACGACCCAGAAGGGCCGACACTTCGGAACCGGCTTGGGTGAAGCGGAAGATGTTGTCGACGAAGAACAGAACGTCCGTGCCCGACTGGTCGCGGAACTGTTCGGCCAGCGTCAGACCGGTCAGCGCCACGCGCATACGCGCTCCCGGCGGTTCGTTCATCTGGCCGTAAACCAGCGCCACTTTGGATTCGGTCAGGTTGTCGATCTTGATAACGCCCGAGTCCATCATCTCGTGGTAAAGGTCGTTGCCTTCACGGGTCCGTTCACCAACACCGGCGAACACGGAATAGCCCGAGTGGACCTTGGCGATGTTGTTGATCAACTCCATGATCAGAACGGTCTTGCCGACGCCGGCACCGCCGAACAGACCGATCTTGCCACCCTTGGAATAGGGGGCCAAAAGGTCGATCACCTTGATCCCGGTCACAAGGATCTGGCTGCTCGTCGCCTGTTCGGCAAAGCTCGGGGCGGCGCGGTGGATCGGGCGCGTTTCAGCAGCCGAGATCGGGCCTTTTTCGTCGATCGGTTCGCCGATCACGTTGATGATGCGGCCCAGCGTCGCGTCACCCACCGGCACCGAGATCGGCATGCCAAGGTCGGTCACGGGCGCACCGCGCACCATGCCTTCGGTTCCGTCCATGGCGATGGTACGAACCGTGTTCTCGCCAAGGTGCTGCGCCACTTCGAGGATCAGCCGCTTGCCGTTGTTGTGGGTTTCGAGGGCGTTCAGAATGGCCGGAAGGGGACCATCGAACTGAACGTCAACCACGGCGCCGATGACCTGCGTCACCTTGCCTGCCGCGGCAGCTGCTTTCGGTGCTTTTGCCATAGTGTTTCTCCAGTTCGTCAGAGCGCTTCAGCGCCCGAAATGATTTCGATAAGCTCTTTGGTGATCGCAGCCTGACGCGAGCGGTTGTAGATCGTCGTGTATTTCGTGATCATCTCGCCTGCGTTGCGCGTTGCGTTGTCCATCGCGCTCATCCGTGCGCCCTGTTCGGAAGCACCATTCTCCAGCAGGGCGGTAAAGACCTGCGTCGCCAAGCCGCGCGGCAGAAGGTCGGCCAGAATGGCCTCTTCGCTCGGCTCGTAATCGTACAGTGCAGTGACCGCAGCGCCGTCGAACTTGGCGGGGATCACCTGTTGCGCGGTCGGGATCTGGCTGATCACCGACTGGAAGCGGTTGAAGAACAGCGTCGCCACGTCGAACTCGCCACCGTCGAAACGGCCGATGATCTCGCGCGCGATGGCCTGCGCGTTCACGTAACCCACGCGTTTGACATCCGACAGGTCGACATGGCCGACAAAATTTGCGCCAAGGTCGCGTTTCAGCGCCTCGCGTCCCTTTTTGCCGACGGTCAGGATCTTGACCGTCTTGCCTGCCGCCAGCAGCTCTTGCGCCCGCAGACGCGCCAGACGTGCGATGGTGCTGTTGAAGCCCCCGCACAGCCCGCGCTCGGCAGTCATCACCACCAGCAGATGCACCTTGTCCGACCCGGTCCCCGCCAACAGGCGGGGCGCCGAGGTCGACGATCCAGCCGCAGCCGCCAGCCCCGCCATCACGGAATTCATCCGCTCGGCATAGGGGCGTGCAGCCTCGGCAGCATCCTGGGCCCGGCGGAGTTTAGCCGCCGAAACCATCTGCATCGCCTTGGTGATCTTGCGCGTGTTCTTCACGCTCGCGATCTTGTTTTTCAGGTCCTTAAGGCTGGGCATCGTTTATCTCCCTGCCCCGCCCTCAGGCGAAGTCTTTCGCGAACTTGTCCAGTTCGGCACGGATCGCTTTTTCCAGATCACCGGAAACCTTGCGGTCCTTGGTGGTGATGTCGTCAAGCAAAGCCTTGCCAGCGCCGCGCAGGTGCTTCAGCAGACCGGCCTCGAAACGGCCAACGTCCTTGACGGCGACCTTGTCGAGATAGCCGTTGGTGCCCGCAAAGATCACGCAGACGATCTCGGCGTTGGTCAGCGGCGAATACTGGGCCTGCTTCATCAGCTCGGTCAGACGCGCGCCACGGTTCAGCAACTGCTGGGTCGACGCGTCGAGGTCCGAACCGAACTGCGCAAATGCCGCCATTTCGCGGTACTGCGCCAATTCAAGCTTAACCTTGCCGGCGACCGACTTCATCGCGTTGGTCTGTGCGGACGAACCCACGCGGGAAACCGACAGACCGGTGTTCACTGCGGGGCGGATGCCCTGATAGAACAGTTCGGTTTCAAGGAAGATCTGCCCGTCGGTGATCGAGATCACGTTCGTCGGGATAAAGGCCGAAACGTCGCCGCCCTGGGTTTCGATGATCGGCAGCGCGGTCAACGAACCCGAACCGAGGTCTTCGTTCAGTTTGCACGACCGCTCCAGCAGGCGCGAGTGCAGGTAGAACACGTCGCCCGGATAGGCTTCGCGTCCCGGCGGACGGCGCAGCAGCAGCGACATCTGGCGATACGACACGGCCTGCTTGGACAGGTCATCATAGATGATCAGCGCATGGCGGCCGTTGTCGCGGAAGAATTCCGCCATCGCGGTCGCGGCATAGGGGGCGAGGAACTGCATCGGCGCCGGGTCCGAAGCGGTCGCGGCAACCACGATCGTGTAGTCGATCGCACCGGTTTCCTCGAGCTTCTTCACCAACTGCGCGACGGTCGACCGCTTCTGGCCGATGCCGACATAGATGCAATACAGCTTCTTGCTTTCGTCCGAACCGGCAGCTTCGTTATACGATTTCTGGTTCAGGATGGTGTCGAGCGCCACGGCGGTCTTGCCGGTCTGGCGGTCGCCGATGATCAATTCGCGCTGGCCACGGCCAACCGGGATCATTGCGTCGACGGCCTTCAGGCCGGTCGCCATCGGCTCGTGCACCGATTTGCGCGGAATGATGCCCGGCGCTTTCACGTCGGCCACGCGACGCTCGGTCGCGGCGATCGGGCCCTTGCCGTCGATCGGGTTGCCCAGACCGTCAACCACGCGGCCCAGCAGCGCGTTGCCTGCGGGCACGTCCACGATGGACTTGGTGCGCTTGACGACGTCGCCCTCCTTGATGTCCTGGTCGGAACCGAAGATCACGACGCCGACGTTGTCGACTTCGAGGTTCAGCGCCATCCCGCGGATACCACCGGGGAATTCAACCATTTCACCGGCCTGGACATTGTCCAGCCCGTGCACGCGGGCGATCCCGTCACCCACCGAAAGAACACGGCCCACTTCGGCCACTTCGGCATCCATGCCAAAGTTCTTGATCTGCTCTTTCAGGATCGCAGAGATCTCAGCAGCCTGAATTCCCATCACCCAACCTCTTTCATTGCATTCTGGAGAGCCGCGAGCTTCGATTTGACCGACGTGTCGATCATGGTCGAGCCCAGCTTGACGACCAACCCACCGATAAGTGTGCTGTCGACGGCGGTTTTCAATTTCACGTCCTTGCCGACCCGCGCTTTCAGCGTGGCGGCCAGTTTCTGCGCCTGATCGGCGGTGAGTGCGGCGGCACTCGTGACCTCGGCGGTCACTTCGCCCTTTTCGGTGGCGATACGCGCGAGCAGGTCGTTCACAAGGTGCGGCAACACGAACAGGCGGCGCTTTTGCGCCATCAAGGCCAACGTGTTCGCCACGAGGGCCGAAAGACCCATCTTCGCGGCGATTGCAGTGATAGCACCCGTCTGTTCGTCGCGCGACACGAGCGGCGAGCCGATCATGGCCACAAGTTCCGGGCTTGCGGCCAAGGCGGCAGCAAGCGCATCGGCATCCGCTTCAAGCGCGACAAGGCCGCCTTCTTCCTTCGCGAGGTCGAAAAGCGCCGTCGCATAGCGTGCGGCGATGCCAGTTGAGATCGAAGCTGGTTCGGACACGTCAACCCTTCCGCTGTCTTGGCCCTGTCCCGCTGACCTGCGGGCAAAGCAATTAGGTGGCGCACGCTGCTGCGCGCGTCGGCTCTAGATTTTGCGCGTCATTAGCAGAGGTCCATGCACCCCGCAATCGCTTAGGTCGCGCATCGTCAAAGGAATAATCCAAGTTTTTCTGTGCGCGCTGCGGCCGCCAAGGCACCTGCGACGCTTTGCTGCAAGCCGCCACCGGGCGGGGCGGGGAATCAAACGGCCAACCGGCCTGAAACCAGAGTTTGACACAAACTCTGCATCGGAAATTGACGCAATTTCCGGGCGCTCCGCATCAACCCGCACGACCTCGAAATCCGCGTCGGATTTCGGCGCGGAATTTGCGTCAAATTCCGCCTTCCCCGCGTGTCATCGCCGGTTCCGGCACGCCCTTGCCCACGCCCTCCAGCACCCGCAGCGGGCGTCGCACCACCGCGCCCAATCCGCCCCGTGTCGGCGCGTAAACCTGCTTGCTGGCCTCGACCATCAGCACGCCCCCTGCCAGCCACGGGCCGAAGCGGCGACCGAAACTTTCCCAGAAATCCGCCGTCCGCAGCCAGAACCGGCTTTGCGCGGGCGGGGCGAACAGCGCGGCGCAGGTGCGTTCCGGCGTAAAACCATGCCGTTTGATCTGGGTTTCCAGCTGGCTCATCGAATAGGGGCGGCCAAAGCCAAAGGGCGTGCCGTCGCGCCGCGCCCATAGCCCCGACCGGTTGGGCACGATGAACAGCGCCTTGCCCCCCGGCCCCAGCACGCGATGCGCCTCCTGCAACACTTCCGAAGGATGTTCCGATGTTTCCAGCCCGTGCAGCATCACCAGCCGGTCGATGAAGCCCGTGGAAATCGGCCAATGCTCTTCCTCGCACAGCACCGACACGTTCTCCAGCCCCGCAGGCCAGGGCATCACCCCCTGCGGCCCCGGCATCAGCCCGATCACCCGCCGCGCCTCGGTCATATAAGGGCGCAACAAGGGCACCGCGAAACCGAAGCCCGCCACGGTCTGCCCCGCCTGCACCGGCCACATGTTTACGACCTGATCGCGGATCGCCCGCTGCGCCACGCGGCCCAACTGCGTGCGATAATAGAAATTCCGAAGGTCGAGCACATCGAGGTGCATTGCACTTGGCTTTCCTGCCGGTCCAGACTGGCACCAGAATAGCGAAGAACGGAGCGAAGGCCATGGCGCTTGAACTGGTGACGATCCCCTGCCTCAAGGACAATTACGCCTACCTCCTCCACGATCCCGCAACCGGCGCCACCGCCTGCATCGACGTCCCCGAAGCGCCGCCGATCCTTGCGGCCCTGGCCGAACGCGGCTGGCAGCTTTCAGAAATCTGGCTGACGCATCACCACTGGGACCATATCGACGGCGTCGCAGCCCTTGTCGCGGCCACGGGAGCCCGCACCTTTGGCGCCAAAGCCGACGCCCACCGCCTGCCCCCGCTCGACACCGCGCTTACGGGCGATTTCACCTTTGCAGGGCATGCGGTGCAGGTGATCGACGTTCCGGGTCACACCGTCGGCCACATCGCCTTTCACCTGCCGCAAGCGAAACTCGCCTTCACCGCCGACAGCCTGATGGCCGCAGGCTGCGGCCGCCTGTTCGAAGGCACGCCCGACCAGATGCACGAAAGCCTGCAGAAACTGGTGACACTTCCCCCCGAAACCCTGATCTGCTCGGGCCACGAATACACCACCGGCAACATCCGTTTCGCGCTGACCCTTGAACCCGCGAACGCCGCGCTTATCTCTCGGTCAGAACTGGTGGCAAGCCTTCGCGCTGCAGGGAAACCCACCGTGCCCGTCATGCTTTCCGAAGAACTGGCAACCAACCCCTTCCTCCGCACCCACAGCGCGGAAATAAGGGCCAACCTGAACCTTGGCACCGCATCCGATGTCAAGGTTTTCGCCGAAATCCGGTCCCGCAAGGACAGCTTCTAGGCAAAACACCCGCCGTCCGTTCACTTTTTATCACCCTTCGGCGGCAAACCGAAATTAGCGCCAAATAGTCCTTGAAGTGTGGCGAATAAAGCCGAACTCTAGAACCATGAGGCCACGGTCGGAGCGGGTCTTGCAGACCCCGACCGACCCGCAGGACAGGAGCACCAAACGTGCCGTCATTTTCAACCACCCTCGAGCAGGCCATTCACGGCGCCTTGGCGCTGGCGAATGCACGCAGACACGAACTCGCCACGCTGGAGCATCTCCTTCTGGCCCTGATCGACGAACCCGATGCCGCCCGCGTGATGAAGGCGTGTTCGGTCAACCTCGATGATCTTCGCAAGACGCTGGTGGAATTCATCGACGACGACCTTTCCACCCTCGTCACCGATGTCGAAGGCTCCGAAGCGGTGCCCACCGCCGCCTTCCAGCGCGTCATCCAGCGCGCCGCAATCCACGTGCAGTCGTCAGGCCGCACCGAAGTGACCGGCGCCAACGTGCTGGTCGCGATCTTCGCCGAACGTGAATCGAACGCCGCCTACTTCCTGCAAGAGCAGGACATGACCCGTTACGATGCGGTAAACTTCATCGCGCATGGCGTGGCGAAAGACCCGTCCTACGGCGAATCCCGCCCCGTTTCCGGCGCCGAAGAGCATCAGGAAACCCCGAAAGCCGAAGCAGGCGAGGCGAAGGAATCCGCCCTGTCGAAATACTGCGTCGACCTGAACGTCAAAGCCCGCAAGGGCGATGTCGACCCCCTGATCGGCCGCGATGCCGAGGTAGAGCGTGCCATTCAGGTCCTCTGCCGCCGCCGCAAGAATAACCCGCTTCTGGTGGGCGATCCGGGCGTGGGCAAAACCGCCATCGCCGAAGGTCTGGCATGGAAGATCGTCAAGAAAGAAGTCCCCGAAGTTCTGGCCCATGCCACGATTTTCTCGCTCGACATGGGCGCGCTTCTGGCTGGCACCCGCTATCGTGGCGACTTTGAAGAACGCCTGAAAGCGGTCGTCAAGGAAATGGAGGATCACCCCGACGCGATCCTGTTCATCGACGAAATCCACACCGTCATCGGTGCAGGTGCCACGTCGGGTGGCGCGATGGATGCAAGCAACCTGCTCAAGCCCGCGCTTCAGGGCGGCAAACTGCGCTGCATGGGTTCGACCACCTATAAAGAATTCCGCCAGCACTTCGAAAAAGACCGCGCCCTGTCGCGCCGCTTCCAGAAGATCGACGTGAACGAACCTTCGGTCCCCGATGCGATCAAGATCCTGATGGGTCTGAAACCGCATTTCGAGGAACATCACGACCTGCGCTACACCTCTGACGCCATCAAGTCGGCAGTGGAACTGGCCGCGCGCTACATCCACGACCGCAAACTGCCCGACAGCGCAATCGACGTGATCGACGAGGCCGGTGCCGCCCAGCACCTGCTGCCCGAAGGCAAGAAGCGCAAGACACTCGGCACCAAAGAGATCGAGGCTGTCGTGGCGAAAATCGCCCGCATCCCGCCCAAGAACGTGTCCAAGGACGATGCCGAAACCCTGCGCGACCTTGAAAAAACGCTCAAGCGCGTGGTCTTCGGTCAGGACAAGGCCGTCGAGGCCCTGTGTTCGGCGATCAAACTCGCCCGCGCCGGCCTGCGCGAACCCGAAAAGCCCATCGGCAACTACCTGTTCGCCGGACCCACGGGCGTGGGTAAAACCGAGGTCGCCAAGCAGCTCGCCTCCTCGCTCGGCGTGGAACTGCTGCGCTTCGACATGTCGGAATACATGGAGAAACACGCGGTTTCCCGCCTCATCGGTGCGCCTCCGGGTTATGTCGGCTTCGATCAGGGCGGCATGCTTACCGATGGCATCGACCAGCACCCCCATTGCGTCCTGCTTCTGGACGAAATGGAAAAGGCGCACCCCGATGTCTACAACATCCTCTTGCAGGTCATGGACCACGGCAAACTGACCGACCATAACGGTCGCACGGTCGATTTCCGCAACGTCATCCTGATCATGACCTCGAACGCGGGCGCGTCGGAAATGTCGAAATCGGCCATCGGTTTCGGCCGTGACCGCCGCACGGGTGAAGACACCGCCGCAATCGAGCGGACCTTTACCCCCGAATTCCGCAACCGCCTTGACGCGGTGATCTCCTTCGCCCCCTTGGGCAAGGAAATCATCCTGCAAGTGGTCGAGAAATTCGTGCTGCAACTCGAAGCGCAGCTTCTGGACCGTGGCGTTCACATCGAACTTTCGCCCGAAGCCGCACTTTGGCTGGGTGACAAGGGTTATGATGACAAGATGGGCGCCCGCCCGCTTGGCCGCGTGATTCAGGAATACATCAAGAAGCCGCTGGCCGAAGAACTGCTGTTCGGCAAACTGACCAAAGGTGGCGTGGTCAAGGTTCTGGTCAAGGACGGTGAAATCGTCCTGAACGTCGAAGAACCCGCCAAGCCGCGCCTTACGGGGTCGAAACCGCCCCTGCTAACGGCGGAATGATCAGGCTATCAGCGATATCATTGGCCCTCGCCCTTCCGGCGGGGGCCTTTGAATTGGTGCAGCCGGTCGATTGCACCATCGGCACCACCTGCTTCGTGCAAAACTACTTCGACCATGACGCCAGCCCCGGCGTGGCTGACCCGTTCTGTGGCCCGCTGGGCTATGACGGCCATGACGGCACCGATTTCGCCATTCCGACCCTTACCGAGATGGAGGCAGGTGTCACCGTCCGCGCAGCGGCGGGTGGCACCGTCCGCGCGATCCGCGATGGCGTGCCCGACACCCAACCCTTCCCCGCAGGGCAGGATTGCGGCAACGGCCTCGCCATCACGCACGCAGACGGCTGGGAAACCCAGTATTGCCACATGAAACAGGGCAGCATCCTCGTCGCCGCAGGCCAAGCGGTCACGGCGGGCACCCCCCTCGGCCAGATCGGCCTGTCTGGCAACACGCAATTCCCCCACCTGCACCTCTCGGTCCGCAAGGGCGGCAAGGAACTCGACCCCTTCGCCCCCGAAGCCACCACCTGCGGCGGCGTGACCGATGATCTCTGGCGCGACCCGATGCCCTATCTTGCCGGCGGCATCGTCGGCATCGGCCTTTCCCCCGCCGTGCCGGAATTCGATGCGATCAAGGCAGGCACCGCGCCCACCGCCAGCGCGACCTCTCCCGCGCTCGTCATCTGGGCGCATCTGTTCGGCCCGCGTCAGGGCGACGAACTGACCCTTTCCATCATCGGACCCGAAGGTGAGGTGATTTCCGACACAGTCACCATCGACCGCACGCAGGCCCGTTCCTTCCGCGCCATCGGTCGCAAGGGCGCGAACTGGCCAGCTGGAGATTACACCGCCAGCGTGGTCCTTACCCGCGACGGGGTCGAACTCGACCGAAGCTCTGAAATAATGAACCTGCGTTAAGCCTTTTTGCCGTTTCGTCTGCACAGGGTGTGCATCGGTTGTGCATCGCGCCTACCGCTCGGTCAGCTTCAACTCGATCCGCCGGTTCATCGCCCGCGACGCCTCGTCATTTCCGGCCGCCACGGGGCGATATTCGCCAAATCCGGTCGCCGCCAACCGCTCGGGCGGAAAGCCAAGACCCGTCTGCATATAGCGCACGACTGACAGCGCGCGGGCCTGCGAAAGCTCCCAGTTGTCGCGGAAAAGCCCGTTGCCCGACAGCGGGATATTGTCGGTATGGCCGTCAACCCGAATGATCCAGTCGATGCCTTCAGGGATTTGATCCTTGATTTCATTCAGGATTTTCACCACCCCCGCAATCTGCGCCTGCCCTTCGGGTGCCAGATCGGCAGCACCGGGCTGGAACAGGACCTCGGACGAAAACACGAACCGGTCGCCGACAACCCGCACGCCCTGCCGCCCGTCCAGCAGTTGCGACAGCTTGCCGAAGAATTCCGACCGATACTTGGCAAGGTCCGCATTTTCAGCCGCCAACCGCACCCGTTCGGCCGCTTCCATCTCGGCGCGCTTCCTCTGTTCCGAAGCCACCTGCGCCAGCGCCGCGTTAAGCTGTGAGCCGAGGTTTTCCAGCTGGACCTTGGCCGCAGCATCCTTGTCCGCCGCCTCGTTCAGCACCGCTTGCAGGCTTGCCAACTGCCCCCGCAAAGACGCGATCTGTTCGTTCAAAAGCGCCATTTTGCGCTGCGCGTCCAGTGACTTGGCCTGTTCCTCGCTCAGCGCCTGACGGGCAATTTCCAGCGCCGCATCCTTGCCCGTCACACCCTCGGTAGCCTGCGCCGCCGCTGTCTTGGCCGCCGCCAAAAGCGTTAACGTATCCTCGGCTTCCTTGCGCTTTTCCTCCAGCGCCAAGGTCATCGCGGTGATCTCGTCATCCGAAGATTTCAGCCTTTCCCGCAGCTCTTCCAAGGCCTTGGCATCCACCAGACGCGCCGCCTCGGCATCCGAAAGCCGCGCGGTGGCCTCGGTCGATTGCTTGCGAAGCGTCTCGACCAATGCGGCCAAAGCCTCGCGCCGCGCCGCCGCCAACCGCGCCTCTTCGGCCTGCTTGTCGATTTCGCCCCTTGCCTGCGCCAGCGCAAGCTGCGCCGCCTCTTGCTCGGTCAGCAGTTTTTTCTGTGCATCCTCAAGCTCTTGCACCGAAGCGGTCAGGGTCTGCTTGTCGGCAAGCAGCGACGCCACCTGCGCCTCGAAGCTGACGATCTTGCCCTGCGCCGCCGCCAGATCACCCTGCGCCGTGGCCAACTGACCGGAAAGTGAAGCGATCAGCGACGCCTGCTGTTCCCCCTTGGCCTGTGCCGCGGCCAGTGACGCATCCAGCGTTGCGACCTGCGCCGTCAGGTCCGCCGCCCTCTGCTTCTCGATGCCCAGCGCATCGGCCAGTTGGGCAATCTGGTCGGTCAGGCTATCCAACTGATTCGATTGGGTATTTATCTCGTCGCGCAGCACAACCTGCATCATGGTAAAGATGGTCAGGATGAACATCATCACCATCAAAAGCGTGGTCACGGCGTCCACGAACCCCGGCCAGATCATCGCTGAATCGCGCCGTGACCGCAGGCCCATGGCTTACCCTCGCCCGACCGTGCCGCGCGACAGCGTGCGGATCGCAGCCGTCAGCGCCGACAGATCACCGCGCAGATCGGCGATGCTTTCCTGTCGTCCTGCCGAGATTTCTTCAAGGATACGAAGCAGTTGCACATCGATCGACCGCAGCCGCATCCGGCTTTCGGCATCCGCGCTCGCCCCGCCCTCGGCCCCCGTAAGCGCCGCGATCAACCTATCCTGCCCGTCGGCAATCCGGCCCAGCACCGCCACCTGCCCGCTTTCCGCCTCCATCCGTTCGGCCAACCTGCTGATGGCACGCGACAGATCGTCGATCTTGTCCTCGACCATGACCCGCGTGATGTCGGATTGGGTGTAAAGCGTTTGCAGCGCGTCCATTTGCGCGCCCATCTGGTCAAGCACCGCCGCCATAGCGCTGCTATCTCCACCCTCGCCCTCGGACGCCAGACTGACGCGGGTGATCGACGACAGCCATTCCTCCAACTCGCGGTAAAACCGGTTCTGCCCGTGGCCCGCGAACAGTTCCAAAAGCCCCACGACCAGCGACCCGGCAAGCCCCAGCAGCGACGACGAAAACGCCGTGCCCATGCCGCCCAATTGGCTTTCAAGGCCCCCATCAGCTTGGAAAACACCTGTATCCCCGTCTCGCCCTCTTTCGGGGCAAGCGAGCGGATCGTTTCAACCACCGCCGGAACCGTTGTAGCAAGACCGTAGAACGTGCCCAAAAGACCAAGGAAAATCAGCAGGTTCGTCAGATAGCGCGTGATATCGCGCGCCTCGTCGATGCGCGTCGCCACGGATTCGAGGATCGAACGCGATGACGAATTGCTCACCTGCATCTTCTTGGCCCGTGACCGCAGCAATGACGCGAGCGGCGCCAGCAAACGCGGCGGGCGGGTATTTTCGTGGCCCGGAATATGGCGCACGAAATCCTCGATCCAGCTGACCGATTGCATCAGGATCAGCACCTGCCAAAAGCAGGTCAGGACGCCCAGAAAGAACACGCCCGCGATGAACCCGTTCAGCAGCGGATTGGTGCGGAAAATCTCGGTCACCTGATTGTGGATGACCCAAGCCCCCGCCGCGACCAGCACGACGACGACAAGCATCGTCACAAGCTGCCGGATCGGCTGGCTAAAGGTCGTGGCCGGTTCGGCCCGGAACTTGTCCATCAGGTCACATCCAAACGATTTTATACCGGCTTACCATAACAGTCCGGCGCCCCGTGCCAAGGGCCAGCCCGTCATGCCGAAAGCAGCCGCACCCGTGCGCTAAGCCAATCGAGGTCTGCATCCGCAATGCCAAGTTCCCCAAGATGTTCCGCCGTTGAATAAAGGTAATCGCGGTTCGGCCCGCGCCCGCCCTTGGCCGATGCGATGATCGCGGCTTGCTCTTCCAGCGGCAGGCCGCCGCAATACTGGTCATGCGCGGGGTCGATCACATAGGCCAGCGCCACCACCTCGCGGCCATCCGACAGGGTGACGCCAAGCCATTCCTCCAGATAGGCCGAAGAGATCAACTCGCGTTCGCGCAGGCGGGCCAGCGTTTCCTCCTCAAACCCCGGTGCGACGCGAAAGGCCACGCCGTCGCAATGCGCGCCCGAAGCGCGGTCGAGCGCCAGCACCAGACCGGGGTCGTCCACCGTACCGCGGTGATGGATCGACCGCATGCAAAAGCTGCGATGCCAATCGCGCAGCCGCGCAACATGCCGTTCGGCCACCGGAAAATCGGGGTGCCAGATCAGCGAACCGTAGCCGAAGACCCAAAGCATCCTGTCCATTCACTGGCCCTCATGGTGTTACCCTTGTAAACAACAGCCGGAACAACTTGGAAAGGGCATCCGGATGCGGGCGATGCTGATTGCGCTTCTGGTCGTCTCGGGGCTGTGGGCGGGCTATTGGGTCGTAGGGTCGCGGGCGATGGAAAGCGCGGTCGATCAATGGTTCGCACAGCCGCATGGCGAGCTGACCGCGTCGCGCAGCGATGTTTCGATCAGCGGATTTCCAAACCGTTTCGATCTGACCGTCACCGATCCTGTCCTTGCCGATACCACGCTCGGCTGGGGGTGGAGTGCGCCCTTTGCACAGGTTTTCATGATGACGTGGAAACCATGGCACCTGATCGCAGCACTGCCGCAGGAACAGCGCATCGATACGCCGATGGGGCCGTTCACGCTTCGGTCGAGCCAGCTTGAGGGCAGCCTTGTCGTCATCCCCGGCACGGCGCTTGCGCTAGATCGCACCGTGCTGTCGGGCGAAGGGTTGGCGCTATCCGGCAAAAGCGGCTGGGAGGTTGCGGCAACGAAAGCGACCTTTGCCACGCGCCTGATGCCCGATGACGCAAAAGCGCACGAGATCGGGTTCGACGCGACGACGGTCAGCCCCGACGCCAGCTTTCTCATGGCGCTTGCGGGGCGGTCAGATCTTCCCGAACAGATCGAGGAAATCCACCTCGATGCGGTGGCCACCCTGACCGCCCCGCTTGACCGCTATTCGCAACAGAACGCACCACAACTGGCGCGCCTTGTCGTCAAGCAGGGCCTGCTGCGCTGGGGCACCTTGGTGGTTTCCGCCGAAGGCATGGTCGAACCGGACGCGAACGGGCTTGCCAGTGGCCGCATCGACCTGCGGGTCGAAAACTGGCGCGAACTTGTGCCCGTGCTGGTCGCGGCGGGCCTGATCACGGCCGAGGTCTCCCCGACCGTCACCCGCGCGATGGAGCTTTTGTCCGCACAGGGCGACAACCCGACGATCCTGACCGTGCCACTGTCGTTCCAATCGGGCCGGATGAGCCTTGGCCCCCTGCCGCTTGGCCCCGCACCGCGTCTCAACTAGCGGCAGTAGGGGCCGGAGCGATAACTTGCCGTGTCAAAATGCAAGTGGTCTTCGTGATAGCCATCGGAACCGGGGCCGAGCGTGGTGCCGAATATACCGCAGGCCGCCTTGTGCGCCTTGCGCATCTGACGGTTATAATCGCGTGACACCGACCATTCGCTGCCATCCGAAAACACGAAAGCCGCGATGTCGACCGCCTTGCCGCGCCCGTGCTCGCTGATCTTGTTGCCGCGCACATTGTTACGGGGGCGGCAGACATAGCTGCCGGCAATCTGCAACTCGACCACCTCTTTCGACATGGCGGGTCGCATTCCCTTTTCGATCCAGGTTTTCAATGCGCTTGCCGTTTCGCAGTTTATCGTCGCCGTGCCACGCAGGCGGATGCCGTCGATGGAAGTGATGCGAACGGGCTCGTCTATCCCGCAGCCTTTGACCTTTGACGTGACCGGGGCAAGTTCGTCTCCCCTGATGTCGGGATCGCCGCAGACGAACCCGTCGGTCGCCACCGGTTTACGTGGCTTGCGGTTGCCGAACAGCCCGCCCAGCCCGCCCTTTTCCGGCTTTACCGGCGCCGAGGCGAGCAGAGTTGCAGGACGCGGCATAGGCCTGATCATTCCCGGCAACGCCTTCGCCACGGTAACGGCCAGCAATGCCGGAACCGGCGCAGCGAGGGCGGCAGGGCGTGGCATGGGCCGCACGACCGGCGCTGCAAGCGATGGCGGAAGTTGTGCCAGCGCTTCTGGCGGAACGGCTTGGGGCAGCTCTGTCACGGGCGGGCGCGGCTTCGGTCGGGGCGCCGTGGCGGCAGCCACTTCGACCGGGCGCGGCAGCGGACGGGGCGAGGTCGTCATCTCGGCCTGCGCCGCACCGGCCGCCAGCAATAGGGCGGCAAGGGCGTAGCGCCGCACCTAAACGTCCTTTTTCGTCGCCGCGACGCGGCCGAAATCGGGCGCCGAGGTGTCCTGACCCGCCTCGATGATACCGCGCCGTATCGCGCGGGTGCGTGTGAAATAAGCGTGCAACTCGTCACCATCCCCCATCCGGATGGCGCGCTGCAGGACGAACAATTCCTCGGTGAAACGGCCGAGGATATCCAGCACGGCATCCTTGTTGGTCAAAAACACATCACGCCACATCGTCGGGTCGGACGCGGCGATACGGGTAAAATCGCGGAATCCCGAAGCCGAATATTTGATCACTTCGGAATTTGATACGCGGCGCAGGTGATCGGCAACGCCGACCATCGTATAGGCGATCAGATGCGGCGTGTGCGACACCACGGCCAGCACCAGATCATGGTGGCCTGCGTCCATCTCGTCGACATTCGCCCCCATGCCTTCCCACAGGGAACGCAAACGAGCGGTCGCGTCAGGGGTCGAGGCTTCAGTCGGGGTCAAAAGGCACCAGCGGTTCTGGAACAGTGTCGCAAAACCCGACCGCGGCCCTGAATGTTCCGTTCCGGCAAGCGGATGCGCCGGAACAAAGGCGACACCGGCGGGAATATGCGCGGCGACCGCCTCGATCACCGCTTGTTTTACCGAGCCGACATCGGTCACGCAGGCGCCTTGCTTCAGATGCGGGGCCATCGCGGCGGCGATTTCGCCCATCGCTCCGACCGGAACGCACAGGACGACCAGATCGGCCCCCTCGACCGCCTCGGCGGCTGTTGCATAGACACGGTCGCACAAGCCGATTTCCAGCGCGACCGCCCGCGTCTCGGCGGATTTCGCATGTCCGACGATATCGTTTGCCAGCCCGAACTGACGGATTGCCAATGCCATGGACGAGGCGATCAGACCCAGCCCGATAAACGCGACGCGGTCATACAACGGGGCATCGGCGCGGGTCATTTCACACCCTTGAACTGCGCCACGGCATGCGCGACGCGGCGACAGGCGGCTTCGTCCCCGATGGTGATCCGCAAGCAATGCGGCAGCTTGTAGGACGACACCCGCCGCACGATCAGACCCTGCTCTTGCAAAAACGCATCGCAGGCCCCCGCTTCGTCTTCCGACGCGAAACGGGCCAGAACGAAATTTGCCATCGACGTATCCGAGGGCACGCCGAGTTCGGCCAAGGCTTCGGAAAGCCAATGCCGCATGCGGGCGTTCTCCGATCGGCACTTGGCCACAAAATCCTGATCACGCACTGCCGCCTCGGCGGTTTCGAGTTGCGTCGTCGACAGGTTGAACGGCCCGCGGATGCGGTTGAGCACATCGACGATCGCACGCGGCCCGTAGCCCCAGCCGATCCGCAACCCGCCCAGCCCGTAGATCTTGGAAAAGGTGCGGGTCATGAACACATTGCTGCGGGTTTCGATCAGCGCGGCCCCGCCGTCATAACCGTCGACATATTCGGCGTAGGCCCCGTCCAGCACCAGAATGGCCTGCTTCGGCAGACCCGCAGCCAGACGTTCGACCTCGGCCATGGAAATCATCGTTCCGGTCGGATTGTTCGGGTTGGCGATAAACACAAGCCGCGTCCGCCGGTTACAGGCGGCGAGGATGGCATCGACATCGGTCGTCCGTTCGCGTTCGACCACTTCGACCGGGGTCGCGCCCACGGCCAGCGCCGAAATCCGGTACATCAGGAAACCGTGCTCGGTAAAGACCACCTCATCCTTCGGACCGGCATAGGCCTGGCACAGAAAGGTGATGATCTCGTCGGACCCGACACCGCAAATGATGCGGTCAGCATCGAGCCTGTGCACCTCGGCTATGGCGGCGCGAAGATCGGCGTGATCGGTGCCGGGATAGCGGTGCAAAGAGTGGACAGTGCGCGAGAACGCCTCTTTCGACTTGTCCGAGGGGCCAAAGGGATTCTCGTTCGACGATAGCTTGACCGCGTTCTGCACACCCGCAACATGCGCCTTGCCGCCCTGATACAGCGCGATATCAAGGATGCCGGGTTGCGGTCGAATGGCGTCGGTCATGGAACTACCCCCTGTCAGGCGGCTTCTAACGATGGCCCAAGCGCAAGGCCAGTGGGTTTATCAGGATGAACGGTCGCCGCCCTTATTTGCTGCGCGATTGCAGCCAGTCCATCAGCGCCATCAGCACGCCGGACACGACGAATGTCAGATGGATCACCGTCAACCACATCAGCGTGCGATCATCTGCGGCTGGCGAAGAGGAATCACCTATTTCCATGAACCGCTTCAGAAGATGGATACCCGAAATCGCGACGATCGAGGCGATAAGCTTCATCTTCAGGCCGCCGAAATCGACCTTGCCCATCCATTCGGGGCGGTCGGTCCCCGCGTCGAAATCGAACTTCGACACGAAGTTTTCGTAGCCAGAGAACATGACGATCAACAAAAGATTGGCCGCCAGCGTCAGGTCGATCAGCGTAAGGACGACCAGAATGGTCTTTTCCGGCGAAAGGGTCAGGATCTGCGGCGCATAATACACCAATTCGCGCAGGAAAATCACGGTCAACATCGCCAGCGCGATGATCAGACCAAGATACATCGGCGCCATCAACCAGCGCGAAGCAAACAACCCACGTTCGAAACGGTCTTCGATTTCACTCTTTTTCATGGCGCGACAATTGGAGCGAAGCGCACAAAAAGCAAGAGGCCCGCCAGACAGGCGGGCCTCCCGGTGCACAGATGCGACAGATCAGTTCTTCGCGTAGTATTCGACGACCAGGTTCGGTTCCATCTGGACCGGATAGGGCACATCGCCCAGGCCCGGCGTGCGGATGAACTTTGCAACCATCTTGGAATGGTCGACTTCGATGTAGTCGGGAACGTCACGCTCGGTCAGGGCAACGGCTTCAAGAACCAGACCCATCTGCTTCGACTTCTGACGGACCTCGATCACATCGCCTTCCTTGACGCGGTAGGACGCGATGTTGACGCGCTTGCCGTTCACCATCACGTGGCCGTGGTTGACGAACTGGCGGGCGGCAAAAATCGTCGGAACGAACTTGGCGCGGTAAACGACGGCGTCGAGACGACGCTCGAGCATGCCCACCAGCATCTCGCCGGTATCGCCCTTGACCCGTTCAGCTTCGCCGTAGATCTTGCGGAACTGCTTTTCGGTCAGGTCGCCGTAGTAACCCTTGAGTTTCTGCTTGGCGCGCAGCTGCGTACCGAAGTCCGACAGCTTGTTCTTGCGGCGCTGGCCGTGCTGGCCAGGGCCGTATTCGCGCTTGTTCACCGGGGACTTCGGGCGTCCCCAGATGTTTTCGCCCATGCGGCGGTCGATCTTGTGCTTGGCAGAGGTGCGTTTGGTCACCGCTGATCTCCTTCGAGGTTGTGAAGGGCGTTGTCCTTTCCCCCTTGCAGGGGCGACAGGTTTCCCCTTGCGGGGTCCACCAACACCAATGAAAAACCCCGGCCTTTCGACCGGAGTTGCGCGGCTTATACGCCTGCGTGAAGCAGAGTCAACACTCAGGCCGCGATATCGTGGCGCAGGATCGACGCCTCGGATGCCGACAGGTTGCGCCGCGCATAATCGCCATAGCTTTGCGGGTTCGCCTCGATCCCCGGCATCAGCGCAAGCAGGCCTTCGCGCTGGTCGGGTTCGATCATGTCGAGCGCGGTGTTGGACGGATGGAAACTTTCCGTCTCGAGCCCGTTGGCGAAGACGATGTTGTGCCGTTCGAGCAGGATATGGACGTAGGTGACATCCCGCACCGCGTAATCGACCGTGACCGTCAGGTCGTTCAGCAGATCCTGCGCGCGCACCAGAACCTCGGGCGTATTGAACAGCGCCTGTGCCGAGGGGCCGCGCAGCAGCATCCGGTGTTGCGGCGACACCAGCAGATCGGGTTCGGGACGGCCCACGCCGAAAGCTCCGCTGCGAAAGCGCACGGGGCGCAGGTGCGGCATGGCGTAAAGCCGCGCACCGGTCATCCGCCTGCTGCCCGACCACAAGATTTCGGCCGGACCGTTGTCTTTGGTCAGGACGCGGTCACCCGGACGCAGGCTGCGGATCAGGCGCGACCCCGAAGGCGTGGCGATAAGCGTGTCCGGAGTGAAACAGATCACCCCGCCCGCTTCGGCATGGCCCGCTGCTGTATGGGTCCGGTCAATCTGGGTGCGGACGACCCACAGATCGCGGTCCTTGGGTGGCACGTCGCCAAAGAACATCAATAGCCGCGCACCGCTCGAGGGCACTTCGATCAGGATGATCGAAAAGCTCTGCGTGCCATCGGTGACGATGAACCCCTGATCGGCTGCGTCCTCGTCCTCCGCTGCCTCGGGTGTGTCAAGCGGCTGCCGACCCAGCGCCGCACCGACCAGACGGCGCACCATGCGCGCCGCACGTTTTTGCATCTCCGCCTTACCTTCGGGCAATTCGAGAAGCAGCGTATCGTTCGGACGGTCCACACGGACGGCATCACCCGTCCACCGCCACACCACGCCTACGGTCAGCGCACCCAGCGAGGATGCGGCCAGTCCGTCAACTTCTGTCTGTGCCCAAGATATGACGAACGTGCCGCGAGAGCCCGTTTTCATTGCCTGTTACTGCCTGCTCGTTCTTATTTTTATGCAGGCAGGCTAACAGCCCTACAGACTTTTGGCTATATCTTCCGCGCAACAGTGCGCGCAAATGTTCAGAATTTGACCCGAAGATTGACCGATCCCACGACTTGCGTATCGGGCTGGGTGATGAATTCCTTGCCCAGCCATGTCAGGCCATAGAACATCTCGGACCGTTCGCCCTGCCAGTGGATTCCGGCCCTTGCGCGGCTGCGCGTTTGTTCGAGCTGTGCCGCATCGCCGGCGACGAAGTATTCGCTGTCATAGACACGGGCGATGTCGCCGCCGACTGTAAGACTAAAGCCTTCGACGCGGCTGCCCGATACGGCGCGGTACCTTTGGCCAGTGGGGCCGTCGCGCAGCATCAACGCTTCGCGGGTGTAGCCGCCAAAGCTCAGGTCGGCACCGACGCGCACAAAGTCTTCCACCCCGGCCTGTGCTTCGATGAACGGACGCATCTCACCCTGCGGAAGCGCGATGCGGCGACTGATCTCGGCCACCGCGGTCGGAAAGAAGTTGTCGCCTATCTGGTCACCGAACACCTGCGGCTCGGGCAGCCCGACCAGATCGTGAATGCGCGCCTGCAGATTGCTTGCTCCGCTCTGCGGGCCGGTGATGACAAGATTTCCACCCAAGCTGGTGTCGAACCCTTGCCAATCGAAATGCGTGTGCAGACCGAAGGTCAGCGAT
Source organism: Gemmobacter aquarius (assembly GCF_003060865.1). Lineage (NCBI taxonomy): Bacteria > Pseudomonadati > Pseudomonadota > Alphaproteobacteria > Rhodobacterales > Paracoccaceae > Paragemmobacter > Paragemmobacter aquarius. Next base: position 3,329,762 of record NZ_CP028918.1, read on the forward strand.
CCGACATAGCGCCGGTCGTCCGGATCGGGCGAGACGAGATCGGCGGGAGCGATCGTTTCGCCCACGGCGCGGAATTCGAGGATATCACCCGGTGTGGTAGGCAGATGACCCAGCCATTCGCTGCCGCGCACGCGCGACAGAGTATAGGACCCCGTCCGCCAACGGTCACGCGTATCGCCAAAGACATCATTGGTGAAAAGCCGGCCCCAGCCAAGCGTCACACGCTCTTCCTGTGCGTTTGCAGGTGCGGTCGAGAGCGTCAGAACGGCGAGGAGTGCAAGCAAGGGCTTGTTCATAAGGATATCCAGCACATTAGGCCCCCCGGCCCGTACTTTTTATAGCGACCGCTCGCATCCGGCTAGCCCCGAGCACACCAAATCGTAACGCCGCCAGAAAGCGTGACAAAAACATCTGCAACCGCCGATCCGATGCCGGAATCAGCCTGCAAATTCGTCAAATGAAGTGTCGATTTCGTCATTTGACGAAACTGCACGACAGGTGAAGTCCGGCTGTTTCGACATTTTCGTCAAAGAAACGCATGAATCGACACGGACCATAAACGTTCATCATTAAAACGTTTCCACACTAAAGTATGTTGATGCATATCAAACGGACCGTCGTCGACCAGTGTGACGAGTGACCGTGTTAGTGACTTAGCGAGTGCGTGGTTTTTGTGCTTCGTTGGTGTAAGTAACGAGTATAGGTCGACGACGGTCACTTCCCCCGCAACCCCCGGGCTCCGATGATATCGGTGGTCCCGGCAGGACGGCGAAGGACGGGCGCTATCATCGAAATTCGTTATGCCCGCCCAACCCAAGCCCGACGTTCCCGCCCGCTTTTATGTTTTGCACGTCTTTCCTACCGGCTCTGACATCTGAACGGCAGGCGTGGTGGCGCCATAAGCCTTAAGCTGTGCCAAGTTGCGTTGGCGCGATCAAAGGGCAGCCTTGGCCGCGACCTCCCATCCGGGCAGGACCGAGGGCGCCGCGAAGTAATATCCTTGCAGGCAATCGACCCCCAGCGCCGCCAGCCATGCCGCATCCTCGGCTTGTTCGACCCCCTGCGCGACACAGACCATGTCGAACTGACGGGCAATGGACAGGAAAGCGGCCATCAGCACCTGATTGTCGGCATCGGTCGCGATGCCTCGCGTGAACTGCGCGTCGATCTTCAGAATATCAAATGAAAACTCGCGGAAATGCCGCAATGCCGTCTGGCCCGCGCCGAACCCGTCGAGCGCAAAGGAAATCTGCTTTCGGCGCAGATCGGACATGAAGCCCGCAACCACCTCGGGCACCGTCATCGCGCTCGACTCGGTGATTTCGAGGATCAGCCGTTCACCTATGTCCGGCGCGGCCAAAAGACCGTTTTGCAGGATACGCATCCAGCGCGGCCAGCCGATCGACCGGGCCGACATGTTGATCGACAATCGCAGGTCGGCATGGCGACGCAGCGCGTCAAGCCCCATGGCAAGGGCGGCGCAATCGATCTCGCGCCCCAACTCCTGGGTTTCGACCACCCCCATGAATTCACGCGCCGGAATCACCCGCCCCGTCGGATCGAGCACGCGCATCAGCCCTTCGTGAAAGCCGTTGCGCCCCGGATTGGCGGCCACCACTACCGGCTGATAGGCCAGCCGCAGCCGACGGTCCTTGACCGCATCGGCCACCATCGCCAGCACATGACGGTCGTTTTCGGCAACGGCCCATGACAGCGGGCTTTCCCCCGAAATACCGCCCGGTTTATCCATCTTCATAAGTCACCCCCATGACCAACAACGTGGACAGGTTTGCGCCCAAGCAGTAAAGGCGGGGTAAAGCGAGGCGGAAAATATGGCTGACCGTTGCCCGTGGTGCGGGACAGACCCGCTTTATGTCGCTTATCACGACACCGAATGGGGGATCCCGCTGCGCGACCCGCGCGCGCTGTGGGAATGTCTGATGCTCGAAGGATTTCAGGCCGGGTTGTCGTGGATCACGATCCTGCGGCGACGCGAGACGTTCCGTGCAGCCTTTGCAGGGTTTGACCCCGCCGTGATTGCAGGCTGGGGTGAGACCGAAGTGCTGCGCCTGTTGGGCGATCCGGGCATCATCCGGCATCGCGGCAAGATCGAATCCACGATCAAATCGTCCCGCACCTATATGGCAATCGAAGCGACCGAGGGCTTCACGCCCTATCTGTGGAAACACGTCGACCACCGCCCGCAGCAGAACCGTCGCACCAGCATGGCCGAGGTTCCGGCGCAGACGGCCGTTTCGGCGGCCCTGTCAAAGCAATTGAAAAAAGATGGATTCAATTTTTGCGGCCCGACGATCACCTATGCCTTCATGCAGGCGGTGGGCATGGTGAACGATCATCTGGTGACCTGCCCCGCACATGACGGTGCCGTGGCACGGGCCTGACCCGTCAGCCGCCTGCCATCAGCGCGGCCAGTATGGCCTTGGCGTTGTCGCTGTCCCAATGCGCGTCGCCGATCAGCCGTGCGACCTCTTGGCCCTCGGGGTTCAGGATAACGGTCACCGGCAGGGCCATCACCCCCACCGAACGCGCAAGGTCCGATTTCGGATCGCGCAGGATCGGCAGGTTTTTGACGCCTGCTTCCGCGTAGAACCGCTGGATACCTTCGACCGCATTGCGCCCCGTCGCCACCGGCAGCACGGCGAGTTCGGGCATGGCGGCTTGCAGGTTGTCGAGCATCGGCATTTCCTCGCGGCAGGGCGCGCACCATGTGGCCCAGAAGTTCAGCACCACCCATTTGCCGCGCCAATCGGCCAAGGGGTGCTCGGCATCGGCCTCGTCAAGAAAGACCGCAGCGGGCAGATCGACCGGCGTTTCGTGCAGCGCCAGTTTCTTCATGTCGCCTGTCCGCAAGGCGGCCACATCTGCCGCCGCCGGATTTGCACCAAGCAGCATTGCCGTATAAAGCACCGCAATCAGTTTCGCCCGCATAACCACCTCGCAAAGGCCGCATCATGTCCGATACCGCGAACCCCAAAGCCGCCAACCAGATGTGGGGCGGGCGCTTTGCCGAAGGTCCGGACGCGATCATGACGGCGATCAACGCCTCGATCGGGTTCGACAAACGGCTTTACGCGCAGGATATCGCAGGCTCTCGTGCCCATGCGGCGATGCTGGCCGCGACGGGTATCCTGACCAATAAGGACGCATTGGCGATCGGGGAAGGGCTTCTCACGGTCTTGTCAGAGATAGAGGCCGGAGATTTCCCGTTCCGTGTGGAGTTGGAAGACATCCACATGAACGTGGAAGCACGACTGAAAGAGATCATCGGTGAACCGGCAGGTCGTCTGCACACGGCGCGGTCGCGCAACGATCAGGTCGCGGTCGACTTCCGCCTGTGGGTGCGCGACCAGTGCGATGCCGCGATCACGGGGCTGGAAGCATTGATGCGGGCCTTTGTCGCGCAGGCCGAAGCCGGGGCTGATTGGGTCATGCCGGGCTTCACGCACCTGCAAACGGCGCAGCCCGTGACATGGGGGCATCACATGATGGCCTATGTCGAAATGCTGGGCCGCGACCGTTCGCGCTTTATCGACGCCCGCGCCCGCATGAACGAATGCCCGCTTGGTGCCGCTGCCTTGGCCGGAACCTCCTTCCCGATCGACCGGCACATGACGGCAAAGGCGCTCGGCTTTGACCAGCCTACGGCAAACAGCCTCGATTCGGTGAGCGACCGCGACTTTGCGCTGGAATTCCTGTCGGCCAGCAGCATCTGCGCCATGCACTTGTCACGCTTTGCCGAAGAACTGGTGATCTGGTCGTCGGCGCAATTCCGTTTCGTGCGCCTGTCCGACAAATGGACGACCGGCAGCAGCATCATGCCGCAGAAGAAAAATCCCGACGCGGCGGAATTGCTGCGCGCCAAGCTGGGCCGCATCCTTGGCGCAACCGTGGCTCTTTTCACCATCATGAAAGGATTGGCGCTGACCTATTCCAAGGACATGCAGGAAGACAAGGAACAGGTGTTCGACGCCGCCGATACCTTGATGCTCGCGCTGGCCGCCATGACCGGGATGGTTTCCGACATGACCGCCAACCGCGATGTTCTGGCAACGGCCGCGGCAAGCGGCTTTTCCACCGCGACCGATCTGGCGGACTGGCTGGTACGGGCCCTTGGCCTGCCCTTCCGCGACGCGCATCACGTGACAGGCACCCTTGTCGCCATGGCGGAAGCCAAGGGTTGCGATCTGCCGGACCTGACGCTTGCCGACATGCAATCGGTGCATCCCGGAATCCGGGCCGAGGTCATGGATGTGCTGGGCGTTGAAAATTCCGTGCGGTCGCGCAAGTCTTACGGTGGCACCGCTCCGGATCAGGTAAAGGTGCAAGTGGCACGCTGGAAAGCGGCGCTGGCTTGATGCGCGGCTGTCGATTAACCTGTGTAGACGCCTGCAAAACCCTTTCAATCTGGAAAACGACCATGAAACTGCTTCCTGTTTTGCTGCTCTCCTTTCTGGCCGCCTGCGGAGCGGCAGGTGACCCCGAGCGCCCCGCCCCCGGCGTGCCTGCCCCCGGCGTGACAATCTCGGGCGATGCAAGAGTGGGCATCGTCGGCACGATGTGATGCTGCGGCTCGTGGCGGGCTGCGAATTGCGCCACCCGCATCATCTGATATAGCAGCCCACAAGGCGGCTTAGGGTTAGGCGGGTGCGATGGACCATTTCCTGTACAAGAACGGTACGCTTCATGCCGAAGACGTGGCTCTGACCGATATTGCGGCCTCGGTCGGAACGCCGTTCTACGTCTATTCCGCAGCCACCCTGACCCGCCATTACCACCTGTTCACCGAGGCGCTTTCGCCGCTGCCGCATATGGTCTGCTTTGCGATCAAATCCCTTTCGAACGTCGCCGTGCTGAAACTGCTGGGCGATCTGGGCGCGGGGATGGATGTGGTTTCAGGCGGGGAATACCGCCGCGCCCGCGCCGCTGGCGTTCCGGGCGACCGCATCGTCTTTTCCGGCGTCGGCAAAACACGCGAGGAAATGCGTCTGGCCCTGACCGGCGGCATCCGCCAGTTCAACGTCGAAAGCGAACCCGAACTTCGCGCGCTGTCCGAAGTGGCGACAAGCCTTGGCCTCAGCGCTCCCATCACGATCCGCGTGAACCCTGACGTCGACGCCAAGACCCATGCCAAGATCGCCACCGGCAAGTCGGAAAACAAATTCGGCATCCCGATTGCCCGCGCGCGCGAGGTTTACGCCGAAGCCGCCCGACTGCCGGGGATCGAGGTGATCGGGGTCGATGTGCATATCGGCAGCCAGCTGACCGAGTTGGCCCCCTTCGAGCAAGCCTATCTCAAGGTTGCCGACCTGACGCGCCAGCTTCGCGCCGATGGCCACAATATCCGCCGCCTCGACCTTGGCGGCGGTTTGGGCATTCCCTACACCCGTTCGAACGAGGCCCCGCCCTTGCCGATGGACTATGGCGCCCTGATCAAGCGCACCGTGGGCGATCTGGGCTGCGAGATCGAGATCGAACCCGGTCGCCTGATTTCGGGCAATGCCGGTCTGCTGGTCGCATCCGTGATCTATGTGAAGAATGGCGAAGGGCGCGATTTCCTGATTCTCGACGCCGCGATGAACGATCTGGTGCGCCCGTCGATGTATGACGCGCATCATGACATCGTGCCTGTCATCGAACCCGCCCCCGCCGTCGAAGCGGCGGTTTACGACGTGGTCGGCCCCGTCTGCGAAACCGGCGACACCTTTGCCAAGGGCCGTCCTGTGGCCCCCTTGGGCGAAGGCGATCTGGTCGCGTTCCGCTCGGCGGGGGCTTACGGCGCGGTGATGGCATCTGAATACAACACCCGCCCCTTGGTGCCCGAGGTGCTGGTAGGCGGGGATCACTTCGCTGTCATCCGGCAAAGACCGACCTTTGACGAAATCCTGAACCGCGATACCATCCCTTCATGGTTGTGAAACGGTCGGTCCCCCGGGGTCGCCCAGGCGGCGGAGGCCGATGACAGACGATATCGCCAGCACACTCAAGGCCATTGCCCGCCCGCTCCAGCTAACGTTGGTCGGAATGTGGGCCGAACGGCTTGTGCGGTGCTTCTGGCCACTCTGGTCCATCGTCATTGCCACGCTTTCGGCGCTGGCTTTCGGCCTGCAAGACGCGCTGCCTATCGAAGTCGCGTGGCCTGCGTTGATTCTGTCCGGTCTTGCCGCGCTGGGTTTTCTCTGGACCGGCCTGCGCCGGTTCCACAGACCCACCCGCACCGATGCGCTGATCCGGCTTGACCAGCGCTTGCCCGGTCGCCCGCTTGCCACGCTGACCGACACCCAAGCCATAGGCAGTGACGACCCCGCATCGCTCGCGGTGTGGCAGGCGCACCGTGCGCGCATGGCCGCCCGCGCGGCCCGTGCGACCGCAGTCGAACCAGACCTGCGCCTTGCCAGCCGTGACCCGTTCGCCCTGCGCTATGTCGCGCTGACCGCATTCGTGATGGCAATGATCTTCGGGTCGCTCTGGCGCGTCACCTCGGTCGAGGCACTCGCCCCCGGTTCCGGCGCGAATATCGCCGCAGGGCCGACGTGGGAAGGTTGGGCACAGCCCCCTGCCTATACCGGCAAGCCCACGATCTATCTGAACGATGTCGAGCAGACCTCGCTTGACCTGCCGGTCGGCACTCGCCTGCAATTCCGGCTGTACGGCGAGGTGGGCGAGTTGACGCTTTCCGAAACCGTATCGCAGAGCACCGAGGTGGCACCCGCTTCGGAACCCGTGCATGACTTCGTGCTGCGGCAATCGGGCAAGGTTTCCGTTGACGGCACGGGGGGGCGGGCGTGGGAGTTCACGGCAACACCCGATACGAAACCTTCGGTGGTCGCCGACGCGACTCTGGAACGCGAAGCCGACGGGAAGCTGAAACAGAAGTTCACCGCAACCGACGATTACGGCGTGACGGCAGGGCAGGTCAGCATCGCGCTCGATCTGCCGGCGGTGCAGCGCGCCTATGGTCTGGCCGCCGACCCCGAACCGCGCGAGCCTGCGGTGCTTGACCTGCCGATGCCGGTGAACGGCAGCCGCGCCGACTTTACCGAAACACTGGTCGACGACCTTTCGAAACATCCGTTTGCCAACCTGCCCGTCGCAATGACCTTTCAGGTCACCGATGCCGCCAATCAGCAGGGCACCGCCGCGCCGCTGCACGTTACCCTGCCCGGCAAGCGGTTCTTCGACCCCTTCGCTGCCGCTCTGATCGAGATGCGCCGCGATCTGTTGTGGAACCGCACCAATGCGCCGCAGGTCGCGCAGATCCTGAAAGCCGTGACCCACCGGCCCGAAGGTTTTATCCGCAACCAACGCGCCTACCTTCGCCTGCGTGCGGTGATGCGCGACCTCGATACACAGGCTGCAAGCCTGACGCCCGAAGCGCGTGACACCATGGCCGAAGAACTGTGGCAGATCGCCCTTCTGGTGGATGAGGGTGATCTCGCCTCGGCGCTTGAAAACCTGCGCCGCGCGCAGGACCGGCTGGATCAGGCGATCAAGAACGGTGCCGACAAGTCGGAAATCGACCAGCTGATGAAAGAGCTTCGTCAGGCGATGAACGATTATATGCGCCAGCTTGCGCAGGAAGCCGAAAAGAACCCTGACCAGCAGCAGTCGCAAAACCTCGAAGGCATGCAGATGTCTGCCGACCAGTTGCAGAAAATGCTCGACGAGCTGCAAAAGCTGATGGAGGAAGGCAAGACCGCCGAAGCGCAGCAGTTGATGGAATTGTTGCGCCAGATGATGGAAAACATGCAGGTGGTGCAGGGCCAGGGCCAAGGTCAGGGCGGCCCCGGCCAACAGGCAATGCGCGATTTGCAAGACACGCTGCGCGGCCAGCAGGGCCTGTCCGACGATGCTTTCCGCGATCTGCAAGACGGGCAAGAGGGCCAGCAAGGCGAAGGCGAAGGCCAACAGGGCGAAGACGGCAAGGGTCTTGCTGACCGCCAGCGCGAATTGCGCGACAAACTGGGCCAGTTGCAGGGCGGCCAGTTGCCCGGCGATGGATCGGAACAGGGCGAGGAAGGCCGCCGCCAGCTTGACCGCGCGGGCCGTGCCATGGACGAAGCCGAGGATGCGTTGCGTGACGGCGACCTGCCGAAAGCCCTCGACCGGCAGGCCGAGGCGATGGAAGCGATGCGCGACGGGATGCAGAATTTCGGAGATGCCCTGGCCGAAAACCAGGGCCAGCCGGGCGATGCCCCGCAAGGCGAAGAATTCGGTCAGGCCGACCCGAACGGCCAGCGCGATCCGTTGGGCCGCGAGCCGGGCAATTCGGCGCGGATCGGATCGGACCGCAACATGCTGCAAGGCCAGGACGTGTATCGCCGCGCACAAGACCTACTCGACGAGATACGCCGTCGGTCAGGCGAACAGATTCGCCCCGAAGGCGAACGTGATTACCTGCGCCGTCTGCTGGATATGTTCTAGGCCTATCCGCCGTCGGTGGCGGTCACGGCCCGGATCGCTTCGGTCGCCTGACGCATCGCGGCATCCAGCCACAACCGCCCGCTGTCGATCTGCGACACATAGCTGTCCAACACGGGCTTGGCCCCCGGAAGCTGCTCGGCAAGACGCGGCGCCATGGCATAGGCACCGACCCCCGCTGCGGCGACCAGCACCGAAACCATGAAGCCGCTCCGGAAGCCTCGTCTTGCAGCGGGAGGCTCGTCCTCGTCCGCATCGTCGGCGGGGGCTGCGGTGCGCAGGCTCGAATTGATCTCTTCGATATCGGGCAGCAGGCTGCGCCGCGATCCCGGACGCGCAGGAGCAGGCGCAGGCGCGTCGGGATCGACGCCCTTCAGACGGGCGATGCGACGCGCAGCTTCAGACACCGGCGGTGCTGCCAGCGGCATTTCCGTCTGGGTCTCGATCGGGGTCGCCTCGGCCTTGCGGGCGGCAGCCTCGCGCTCGGCTTCCTCGCGCAGGACGGCCATCAGGTTTTCGTCAAGGGTCCGCTGAACGGGGACAGGTTGTCCGGCTGGCGGCGCGGCGGTGTCTTCCTCGACGCCAAAAAGCGCCTCTTCCTCGGCCTTCTCGGCCTCGTATCCGGCAGGCAGCTGGAACCAGCCATGGCCGCAGTTGGAACATTGCACGTCGCGGCCGCCATCGGGGATGGCAGCATCGTCAACTTCGTATTCTGCATCGCAGTTCGGACAGATCAGGCGCATTGCGGCAAAGTCCCTACGGATCGGGTCAAGCGCATTCGCGCCTTGACCAGACCACCCCTGTTTAACATACCCCACGGCAGCAACCATTCCCATGCGATTGCAACCTACACCACCTTGGGCAATGCTGCGCCCGCAAGCAAGGGCAGAAGAGGCATCCGTGATCGCGTTTGACAATGTCGCCTACAACTATGGCGGAGGCGAGCTTTTGTCCGAGGTCTCTCTGCGGCTGGCTCCGGGGTCGTTCCATTTCCTGACCGGTCCTTCCGGAGCGGGCAAGACGACCTTCCTGAAACTCGCCTATGCCGAACTGCTGCCGACCGCCGGGCATGTGACGATCTTCGACAATGACGTGCGCGGCCTTGGCCGCAATGACGTGGCGATGACGCGCCGCCGCATCGGCGTGGTGCATCAGGATGTGCAGTTCCTCGACCACCTGCCGCTCGCCGCGAACGTGGCTCTGCCGCTGACCGTATCGGGACGCCAGCAAAACCCGCGCGATCTGATGGACTTGTTGCAATGGGTCGGGCTGAACAAACTGGCCGATGCCCTGCCCCCGTCGCTGTCAGGGGGCGAGCGGCAAAGGGCTGCGCTTGCGCGGGCGATCATCATGGGGCCCGATGTGATTCTGGCGGATGAGCCGACCGGCAACCTCGACTGGGAAATGTCCCTGCGCCTGCTGACGCTGCTGACCGAGTTGAACCGCATGGGAAAGACGATCCTTGTCGCGACCCATGACCTGAACCTGATACGCCAAGCCAAAAGCCTTGTCGCAGCGCGTGTGCTGCGGATCAGGAACCGCCGTATCCAGCTTGCGGGGGCAGACCTGTGATTTCATCCCTCGCCATCCTGTTTTCACCCGACCGTCAGGCCGACCGCGTGGTGCCGCCCACGGGCCATACCGCGTGGCTCACCACCTTTACCGCCGCCGCGATGACGTTCCTGGCGGTTTTCGCGCTGGCGCTTTCGCTGGCGGCGGGGCGTTTGGCAGACCGCTGGTCGGACGCCTTGGCGAACACGGCGACCATCCGCATCTCGGCCCCGCCCGAGCAGATGAAGCAACAGACCGATGCCGTCCTTGCCGTGCTTGGCACGACACCCGGAATCGCCTCGTCCCGCGCCCTGACCGATGACGAACAAAAGGCCCTGCTCGCGCCGTGGTTCGGCCCCGATCTACCGGTCGAGGCCCTGCCCCTGCCGCGCCTGATCGAGGTGACCGAATCGCCCGATGGCTATGACAGCGAGGGGCTGCGCCAACGCCTGCTGGCCGAAGCCCCCGGCGCCGTGCTCGATGACCACACGCGCTGGCGCCGCCCTTTGGCGAATGCCGCATCGCGGCTGAATATGCTGGGCGGGCTGTCGATCTTTCTGATCGGGGCGACCATGGCCGCGATGATCACGCTGGCCGCCAATGCCTCGCTTGCCGCCAACGCGCAGGTGATCCGCGTGCTGCGGTTGGTGGGGGCGCAAGATGATTACATCGCCGCCGCCTTCGTGCGCCGCTTTACGCTGCGCGCCGTGATCGGGGCGGCCATCGGGGCCGTGGCGGGCATGGCCGGCGTCGCACTGCTTCCATCGGTGGATGAGGCGGGCGGCTTTCTGACCGGGCTTGGCTTTCAGGGGGCGGGCTGGCTATTGCCGCTGCTTTTGTTGCCGGTCGCGGGCATCGTCGCCCTTTTCGCCACCCGTGCCGCCGCGTTCCGCAAATTGCGAGAGGTTCAATGACCAACCCGTTCCGCTGGCTCTTGTCGCTTGTCTTCATCGTCCAGATGTATCTGGCGATGCTGATCCTAGCCATCGTCTACATGCCCTATGCGATCTGGTCGCGGGCGGGCGCATGGGCGGGCATCCACGCCTTTTGCCGCTGGGTCCGCTTTTCGGCGGCCATTCTGGTCGGGCTGCGGTCTGAAATCCGCGGCACCGTGCCCGAGGGCGAGGTGCTGATCGCCGCGAAACACCAAAGTTTCTTCGACATCATCCTCATCACTTCGGCGGTGCGGCGGCCAAAGTTCGTCATGAAGAAAGAGCTGAAATGGGCCCCGCTGCTTGGCCTTTACGCGCTGCGCATCGGCTGCATTCCGGTGGATCGCGGCAAAAAGGGCCGCGCCATCGCTGAAATGAAACGCGCCGTGGCCGAAGGGGCCAAGGTGCCCGGTCAATTGATCATCTATCCACAGGGCACCCGCGTCGCTCCCGGTGCCACCCTGCCCTACAAGGTCGGGACCGGCATCATCTACGCGCAGATGGACAAGCCCTGCATCCCCGCCGCGACCAACGTCGGCGTGTTCTGGCCACGTCATGGCATCCTGCGCAAGCCGGGCTTGGCGGTCGTGGAATTCCTGCCCGCAATCGCGCCGGGCAAATCCATTTCGGATTTCATGGCCGATATCGAAGCCGTGATCGAACCCGCTTCCGACCGGCTGATGGCCGAGGCGGGCTTTACGGCACCCTAGGCTTCGAAGCGCGTCGCACCCCTGCGCTTTTCATCGACCGGTTGCGACAGGACCACCGCCTGATGCGCCCGCTGGTCGCAGCTTGCACGCGGGCAGATGCGGCAGTTGATGCCGATTTCGGTCATCTGCGCCCCGCCCAGCGCGAATTGCTCGGCGTAGCCGATGGCGGGGGCATGTTCCACCGCACAGCCCATCGCCACCGCAAGCCGGTTGTCCTGCCGGTGCCGCGCCCATGTCGGGCGATCGACGGTGCGCGAAAAGACGAAGAACTGCGACCTGTCGGGCATTTCCACGAACTGCTGCACGATCCGACCCGGCGTGCGGAAAGACGTGTGCACATCCAGACGCGGGCAGGCTCCGCCATGTTCGGCAAGGTGGAAGCCGGTCGCGTTGAAGCGTTTCGTCACGTTGCCGCCCTTGTCGATCCGCATGAAGAAGAACGGCACGCCCTGTGCCCCTTCGCGTTGCAGAGTGGTCGCCCTGTGGCAGGCCTGTTCAAAGCTGACACCAAAGCGCGTGGCGATATGGTCGAGGTCGTATTTCGTCGCACGCGCCTCGGCGAGAAAAGCCTCGTAGGGCATCAGCACGGCAGCGGCGAAATAATTGGCAAGTTCCACCCGCAATCGCCCCGTGCCGCGCGGATCGGTAATGCCCGACCGCGTGACAAGCGAATCGAGCAGGGCGCGCTGCTCCAAGAGCCCCGCCATATGCACCAACTGGAAGGTGCGGTTGGTGTGGTCGAGCGCTTCCGAAAGCAGGATCTCGCGCCGCGCCTCGTCATATTGGCGCAGCGTACCGGGCAGGTCTTCGACCCGCACCAGCCGCACCACGACGCCGACCCTTTCGCGCAGGCGGCGCTTGAGCGCGCCGTAAATCTCGTCCGGTTCGACGATCTGGCCTTCCCAAAACCCTTCGGCGGCCTCTTCCAATTCACGGAAATGGTTTTTGTGGCGCCGGAACTCGTTGTGGACCGCCGCTTCGGGTGATGCCGCAAGCGACGGAGCCTCGCCTTCCGACAGCGACAACAGCTGGTCGGTGGCAGCAAGATAGGCCCCGTGAAGCCGCAGGAACGATGCAACCAAGGCCGGCGCATGCACAAGCGAAGCGCGTAACTGTGTAAGGTCGGGCTTCTGGTCTGTGAACAGCGGGTCCTGCATCGCAGCCCGCAAATCGGCCAACTGGCTGGTGCCGTCTTCATCCGCCAACTCGCGCCAATCGACGCCGTAGACTTCGAACATCCGCAGCATCACCGCAACGGACACAGATCTTTCATTGTTTTCCAATAGGTTGACATAAGACGCACTGATCCCGAGCGACCGCGCCATCTGGCTTTGCGTCTCGCCGCGTTCCTGCCGCAAGCGGCGAAGATGGGGACCGATAAAGGTTTTCTGCATACCACCGCACACATTGCACGTTCCGTTATGTTTACAATATTACAATTGCACCACTTTGTAAATATTCGCGCTTACAGCGAAACCCGCTTTCATTTTGCACAAATTCTCATCGGTGCAAGAACGCCTTCAACAGCGGAGGAAACGCATCATGAAAACCGGCATCCAGCACCTTTACATCCCCGGCCCGACCAACGTGCCCGAAGTCGTTCGCCAAGCCATGAACGTTCCGATGCAAGACCACCGCGCCCCGGATTTCGGCGATCTGACGATGGGCCTATTCGCAGACCTGAAAAAGGTTTTCAGAACCGAAACCGGCCGTGTCATGATGTTTCCCGGTTCCGGCACCGGCTGCTGGGAAGCGGCGATCACCAACACCCTTAACCCCGGCGACCGCGTGCTGATGGCCCGTCACGGCCAGTTCAGCCACCTGTGGATCGAAATGGCCAAGAAGCTCGGCCTCGATGTCGAAGTGGTCGATGTGGCTTGGGGCGCCGGCGTTCCGGTCAACGAATTCGCCCGCATCTTGGGCAATGACCGGCATGGCAAGATCAAGGCGGTCTTCGTCACCCATAACGAAACCGCGACTGGCGTGACATCGGACGTGGCGCTGGTGCGCCGCGCGATGGACGAAGCCTTTCACGACGCGCTTCTGTTTGTCGACGGCGTGTCGTCCATCGCCTGCATCGATTTCCGCATGGACGAATGGGGCGTCGACCTCGCCGTGACCGGCACGCAAAAGGGCTTCATGCTGCCCGCCGGCCTTGGCATCGTGGGCGTCAGCCCCAAGGCGATGGCCGCCGCCGAAAAGAACACCCTGCGCCGCTGCTTCTTTGACTTTGCCGACATGGCCAAGATGAACGACACCGGCTATTTCCCCTACACCCCGCCGACCCAACTGCTGCACGGGCTGCGCCGCGCGCTGGACCGGATGATGGATGAAGGGCTGGACAACGTGGTCGCCCGCCATCGCCGCCTTGCAACGGGCGTTCGCAACGCCGTTGCCGCATGGGGTCTGGATGTCTGCGCCGAGCATCCTTCGGTCTATTCCGACACCGTGACTGCCATCAAAACCCCCACGGGTGTTGACGCGCGCGAGGTGATCAAGATCGCTTACGACCGTTACAACTGCTCGCTCGGTTCGGGGCTTGGCCCCTTGGCAGGCAAGGTGTTCCGCATCGGCCATATCGGTGATCTGAACGAAGGCATGTGCCTGACCGCCATTTCCATCGCCGAAATGTCGCTGGCCGCCGCGGGCGCACAGGTGCGCTTTGGTTCGGGCGTTGCTGCCGCACAAGACGTTTACGCCGAACCCTTCGCCCGCGCCGTCCAGCGCAATGTCGCTGCACGCATCGCTGCCGAATAAACCAACAGGAAGATCATGTCCCACACTTTGTACCCGCTGCGGCGTCAACGCCTGCAGCGATCGGAACTCGCTGTCCCGTCGTCAAACCCTGCAATGATCGACAAGGCCGCAAACGGCCCCGCCGATTACGTCTTCCTCGACCTTGAGGATGCCGTTGCACCGCCGGAAAAAGAACAGGCGCGCAAGAACTGCATCCAGGCGCTGAACGACATCGATTGGGCCGCCAAGGGCAAGACCGTGTCGGTTCGCATCAACGGGCTTGATACGCATTACATGTACCGCGACGTGGTCGATGTGATGGAACAGGCGGGCGACAAGGTGCATACCCTGCTGGTGCCCAAGGTCGGCGTGCGCGACGACCTTTACATGGTCGAAGCGATGGTCAACCAGATCGAACAGGCCAAGGGCTATTCCACCCGCGTCGGGCTTGAGGCGCTGATCGAAACCGCGCTTGGCATGGCCAACGTGGAAAGCATCGCGCAATTCGGTGGCCGCTTGGAGGCGATGCACTTCGGCGTGGCCGATTACGCGGCCTCGATGCGCGCCCGCACCACCAACATCGGCGGCCTCAATCCGCATTACCCCGGCGACCAGTGGCACGCCGCGATTTCCCGCATGGTCATCGCCTGCCGCGCATACGGCCTGCGCGCCATCGACGGGCCGTTCGGTGATTTCAGCGACCCCGAAGGTTACAAGGACGGCGCACGCCGCGCTGCCGCCTTGGGCTGCGAAGGCAAATGGGCGATCCACCCGTCTCAGGTCGAAATGGCCAACGACGTCTTCAGCCCGACCGAGGCCGAAGTGACCAAGGCCAAGCGCATCATCGAAGAGTTGAAGATCGCCGAAAGCCAAGGCAAGGGCGCTGCCAGCCTCGACGGCAAGATGATCGACGCCGCTTCGGAAAAGATGGCCCGCAACGTGCTGGTCGTCGCCGAAGCCATCGCTAACCGCTCGTAAGGGAGTTTCCGGATGGACATTCACGAATACCAAGCCAAGGAAATCCTCGCCCGTTTCGGCGTTCCGGTCCCGCGCGGCGGTCTGGCCTATAGCCCCGAACAGGCGGGCTACCGCGCCCGCGAACTGGGCGGATCGGCATGGGTGGTCAAGGCGCAGATCCATTCCGGCGGGCGCGGCGCGGCGGGCGGGGTAAAGCTGTGCCGGTCGGAAGCCGAGGTGCAGCAATTCGCCGCCACCCTGTTCGGCAAGCAGCTTGTGACCAAGCAGACCGATGCGAACGGCAAGGGCGTTTACCGTCTGTGGGTCGAAGGTGCCTCGGACATTGCCAAAGAGATGTACCTGGGCTTCGTGCTCGACCGCAAATCCGAACGGATCATGATCGTGGCTTCGGCGCATGGCGGGATGGAGATCGAGGAGCTGGCCGAAACCGACCCTGACAGCCTGCAACGCATGACGCTCGACCCCGCTGTTGGCCTGTCCGAGTTTCAGGCGCGGGAACTCGCGTTCAAGCTGGGGCTGAAGGGCGGGCAGATCGCGCAGATGGTGACGATCCTGAAAGCCTGCTACCGCGCATACCGCGACCTCGACGCGGTGATGGTCGAGATCAATCCGCTGGTCATCACCGGCGCGGGCGACCTGATCGCGCTGGATGCCAAGATGTCCTTCGACACGAATGCCCTTTTCCGCCGCCCCGAAATCGCCGAACTGCGCGACCGGTCACAGGAAGACCCGCGCGAATCGGCTGCGGGCGACTATGGGCTTGCCTATGTCGGCCTTGATGGCGACATCGGCTGCATCATCAACGGCGCGGGTCTGGCCATGGCGACCATGGACATGATCAAGCTTGCCGGAGGGGAACCCGCCAATTTCCTCGATATTGGCGGCGGGGCCAGCCCCGAGCGGGTGGTGCGGGCTTTCCGCACGGTGCTGGCCGACCGCAATGTCAGCGTGATCCTTGTCAATATCTTCGCAGGCATCAACCGCTGCGACTGGGTCGCCGAAGGCGTAGTCCAAGCCTACCGCGAGGTTGGCATGACCATTCCGGTCGTCGTCCGCCTCGCAGGCACGAATGTCGAGGAAGGCAAGCGCATCCTCGCCACGTCGGGCCTGCCGCTCATCACCGCCGACACGCTGGCCGAGGCTGCCGAAAAGGCCGTCGCGACCCGTATGAAATCCGCTGCATAAGGGGAACGACAATGGCAATTCTGATCAACGAACGCACGCCTGTCATCGTTCAGGGCATGTCGGGCCGCATCGGCCAGTTCCACGCAGGCGACATGATCGCGCATGGCACCAATGTGGTGGGCGGCGTAACCCCCGGTCGGGGCGGCGAAACCCTGCTCGGCCGCCCGCTCTTCAACACCGTCCGCGAGGCGGTCGAGGCGACGGGGGCGGAAGCCTCCCTCGTCTTCGTGCCGCCGCCCTTTGCCGCCGACGCGATCATGGAGGCGGCGGATGCGGGCATCAAGACCGCCGTCTGCGTGACCGACGGCATTCCGTCGCAAGATATGATGAAGGTCAAACGCTTCCTGCGCCGCTACCCCAGCGACCGCAAACTGCGCCTGATCGGTCCGAACTGCGCGGGCATCATCTCGCCCGGCAAGGGGTTCATGGGCATCATGCCGCCGCATATCTACATGCCCGGCCGCATCGGCATCGTCGGTCGTTCCGGCACCTTGGGATATGAGGCTGCAAGCCAGCTCAAGGCGCTGGGGATCGGGGTTTCGACAAGCGTGGGCATCGGCGGCGACCCGATCAACGGGTCGTCCTTCCGCGACATCCTCGAACTCTTCGAAGCCGATCCCGAAACCGATGCCGTAATGATGATCGGCGAAATCGGCGGCCCGCAGGAAGCCGAAGCCGCGGTTTACGCCCGCGACCACATGAAAAAGCCGGTCGTGGCCTATATCGCGGGCCTGTCCGCGCCCAAGGGCCGCAAGATGGGCCATGCGGGGGCGATCATCTCGGCCTTTGGCGAAAGCGCGCAGGAAAAGGTGGAAATCCTGTCCGCCGCTGGCATCACCATCGCGCCGAACCCGTCTTCGATGGGCGAAACGATGGCCGCCGTGCTGGCGTCGCGCCGCGCTGCGGCCTGAGAAACGGCAGGCGGGTGGCCCTTTGGCCGCCCGCTTCAGTTTGCCAGACGGAAATCTTCGCCGGTGCTTTGCGCCATGACCATTCGGCCATTGGGCAGATCATTGCCGTCAAGCTTCCAATCGATATCCGCTTCCGACAGGCCGTAATGCACCCAGCGGGCGCGAAGGCGTTCGCGCAGCACAGATTCGGGCACATCCACCAGAACCGCCACGTCGAACAGCGGGCGCAGGCGCGACCAAGGGCTGTCAGCCAACAGCAGGTAATTGCCCTCGACCACGATCACCGGCACATCCGCCGGAATCATCCGCGCTCCGGCACGGGCGATTTCGATGTCGCGGTCGAACACCGGCACGGCGACGAAATCTTCATCACGCGCGCGGATGCGTTTCAGGGTGTGATACAGCCCGCCGACATCGAAGGTATCGGGCGCACCCTTGCGCGGACGCAGGCCCGCAGGAACCAGATGCAGGTCGTCGTAATGATAGCCGTCCATCGGCAGCACCGCCGCCATTCCCGCCTGCCGCGCGTTCAGATCGTCGACGATCCGCTCGGCCACGGTGGATTTACCCGAACCGGGCGGTCCGGCGATGGCCGCGATCACCCGCCCCTGCCCCGCCTTGGCGAACAGCAGATCGGCCAGACCCACCGGATCGATCAGCGGCGACATCAGGCGGCCAGCCCTTTGGACCCCATCTCGATGAATTTCTGGCGGCGGTCCTTGATCAGGGCATCGCGCTTCTTGCCCGACAGCTCTTTCAGCATCGTCTCGATGCCCTTGCCGACCGCTTCAATGGTTTCCTTTTGCCCGCGCTGCGCGCCGCCCATGGGTTCTTTGATGATGCGGTCGATCACGCCCAGCTTTTGCAGGTTCTGCGCGGTCAGGCGCAAGGCTTCCGCCGCTTCGCGCATCTTTTCGGCGTCTTTCCAAAGGATCGACGCACAGCCTTCGGGGCTGATCACCGAATAGACCGAATGTTCCAGCATCGCCACGCGGTTGGCCGTGGCAAAGGCCACAGCGCCGCCCGATCCGCCTTCGCCGATCACCACGGAAATCAGCGGCACGCCGATTTGCAGGCACTTTTCGGTCGACCGCGCGATGGCCTCGGCCTGTCCGCGTTCTTCCGCGCCTTTGCCCGGATAGGCACCGGGGGTGTCGACAAGGGTGATGACCGGCAGGCCGAAACGGTCGGCCATATCCATCAGGCGGATCGCCTTGCGATAGCCTTCGGGCCGCGCCATGCCGAAATTCCGCTCGATCCGGCTTTTGGTGTCATTGCCCTTTTCATGGCCGATAATCATCACCGGCTGATCGTTGAACCGCGCGATTCCGCCCATGACGGCGTGATCGTCGGCAAAGTTCCGGTCCCCCGCCAGCGGCGTGAATTCGCTGAAAAGCTGGTCGATGTAGTCTTTGCAATGCGGCCGGTCGGGATGGCGGGCCACCTGACATTTGCGCCATGCGTTCAGGTCTTTGTACAGATCCCTCAGCAGCGCCTCGGCTTTGCGGTCCAGCGCCTCGGCCTCTTTCGACACGTCCATACCGGAATTGGACCGCGCCATGGCGCGCAGCTCTTCGGCCTTGCCTTCGATCTCGGCCAGCGGCTTTTCGAATTCCAGATAGTTCATCGGCGCACTCCACGCGGGGCAGTCTTTATCGGGCAGTCGGCGATATATGCCGATTGCAGCCCGCAAATGCAACTCAAGCCAAGGGGAAAGGGTCCGAAACAGCAACGCCCCGTGGGCCGGCCACGGGGCGTGCATCCTCCCGTTTGCTGCGAGGGGCCTCCTCTCCCCTTGGTCGCAGCGCGGGTGTTCTTTGCGAAACGCTGAAAAATCAGCCCTCGGTGGGGAAAGACTGCGCGTAAGGCAGGCAGTCTGTCAACGATTCAGTGTCAGCCCGCGATCAACTCGGCCTGACGCACGATCACCTCGGCCTGTTTGATCGATGCGATATCGACCAGACGGCCCTTGTAGACGGTTGCGCCTTCGCCCCGCGCCTTGGCCTCGTCCATTGCGGCAAGGATTTCACGGGCCTCGGTCACGGCGGCGTCCGAAGGGGTGAAGACCTCGTTCGCCAGCGCCACCTGCTTTGGGTGAATTGCCCATTTGCCCACCATGCCCAGCGTGGCCGAGCGCAGCGCCTGCGCGCGAAAGCCTTCGTCGTCGCTGAAATCGCCAAACGGGCCGTCGACCGGCAGCACCCCATGCGTGCGGCAGGCCGCAACGATGGCCGCCTGCGCCCAATGCCACGGGTCGGACCAGTGCTTTGCGCCGTTTTGCAGCATGTAGTAGTTTTCCTGAGTTCCGCCGATGCCGGTGGTCTGCATCCCCATGCTGGCCGCGAAATCCGCCGCCCCCAGCGACATGGCCTGCAAACGCGGGCTGCTTGCGGCAATCGCCTCGACATGGGCGATGCCTGCCGCCGATTCGATGATGACTTCAAAGGCGATAGGTTTCTTGCGCCCCTTGGCCCGCTCGATCGCCGTTACCAGCGCGTCGACGGCATAGACATCCTCGGCACAGCCCACTTTCGGGATCATGATCATATCCAGCCGGTCGCCCGCCTGTTCCAGCAGATCGACCACATCCCGATACCACCACGGCGTATCCAGCCCGTTTATCCGAACCGACAGCGTCTTCTTGCCCCAGTCGATATCGGACACGGCGGCAATAACGTTGGCGCGGGCGCTTTCCTTGTCGCTCGGGGCCACCGAATCCTCGAGATCGATGTTGATGACATCTGCCGCACTCGCCGCCATTTTAGCGAACAGCGCCGGGCGCGATCCCGGCCCGAACAACTGGCACCGGTTCGGGCGGGCGGGCGCAGGCGGTTGCAGGCGGAAGCTCATGGCGGTCTCGCAATTTTGTTTCAAGGTGGGCCGAGACAATCGCTATAATCTTGCGTAGGTACACGCAAGCCGCTTTTCGCAGGTGCAGCATCCGGGGCCTGCTTGACAGCCCGCGCCGCAGCGCCGAGCGTGAACCCCACAGAACAGGACCGCCATGATCAGCGTCTCGCAAGATACTTTCCGCCTCGCGCAGGTCTTTACCATCTCGCGCGGGTCACGCACCGAAGCGCGCGTGATTACCGCAGGCATCACGCGGGGCGGCGTGACCGGATGGGGCGAATGCGTGCCCTATGCCCGCTACGGCGAAACGGTCGAAAGCGTGGCCGCCCAGATCGCCGGCCTGCCCGCCGATATCGACCGCATCGCCCTGCAATCCGCCCTGCCCGCCGGAGCCGCCCGTAACGCGGTGGATTGCGCTTTGTGGGATTTGCAGGCGAAAATCGCGGGCAAGCGGGTGTGGGAACTGCTTGGCCTGCCCGCCCCGCAGCCGGTGGTGACCGCCTATACCCTGTCGCTCGACACGCCTGACGCGATGCGCGAGGCGGCGCGCACCCACGCGCATCGCCCGATCCTGAAGATAAAGCTCGGCACGCCCGATGACATGCCGCGACTGGAAGCCGTGCGTCAGGGCGCGCCGAATGCCAAGATCCTGATCGACGCGAACGAAGGGTGGACCGCCGGCATATACGCCGATCTCGCCCCGCACCTGATCCGGCTTGGCGTGGCGCTGGTGGAACAGCCGCTTCCCGCCGGACAGGATGACATGCTGGCCGAAATTGCCCGCCCCCTGCCGGTGGCCGCGGATGAAGCCTGCCATGACCGTTCATCGCTGGCGAAACTGCGCGGAAAATACGATGTGGTGAACATCAAGCTCGACAAGACCGGCGGCCTGACCGAGGCGCTTGCCCTGCGCGAACAGGCCATCGCCCAAGGCTTTGGCATCATGGTCGGTTGCATGGTCGGCTCATCCCTCGCCATCGCCCCCGCCACGATCCTCGCCCAAGGGGCCGCGCATGTCGACCTTGACGCGCCGCTGCTTCTGGCCGAAGACCGCCCGCATCCGATGTTTTATGACGCGTCAGGTGTGCATGCACCGCCGCGCGATCTTTGGGGGTAAACCATGAACCGCACCGTATACGTGAACGGAGACTACCTGCCCGAAGCCGAAGCCAAGGTTTCGGTCTTCGACCGCGGCTTCCTGATGGCCGACGGTGTGTACGAAGTCACTTCTGTCCTCGACGGCAAGCTGATCGACTTCGACGGCCACGCCAAACGCCTGCACCGGTCGCTTTCGGAACTCGACATGGCCGCCCCTTGCACCGACGAAGAACTCCTCGCCATGCACCGCGAATTGGTGGTGCTGAACGGCATCGACCAGGGCATGATCTATCTGCAGGTCACGCGCGGCAATCCCGGCGACCGCAGCTTCGTCTTCCCCGATGCATCCGTGAAACCGACCATCGTCGCCTTTACCCAGAACATCCCGAACCTTGCCGATGCCCCTGCCGCCAAAACCGGTTTCAAGGTCATCTCGATCCCCGACATCCGCTGGGGTCGCCGCGACATCAAGACGGTGCAACTCTTGTATCCGTCGATGGGCAAGATGATGGCCAAAAAGGCGGGCGTGGACGATTCTTGGTTCGTCGAGGACGGGGCCGTGACCGAAGGCACGTCGAACAACGCCTATATCGTCAAGGGCAACAAGATCATCACCCGCCAACTGACCAGCGACATCCTGCACGGGATCACCCGCGCCTCGGTCTTGCGCTTTGCCGCCGAAGCGCAGTTTGAGGTAGAGGAGCGCCCCTTTACCATCGCCGAAGCCCAAGCCGCGGACGAGGCCTTTTCGACAGCGGCCTCGATCTTCGTCATGCCGGTGGTCGAGATCGACGGCCAAGCCGTGGGCACGGGCAAGCCCGGCCCCGTCGCCACCCGACTGCGCGAAATCTATCTGGACGAAATGCGCAAAGCGGCGCTTTGATCCGGCAGGGCGGGCACTGCCCGCCATGTTCCCCGTTCAGCTTGCGCCCAACTGCACCGTCACATTTACACCCGCAGCCGCGACCACGCTGAAATCGCTGGCGGTGACATCTGCCAGATCGACCCCCTGCAGCACGAACAGCGGCGAGCCGTCGGTCTGGGCGTTTTCAAACAGCAGCCCTTCCAGCCCGCCCGAAACCTGCCGCACCACAAGGCGGAAGACATCGCCCGCAGTTGTCCCGTCCAGTCTGACGACCAGCTGATCATCGCTCGACACGAAGTCGGTGACCGTCATTGCCCCCGATTGCGCTGCAGGAAGGTCGTCGACCCCATAGTTGGCCTCGAAACTGTCGTTCCCGATCCCGCCCGTTACGGTGTCGGTGAAGCCGCCGCGCAACACGTCATTGCCCGCACCGCCCGAAAGCGAATCGCGCCCGCCAAGAATACCGTCCAGCGTGTCGTTGCCCGCTCCGCCGATCAGCGTATCGTCTCCGCGTTCGCCAAGCAGGCTGTCGTTGCCTTCGCCGCCTTCGACCGAATCGTTGCCATTGCCGCCACGGATGGTGTCGTTACCACCGTCGCCAAGCAGCGTGTCGTTGCCGCTGCCGCTGCGGATGACGTCGTCACCATCGCCGCCGCGCACATCGACCTCGGTCACGGTCGTCGCGCCACGGAATTCATCGGCACCCGCGCCCAGAAGCACGGTATCGCGCCCCGAATCGGCAAATCCGGTCACGAGGTCGTCACCGTCGCCGCCATAGAGGCTGTCGTTGCCGCTGCCCCCCGTCAGCGTGTCATTGCCCAAACCGCCTCGCAACTCGTCGCGGCCTGCGCCTCCGGCCAGAAGATCGCCACCCGTTCCGCCGTCGATATCATCGTTGCTCTGACCGCCGAACATGCGGTCATCACCGCCACCGCCCAGCAAGGTGTCGGCTCCGGCACCGCCGGTGATCAGGTCGCGGCCAAGCGCGCCGTCAACTTCGTCTGCACCGCCATAGGCGAAGATGCGATCGTTGCCGTCGGTTCCGGTCAGAATGTCGGCCCCGTTCGTCGCCTTGGCAGAAGCCGTTGCAAATGTGGCGACCGAAGGCTGCGCGGAATCGTCAAGGCCGGGAATGTCTACAGTCGCGACAGAGGAATCATCGGCCGGGTCGGGTTCGTCTTCGTTTGGCGCGTCCGATGAATTGTTGGTCATCAGCGCCAAAGGCAGACCCAGCAAAAGCAACAATAATTCCATGACACCCCGACCACTCTTTACGCTTCATCAACCAAAGGATGTCGTACCGTCAAAAGTGGGTCAAGATATCACCGCAAAGTTGCCCCGATCAATCCGAGCAGGATCGACAATGAAGGGTCGGGCGCAAGGCTGATGCTTGGCCGGAAACAGTCAGTCCGCGCCGGGGCCTTCGTGCGCCCTGATCGATTCTGCAAAGGCTGCCTTTTGCCCGTCAGAGGCTTCGGCCTGATGCAGGGCTTTCCAGTCTTCATAGGGCATCCCGTAGACCAGCGTCTTTGCGGCGTCCTTGTCGAGCGCCACGCCCTGTTCGACCGCGGCCTCGAACATCCAGCGTGACAGGCAGTTGCGGCAAAATCCGGCCATGTTCATCAGGTCGATGTTTTGCACATCGATGCGGTCTTGCAGGTGGTCGCGCAGGCGGCGAAAGGCTGCGGCTTCAAGCGCTTGCAGGGTTGCGGGGTCAAGCTCGGCCATGATGTCTCTCCGTTACGGGCGGCAAGGATGCCGCGCTTTGGCGCGGAATGCTACAGTCCAAGGTCAGCCAGACTGTCGCAGAGCAAGGGCGCCAACCGCCCCGCCCAACCCGCCTGCGCGCCCGCGTCCGCGATCAGGTCGTTTCGCAACTCGATCAGCGTGTTCAGCCGCCCCTGCTGCAACGCGTGCCGGTCGATGGCATCGCCCGGCAAATGGCCCGAATAGGGTTCGTTGTCGCCGACACACAGGTCAGGCTCGCCGCGCAAACGGTCGATCAGCACGCGCGACAACCGCTCGTCCAGATGCGAATGCAGCACCCCCACATGCCAGGGGCGCGGGCTGCGGCCCTTGAGGCAGGGGGTAAAGGAATGCACCGCGACGATCACCGTGTCGGGCCGCCGCGCCGCAAGCCGCGCAAGGGCCGCATGGTAGGGGCGGTGCAGGCGGTCAAGCCGTTCGGCAACCTCGGCCTCGCCCGCGTGGCGGTTGGCGGGAATGATCGTGCCGTCATACAGCTTCATCACCAGCGTCGGGTCATCCTCGCCCCGGTTCGGATCGATCACCAGCCGCGAGAAATCGGTCAGGATGCAGGGGCTGTCCAGCGCCTCGGCCAGATACCGCGCGAGGCCTGCGGCACCGACATCATAAGCGATATGGCGCGACATATCCGCAGGGCCGATCCCCAGCGACCCGCCCCCGATCCAGTCGGGCACATGGTTTGACGCATGGTCGCAGGTGACAAGCCAGCGCCCGCCCCGCCCTTCGCCGATGATATGATAGGCATCCACGCGCAACGCACCCCGCCGGTCATCATTAGTTCATCATTTATTCTGAACAATGGACAAGCGCCAGTTGCCCCGTTGCCGAGATTGGGCCATAAGACCGGCGGCCCACCACCCACGACCGACGCAAAACTGCATAAGGAACGAGGCATATGAGACGCCTTCGGAACGTAAAGATCGTGGCCACGCTGGGCCCGGCCTCGAATGACTACACCATGATCCGCGCCCTGTTCGAAGCGGGGGCAGATGTGTTCCGCCTGAACATGTCGCATGGCACGCATGACGATATCCGCGCCCGCCACGTGATCATCCGGCAGGTGGAACAGGATACCGGTCGCCCGATCGCCATTCTGGCCGACCTTCAGGGGCCAAAACTCCGCGTTGGCAGCTTTGCCAATCCGGCGGGCGAGGAACTGGTTGAAGGCGCAGCCTTCCGCATGGACCTCGACGCCACGCCGGGAGACATTTCCCGTGTGCAACTGCCGCACCCCGAGATTTTCGCCGCCCTCGAACCCGGTTCGTCGCTGCTGGTGAACGACGGCAAGATCCGCCTGCGGGTCGAAACCTGCGGCAAGGATTTCGCCAATTGCACCGTCACCGTGGGTGGCGCGATTTCCAACCGCAAGGGCGTGAACGTCCCCGACGTGCTGCTGCCGCTCGCCGCGCTGTCGGACAAGGACCGCAAGGACCTCGAATTCGCCTGCGAGTTGGGTGTCGACTGGCTGGCGCTGTCCTTCGTGCAGCGCCCCGAGGATGTGATCGAAGCGCGTGACCTCGCCAAAGGCCGCGCAGCGATCCTGTCGAAGATCGAGAAACCCGCCGCCGTGAAAGCCTATGATGCCATTCTGGCCGTGTCTGACGGCATCATGGTGGCCCGAGGCGATCTGGGCGTCGAACTGCCGGTCTATTCGGTCCCGCCGATCCAGAAGCGTCTGGTGCGCGGTGCCCGCGCTGCCGCCAAACCGGTGATCGTGGCGACGCAGATGCTGGAATCGATGATCGAATCGCCCATGCCGACCCGCGCCGAAGTGTCTGACGTGGCGACCGCCATCTACGAAGGCGCCGATGCGATCATGCTGTCGGCCGAATCCGCCGCCGGCCGCTACCCGATCGAGGCCGTGGCCACGATGAACAACGTGGCGATCAGCGTCGAAAGCGACCCGACCTATCGCCAGGTCATCGAATCGAGCCGCACCGTCAACCGTTCGACCGTGGCCGACGCCATCGTGGCCGCCGCGCGCGAGATTGCGGAAGCTGCCGACATCAAGGCGATCTGCTGCTTCTCGCAATCGGGCACCACGGTCAGCCTTGTCGCCCGCGAACGCCCGCGCGTTCCGATTCTGGCGCTGACCCCGCTGATGGGGACCGCACGGCGCATGTGCCTGACCTGGGGCGCGCATTGCGTGATCACCGAAGAACAGGACCGCTTCAAGGGTGCCGTCATCTCGGCCGTCCGCGCGGCGCGCGACTACGGGTTTGCCGAGGAGAAAGACCAGATCGTGCTGACCGCAGGCGTTCCGTTCAACGTGCAAGGCACGACGAACATCCTGCGCGTGGCCCCCTGCGACGAACGGCTGATCTACAAAGCAGACCCCGAGTAAGCGCAGGATGCACCGCGCAGAGCCAACCCTGACCTACGGTCTTGCCCTCTGCGCGGAGCGTGCCTGAATGGTGCTCGACCCGGACCTTGCCCTTGTCGTCGGTCTGGGTCTGGTACTCTTCTCCAGCCTTTCGCTTGTTGCCGCCTGGATCGACCGCCGCCGCCCCTGGGTCGGCGGCGTGATATGCGCGGCGGGCCTTGGCCTTGTGGCGCTGGCCTTTTCGACCAGCCCCGAGGGCTATGGCGTGACCAGCTTGCCGATGGTGATCTTTGGCGTGCTGGGAAGATACGTGCTTTAGGCAAGCGCGCCGTTTTCCCCCTTGCACCCCTGCCGGACCCTGCCTATACGACACGCCTTGCTATACCCGCGCGGCCGGCCAACGTGGCATGCCGAGTCGCGCCTGCAACCACGGAGATGGAAATGCCCAAGATGAAGACCAAATCGGCCGCCAAGAAGCGCTTCAGCTTCACCGCGTCCGGTCGTGTGAAAGCCGGCGTCGCCGGAAAACGTCACGGCATGATCAAACGTACGACGAAATTCATCCGCGACGCGTCCGGGACCATGATCCTGAACCCGTCCGACGCGAAGATCGTCAAAAAATACATGCCCTACGACCGGTAAGGAGAGCGACAGATGTCCCGCGTTAAATCAGGCGTCGTAACGCACGCCCGCCACCGCAAGGTGATCAAGAAGGCCAAGGGCTACTACGCCGCCCGCAGCACCAACTTCCGTACGGCCACGCAGGCTGTCGACAAGGCCCAGCAGTATGCGACGCGCGACCGTATGGTCCGCAAGCGCAACTTCCGCGCTTTGTGGATCCAGCGTATCAACGCCGCTGTCCGGCTGTTCGACCTCGAAATGACCTATTCGCGCTTCATCAACGGTCTGGCGAAAGCCGGGATCGAAGTGGACCGCAAGGTTCTGGCCGATCTGGCCGTGCACGAGCCGGAGGCGTTCAACGCCATCGCAGCGCAAGCCAAGGCCGCTCTGGCCTGATCGCCTGCCCAAGTTTCGTGAAAGGCCCTGCCCAACGGCGGGGCCTTTTGCTTTGGTGCCGCAGGGGTGGGTGAATCACCCACCCTACCGACCCCGCCTTTCGGCGTTCGTCATTCGCCCGAGGGGCGGGGGCCAGCCCCCGCACCCCCGGAGTATTTGAACAAGGATGAAGGGGGCGGGGGCCCCCCTTCCCCTTGCATCGCGCCTGTTCCAAGGCTAGCACCGTGCCGCACCCCAAGGAGGCTTCGCATGGACGGGCTCGACACGCTCAAGGCCAAATATCTGACCGCCGTTGCCTCGGCTGCGGACGAATCCGCGCTGGAAGAGGTTCGGGTGGCAGCCCTTGGCAAGAAGGGCGAGATTTCGGCGCTGATGGCGGGGCTTGGCAAGATGGAGCCGGACCAACGCAAGGCGGCCGGCGCCATGCTGAACGTGGTCAAGGACGAGATCGACGCCGCGTTGCGTGCGCGCAAGGCGGGGCTGGCCGATGCAGCGCTCGATGCGCGGCTTAAGGGCGAATGGCTGGACGTAACGCTGCCTGCCCGCCCGCGCCGCGTGGGAACGATCCACCCTGTTTCGCAGGTCATGGAAGAACTGACCGCCATTTTCGCCGACATGGGCTTTGCGGTGGCCGAGGGGCCGCAGGTGGAAAGCGACTGGTATAACTTCGACGCGCTGAATATCCCGCCGGAACATCCCGCGCGGCAAGAGCATGACACGTTCTTCATGAACCGTGCGGCAGGCGACGACCGACCGCCCCATGTGCTGCGGACCCATACCAGCCCCGTGCAGATCAGGGCGATGACCGAACAGGGTGCGCCAATCCGCGTGATAGCACCCGGCCGCGTGTACCGCATGGACATGGACCAGACCCACACGCCGATGTTCCATCAGGTCGAGGGCCTGTGCATCGACCGCGACATTTCCATGGCCAACCTGAAATGGGTGCTGGAAGAATTCTGCCGTGCCTTCTTCGAGGTGCCGTCCGTCGAGCTGCGTTTCCGCGCCAGCCACTTCCCCTTTACCGAACCCTCGGCCGAGGTGGACATTCGCTGTTCATGGGAGGGCGGGCAATTGAAGATCGGCCAAGGCGACAAGTGGATGGAAATCCTCGGGTCCGGCATGGTGCATCCGAAGGTGCTGAAGGCAGCAGGCGTGAACCCCGACGAATGGCAGGGCTTTGCCTTCGGCATGGGCATAGACCGCATCGCCATGCTGAAATACGGCATCCCCGACCTGCGCGCCTTTTTCGAGAGCGACCTGCGCTGGCTGCGCCATTACGGCTTTGCAGCGCTTGATCTTCCGACATTGCCCGCTGGCCTGAGCCGCTGAGGAACCAAAATGAAATTCACGCTGTCCTGGCTCAAAGACCATCTCGACACGACCGCATCGCTCGATGACATCCTTTACGCCCTGACCGACCTTGGTCTGGAGGTGGAGGACGTGTCGAACCGCGCTGCCCGTCTGGGCGCGTTCACGCTGGCGCGCGTCACCCATGCCGAACAGCACCCCGATGCCGACAAGCTGCGCGTTTGCCGCGTGCAGACGGACGAGGGCGAAAAGCAGATCGTCTGCGGTGCGCCCAATGCGCGGGCGGGGATCACGGTCGTGCTGGCAAAGCCGGGCGATTATGTGCCCGGCATCGACGTGACGCTGGGCGTGGGCAAGATCCGTGGCGTCGAAAGCCACGGCATGATGTGTTCGGAACGCGAACTGGAACTGTCGGACGAACACAACGGCATCATCGAGCTTGACGGCGGCGAGGTCGGGCAGAAATTCACCGACTGGCTGGCCGCGAACCGCCCCTCGGTCGTGGACCCGATGATCCACATCAAGATCACCCCGAACCGCCCGGATGCGCTGGGTGTGCGCGGCATCGCGCGTGACCTTGCCGCGCGGGGCCTCGGCACGCTGAAGCCGCTTGCCGCACCGCAGATCAGGGGCGCTTTCCCCTGCCCGATCACCGTGACCATCGATCCCGCGCTTAAGGCCAAGGGCTGCCCGCTTTTCACCGGTCGCCTGATCCGAGGCGTGAAGAACGGCCCGTCTCCGGCATGGCTGGCCGACCGGCTGACCGCGATCGGGCTGCGCCCGATTTCCACGCTGGTCGATATCACCAACTACTTCACCTTTGCCCTGAACCGCCCGCTGCATGTCTTCGATGCGGCCAAGGTGCATGGCAACCTGCGCGTCCATCCTGCGAACGGTGGCGAGGAACTGCTGGCGCTCGACGGCAAGACCTATGGCCTGCAAGCCGGCATGATGGTGATTTCCGATGACAAGCAGCCTGAGTCGCTGGCTGGCATCATGGGCGGCGAGCTGTCCGGCTGCACGGCAGACACGGTCGATGTCTTCCTCGAATCCGCCTTCTGGGACCCGATCACCATCGCCACCACGGGGCGTGCGCTGAAAATCAACTCGGACGCCCGCTACCGCTTCGAACGCGGCGTCGATCCGGCCTTTACCCTGCCGGGGCTCGACCTTGCCACGCAGATGATCCTCGACCTCTGCGGCGGCGAGGCGTCCGATCTCGCCCTCGACGGTGCCGTGCCCGATACCGCCCGCGCCTACCGCCTGAACCCCGCCCGCGTGATCAGCCTTGTCGGCATGGATATCCCCGAGGCTGAACAACGCCGCACGCTCGAAGCGCTCGGCTTCACGCTGGACGGCGATATGGCCACGCCA
The DNA here is from genome assembly GCF_003060865.1 of Gemmobacter aquarius. Taxonomy (NCBI): domain Bacteria; kingdom Pseudomonadati; phylum Pseudomonadota; class Alphaproteobacteria; order Rhodobacterales; family Paracoccaceae; genus Paragemmobacter; species Paragemmobacter aquarius. Next base: position 3,359,809 of record NZ_CP028918.1, read on the forward strand.
CCGACATGGCGCCCCGATGTGCTGGGCGAGGCCGATCTGGTCGAAGAGGTCGCCCGCGTCGCCTCCTTGACCAAACTGGTCGGCAAGCCGCTGACCCGTGGCACCGCAGGCGTGCCCAAGCCTATCCTGACCCCCGCACAGGTGCGCGAACGCGGCGCACGGCGCACGCTGGCGGCGCTGGGGTATAACGAATGTGTCACCTACAGCTTCATCGACCATGAAGCAGCCACCCTGTTCGGCGGCGGGGCCGATGCGGTCAGGATCGACAACCCGATCTCGTCGGAAATGAGCCACCTTCGCCCCGATCTGCTGCCCGGCCTGCTGCGCGCAGCAGCCCGCAATCAGGCGCGCGGCTTTGCCGATCTGGCACTCTTCGAGGTCGGCCCCGCTTTCGACGGCGGCGAACCGGGTGAACAGCATGTGCAGGCGACCGGCCTGCTGGTCGGTGCAACCGCGCCGCGCGACCCCTTCGCCTCGCGCCGCGCAGTCGATGTGTTCGACGCCAAGGCAGATGCCGAAGCGGTGCTTTCCGCCCTTGGCGCGCCCGCCCGCGTGCAGATCAACCGCAAGGTCGCAGCGTGGTGGCACCCCGGCCGCTCTGGCAACATCGCCCTCGGGCCGAACTCCCTTGCCACCTTTGGCGAGGTACACCCCAAGGTTCTCGCCGCAATGGGCGTCAAGGGCCCGGCCGTGGCGTTCACGATCCTTGTGGCCAACGTGCCCCTGCCCAAGGTGAAGACCCCCACCCGCCCCGCGCTGACCCTGCGCGACCTGCAAGCGGTGGACCGTGATTTCGCCTTTGTGGTCGATACATCCGTCGAGGCGCTTACCGCGATCAACGCCGCCACCGGCGCCGACAAGGTGCTGATCGAAAGCGTCCGCCTATTCGACCAGTTCACCGGCGACAAGGCCGAGGCGCAGATGGGCGCGGGCAAGAAGTCCATCGCCCTGACGGTCCGCCTGCAACCGGTCGACAAGACCCTGACCGAAGCCGAAATCGAGGCCGTTTCCGCCAAGATCGTGGACAAGGTCACCAAGGCAACAGGCGGCACGCTACGAAGCTGAGGCAAAAGGCAGGAGAAACCCCCTGCCCCTTCACCTTTGCCCAAATACTCACTGCAACATCTGCCCCCTCAGGCACCGATCGGGGCGAGGGCGCCTCCCCTCCCCCTAGGGGGGAGGGGTTGGGGGTGGGGGTGGCAGATCACTTCCGCCCGAACATCCGCCCGAAGAACCCCCGTGCGCGGTCGCCCACGCGGTCGGCCCGGTCATCCAGTTCGTCGATGGATTGCCGGACGTCGATCACCGCCGGATCGATCGTGCGCTCGCGGAACTGCAGCCACATGCGGCGGATCATGAACAGCGCCAGCAAAAGCAGCGTCAGGATCACGATATTGGCCCAAGGGATGATCGTCGCATCGGGGCCGTCCACCTGACGCAGCGCGATCACGTTGGGAAAGATGGTGAACAGCTGGTTGCGCCAGCCGTAATGCGTCACCGCAACCCAGACCGGAGCGGCCTTGGTCGACACCAGCTCCTTTGCCTCGGTCGCAAGGCTGAAGCTGTCCATCTTGAAATAGGGCGGCCAGCCCCAGCCCGTATCCTCGTTGCGATATTCCATCGTGCCACCATCGGCAAAGACGGCATTGACGAAAAAGATGTCACGGCTTGTCGAAGCGGCATTGCCCACATCGGGCGAGGCGAAGAACCATGAATTCGCGCCGATATCCATGCGGCGGTTTTCGGTGCCGACGATGCGGACGATATCGTGCTGCGGCAGCGTGTAGTGGAAGAAGCCGAACAACAGCAGCGCCACCAGCCCCAGAAGGCTCCATTTCACATAGCGCATCGCATCACCCCTCGAAATTGAGCCATACCAGAACCAGCACGGTCCCTATCGGCAGGATGTAAACCAGCCAGAGCAGCTTGCGTTTCAAGCCATGCTCGTATTCGTCCATCCCTTGCGCGATATAGTCATCACGGCCGCCCCGCACATCCCCGTCGATGCTGCCTTCGTCATATTCCTTTTCCAGCCGCTCGCGCCGGACCGACCGCGCATAGACGAGCGCCAGCCAGTAAACCAGCGTCAGGACGATCAGGCCAAAGACGGCCAGGCGCAGCAAGCCGATCATTGCGGTTTTTCCCCATAGACCTTGGCTCGAACCTTGGCCTCGCCCTTGCGGCGTTCCACCTCGATGGCACGGCCGAACCAGACGAAAGCGATGATCGGCCCCCAGAACATACCCGACATCAAGGCCCGCGAGACGAAAAAGACACTCCGGCCCAGCGGATCGCCCAGAAAGGCGATGACGATATCATTGCCTTCGCGGCGGTAGAGTTCGGCAAAAAGCAGACTTGCGAAAAGCAAAACAAGCCCGATTGCGGCAAGCATCCCGAGGGCGAGGGCCTGTTGCGTCATCACCGGCGAAGAGACGGTCAGCACCGGAACGAACACGGCAAGCGCAAGCAGCACCGCCACGGGCAGGATCGTATTGCTCAGGCCAAAGGCTTCCATCCCGCTCATCCGATGCCGCGTCCCCTTGTCTTTGTGCCAAATCCCGCGCCTTGCGTCACCCTGAACCTATCGGCTCCGGTCACACGGCGATGTTGTCGATCAGTCGCACGTCATCCAGCCATGCCGCCGCCAGCAGGCGCAGCGGGCGGGTCGCATCGGTGATCGGGCCAAGCCGGTCGGCATCGACCAGTTCGATATACTCCACACGGTCGAACCCTTCCTTCAGCACGGCCGCCCTTGCCCGCCCCAGCGCACCTTGCAGGGGGGTGCCGTCGCGAAACTCGCGCGCGGCGGCCAGCATGGCGGCGTAAAGCGCAGGCGCCTTGCTGCGCGCCTGTGACGTCAGCCGCTGGTTGCGCGACGACATCGCCAAACCGTCCGGGTCGCGCACGGTTTCGCAGCCAACGATTTCGACCTTCAGGTTCAGGTCGCGCACCAGCTGGCGCACCACCTGCAACTGCTGCCAATCCTTCTGGCCGAAATAGCCCCGATCGGCCTGCGTCATGCCGAACAGCTTGGTCACCACCGTGGCCACGCCATCGAAATGCCCCGGACGCAGCGCACCTTCCAGCGGGGCGGAAACACCCCCGACCGAGATATTGGTCACGAAACCCCCGGGATAAACCTCGTCCACCGGCGGGGCAAAGACGGTATCGACACCGACGGTCGCAAGCAAAACAGCGTCATTCTCTTCGGTGCGCGGGTATTTCAGCAGATCGTCGGGATTGTTGAACTGCTTGGGGTTCACGAAAATCGTCGTGATCACGCGCCCGCACTCGCGCCGCGCCGCACGGGCCAGCGACAGGTGCCCTTCATGCAGCGCGCCCATGGTCGGAACCACCCCGACGCTATGGCCCTCGGCCTTCCATGCAGCGACCTGCCCCCGCAATTCGGCAACGGTGCGAAGGATCAAGATTTCACCTTGTCGGCAAACCCGTGTTCGGCGGCGGGAAAGGTACGCGCGCGCACTTCGGCGGCATATGTGGCGATGGCCTCATCGGCAAGGCTGCCCAATTCGGCGTATCGTTTCACGAATTTGGGGCGGAAATCGGTGAACAGACCCAGCATGTCGTCGACCACCAGAACCTGCCCGTCGCAATCCGGCCCTGCGCCGATGCCGATGGTGGGGATCCTCACCGCCCTGGTGATGTCACCCGACAGACCGACCGGCACTTTCTCGAGCACCAGCGAAAACGCCCCCGCAGCCTCGCAGGCCTTGGCATCGGCCATGACGCGGGCGGCATCGGCATCGCGCCCGACGACCTTGTACCCGCCCAGCGTGTTGATCGATTGCGGTGTCAGCCCCACATGCGCCATCACCGGCACACCCCGCGCCGTCAGGAAGGCAATGGTTTCGGCCATATGCACCCCCCCTTCCAGCTTGACCGAAGGCGCCCCCGTCTCGGCCATCAGGCGCGATGCGTTGCGGAACGCCTGCTGCGGGCTTTCCTCGTAGCTGCCAAAGGGCATGTCGATGACCGCCATGGCACGCGACAGGCCACGCACCACCGCACGGCCATGCAGGATCATCATCTCGAGCGTGACGCCGATGGTCGACGGCAGGCCATGCAGCACCATGCCGACCGAATCCCCGACCAGCGCGATATCGCAATGCGGATCGACCAGCCGCGCGACAGGCGTGGTATAGGCGGTCAGCACCACCAGCGGCACACCCCCCTTGCGAGAGGTGATTTCGGGGGGAAGCACCGAACGAAGCGGGGCAGATGCGCTCATGGGTGACAGGCTCCCTGTCTTTCAACTTTGCCCGATATAGAGGCACAGCCACACCGCAACGGCAAGATTGCCGCGCTGCATTGCAGCGACATTTTCAGCGGACGGGCCTTGACCGACCCACACAGGCACCGCCTTCTGTCCAAACAGCATATCGGAACCAGCATGAACCATATCGAACGTATCACCCAAGCGGGCATTGCACCCGAAGTAACGCGCCCTGCGCCAGAGCGGCTGATTTCCGGCGATCCGGTCCACACCACCTGGAATATCGAAGAGCGCGACGGGATCTATTGCGGCCAATGGCAATCGACGCCGGGCAAGTGGCGAATTTCTTACACCGAATGGGAATATGTCTATATCCGCTCGGGCCATTCTATCTTGACCGACAGCCAGGGCAACGAAACACAGCTGAGGACAGGCGACGGTTGCATCATCCGTCCCGGCTTTGCGGGAACCTGGGAAGTGGTCGAAACGACGCTCAAGGATTACGTGATCCGCTGAACGAAAGGGGCGGGGATGTCCCCGCCCGCTTTGGCCTTAGTTCGTCACCGCAGCTATCTCTTCCTCGCCCGTCAGCACGGCAAGCGTGGGGCAATCGGCTTCGGCAATGCCTTTGTTGCGGCACAAGCGAAGGCGGCGCTTTTCATCCTTGGCCGCCTGCTTTTCAGCCTCAAGCGCTGCGACACGCTCGGCTTCGACCTTTGCGGCCTCGTCGTCGATGATCTTTTGCTTGTCGACGTCCAGTTGCGCGCGGTTTTCCGGCGTGTCGGGCACGGCGCGGCCATAGGCGTCGTCCATATAGGGCCCTTCGGCGGCAAGGCTTTCTTCCAACGTGCGCACCACGACCTTGTCGCCCACCTCGACCCGGTTGAACAGGTCGATGGCGTCCTGATTGAACAGGCGGATACAGCCCGCGCTGGTCGCCCGCCCGATCGAGGCATTCTGGATGGTGCCGTGAATCCGGAACATCGTGTCGCGGCCATTGCGGTAAAGATACATCGCCCGCGCGCCAAGCGGGTTCTCCAGACCGCCGGGCAGACCGGCGGCATATTCGGCGTAAAGGTCGGGACGGGTTTTCACCATGTTCGCGGTCGGCTGCCAGCTGGGCCATTCAGCCTTGCGGCCCACATAGCCCGTGCCCTTGAACGACAGGCCTTCACGCCCGACGGCGATGCCGTAGCGGATGGCACGATTGCCTTCGAGAACATAGTAAAGCCGCCGCGCGTTCACATCGACGACCACGGTGCCGGGCTTTTCGTCGCCCGCAAAGTCAACCTCGGTCCGCAGATTCGCACCGAAGAGTTCAAGCGGGTCGACGGCGGGGATCAGGAATTCACCATCCTGCACCGCCTGATATTCCGGCGGAATCGCAGGCGGCGGCGCTTCGGCTGCGGGTTTCGGGGCGCAGGCGGCTGCGGTCAGCAGGGCCAGAACGGCGGCGAATCTGGGCAAGAGGTGAAACACGATGCAGGGACCCGTAAGCTGAAGCGCATAAGTCGCGCGTGACGTGCCCAAAAGCACTTTAGTATATGAACCCGTCAAGCCCCGCTTCGGTTTCAAGGCAACAAATTCGTGACCAAATGCGCGGTTGCCGTCAATTCGGCCCGGTTCGCCTTGTGCTGGCGATACCAATCCCCATTTCGGACAGGAACCGAAACGGAGGACAGCCGATGAAATGCCCGGTCGACAACGAAACACTTGTGATGGCGGACCGGGGCGGAGTCGAGATCGACTATTGCCCCAAATGTCGTGGCGTCTGGCTGGACAGGGGCGAGCTTGACAAGATAATCGAGCGGTCGGTCGCAGCCCCTGCGGCAGCAGCGCCCGCCCCGCAGGCCCGCGCTCCCCAACCGATGTCACAGCAGCATGCGCCCCAAGGCTATGCGCCAGACCCGCGCTACCGCGACGACGATGACCACCGCCACGGCTACAAGCGCAAGAAGCGCGAAAGCTTTCTGGGCGAACTGTTCGACTTTTGACCGAGAGGGGTGGGTGCACAGCACCCACCCTACGGCTTTGCCCACTTACCAGCGCGTCAGGGCAGCTTCGTCGCTGTCCTTGGCGGCGACCCATGACGCTCCGTCGCTGCCGATCTCCTTTTTCCAGAACGGCGCGCGGGATTTCAGGTAATCCATCAGGAATTCGGCGGCGGCAAAAGCATCGGCCCGGTGCGGCGCTGCGGTCGCGACCATCATGATAGCCTCATCGGCGCCAAGCCGCCCGTAGCGGTGGATCACCAGCGCGTCGGTCAAAGACCAGCGCGTTGCAGCCTCGGCCGCGATTGCAGCCAACGCTTTCTCGGTCATGCCGGGGTAATGCTCGATCTCCATCGCCGACAGGCTGCCACCATTGTCGCGCACCAGTCCGACGAATGTCACAGCCGCCCCCGCCCCCTTTGCCCCTGCGATAAAGGCGGCGGTTTCCTGTCCGATATCGAAGGCATCCGCCTGAACCGCGACGCGCATCCTAGCCACCCGTCATGGGCGGAAAAAACGCCACCTCACGCACGCCGGCAAGCGGGGCATCAAAGGACGACAACTCCTGGTCCAGCGCGACCCGCAACGAGCCAAGGTCGGCAAAAGCCGCCTCGTAGCGCGATTCGCGCGCGACAAGCTCGGCCACCAGCCCCGCCACGGTCGCGGCATCCGTCTCGACCCGTTCGCGCGGCAGGCCGATGCGTTCGCGGACCCATGCGAAATAGATGACGTCGATCATTTGTCCTCACGCAGGAATGGCAGGGATTTGCGGAAGTAATCCCACCCCGTCATCAAGGTGAGCATGGCCGCCACCCAGATCAAGGCCAACCCGACCATCGTCGCGTAAGACGAACACCCCCGCGTCCCGCAGGACCGGATCGGATCGGCCAGACCTTGCGTCACCAGTTCGGCATATTGGTCTGGCGTCATGCCGCGGCGGGCGATGCCTTCCAGATGCTCAAGCCCCGTGCCCAGAAACAACACCGCAATCGCCACCATCTGCGCCGTGGTCTTCCATTTCGCCAGGTTGGTGACACGGAGAAGCCCCGCCTTGGCGCCCAGAAACTCGCGCAGACCCGACACGAACACTTCGCGGAACAGGATAGCTGTGACCGGCAGGATCAGCCACGGATTCATACCTGAATACCCCGTGATGATGACCAGAGCGATCACCACCATCGCCTTGTCGGCAATCGGATCGAGCATCGCGCCGAACTTGCTTTCCTGCTTCCACGCGCGGGCGATATAGCCATCGAACCAGTCGGTGATGGCGGCAGTCACAAACAGCGCAAGGGCGAACCAATCCGCGAGCGGCCGGTGGAAATACAGGAACATCAAAGCCACACCCGGCGCGGCGAACAGACGGCAAACCGTCAGCGTATTTGGTAACGTCCATTTCATAAGCAGATGGATAACAGGCAATCTGCGGGATTTAAAAGCGGAAAGGCAAAGCGGCGCAAGGTTGACGCGACGGGCGGGCTTGGCTAGCAGCCGTTACCTTGTAGCCGAAAGGGGCAGACCGATGGCGCGAACGAAAAAAGGCAGGGCCGTGTCGGGCTGGCTGGTTATCGACAAGCCAGCGGGGATCACCTCGACCGCCATCGTGAACAAGGTGAAATGGGCATTTCAGGCGCAAAAGGCCGGGCATGCCGGTACGCTCGATCCCGCGGCGACGGGGGTTCTTGCCGTGGCTCTGGGCGAGGCGACAAAGACCGTGCCCTACATCACCGATGCGTTGAAATGCTACCGTTTCGTCGTCCGCTTCGGTGCGGCGACCACCACCGACGATGCCGAGGGCAGCGTGATCGCGACTTCGGTCCAGCGCCCCGACGATGCCGCGATCGAAGCCGCCCTTGCCGCCTTCCGGGGCGATATCCAGCAGGTTCCGCCACAGTTCTCGGCGGTCAAGGTCGATGGCGAACGCGCCTATGATCTTGCGCGTGACGGCGAAGCGATGGACCTCGCCGCCCGCCCGCTCTGGGTGGAAAGCCTGACGCTGCTGGCTCGCCCCGATGCCGACCATGTCGAACTGGAAATGGTCTGCGGCAAGGGCGGTTATGTCCGTTCCATCGCGCGCGATCTGGGCCAATCGCTCGGCTGCCTTGGCCATGTGCTTTGGCTCCGGCGCGAATGGTCGGGGCCATTCACCGCCGCGCAGGGCGCCACGCTGGAAGACATCGACCGCCTAGCCCGCACCGACGAGATCGACGCGCTTTTGCAGCCCCTCGAACTCGGCCTGGCCGATCTGCCCGAGCTTCCCGCCACGCCCGAAGGGGCTGCGCGGCTCAAAAACGGCAATCCGGGCATGGTGCTCGCCTCGTCCGTCGATTGGGGAGAAGAGGCGTGGGCCAGCTATCAGGGCCGGGCGGTCGCGGTCGGTATCTATAAATCGGGCGAATTGCACCCCACCCGCGTGTTCAACTGACCCGCCCTTCCGCTTTCATGCGCGCTCAAATATCCTCGGGGGGTCCGGGGGCAGATGGCCCCCCGGCTTTGGCCGAAAGCGCAACCGATGATCACGCGGCACCACCTGAAAGGCGATGCCGAAAGCACGGCGGTCTATTCGCCGTGTGAACGCTATCGCTACCTGCTGACCCGCGTCTGGAATCCGGCCGGTCAAAAGGCGCTTTTCGTCATGCTCAATCCCTCGACCGCGACCGAGACGCAGAACGATCCCACCGTGGAACGCTGCGAAAGACGGGCGCGGGCGCTTGGCTTCGGGGCCTTTCGCGTGACCAACATCTTCGCCTTCCGCGCCACAGATCCCCGCGTGATGCGGGCACAGCCCGATCCGGTAGGGCCTGCGAATGACACGGCGATCGGCGACAGCGCGGCGCACTGGGCCGACAGCATCATTTGCGCCTGGGGCACCCATGGCGCCTTTCTTGACCGCGGTCGGCAGGTCGAAACCTTGCTGCGTGCCACGGGGCACCCGCTTTACTGTCTCGGCCTGACCGCCAGTGGACACCCCAAGCACCCGCTTTACATCGGCTACGACAAGCAACCCGAAATCTGGTCAGGCTGACCGCAATTCGACCTCTTGTACCGTCAGCCCAGCCCCGCCCGAGATGCTGGCAATCTCGATCCCGTCGAGGCGGATCAAAGCATCGTTGCCAGCGTCTTCGACGGTAATCGCCGGTGACGGGTGCAACACCGGATCGTAAACCACGACCAAGCGGTCGGCCGCGCTGTCAAAATCGGTGACAAGGCTGCTGCCGCCCGTCCCGAGCATGAAGTCATCCGCACCCGATCCGCCAGACAACATTGTTCCCGATCCGGCCCAAAGCGTGTCATCCCCGGCCCCGCCGTTCAGCACATCGACACCCTCTCCGGCGGCGAGCAGGTCATTTCCGTCACCACCGTCAATTTCGTCATTGCCCGCGCCACCATAAAGTCCGTCATCGCCCAAGCCGCCGACGACCCTGTCGCCGCCGTCGCCGCCGCGCAGCACGTCTGCGCCCTCGCCCCCGTTGAGCGAATCGGCCCCAAGCCCGCCGGCGAGCGTATCGTCACCCGCCCAGCCATCGACAGTGTCATCGCCGGAATTGCCCCAAAGCAGGTCATCCCCTGCTCCGCCGCGCAGCCAATCGTCATCATCGCCACCGCGCAGACTGTCATTGCCATCGCCACCGTCCAGAATGTCGGCACCGGCATCACCGAACAACCGGTCATCGCCAGCGCCACCGGCAAGCATGTCGCGGCCAGCCAGCCCACGCAGGGCGTCATCCGCACCGCCACCGTTCAGCACATCATTCCCGCCGCCGCCGACCAGATCGAGCTGCGCGCCCGGCGTGTCGGGACTGTCGTCCGACTGCGGCATCCCGTCGTCGCTGGTCGGGTTCAGCCGAAAGCTGGCAGGGCCGGTGTCATCGGTCGCCAGATGACCGTCGGGCAGCAGCGATGATTCGGCCAAGGCAACATCGGTACTGTCCGCTTCCGGTTGCTGCGGTTCGCTTTCCTCGATGTCGGCAGGGTCGTCATCTGCTTGATCATTGGACATGCCGGTGACGGCATCTACCATGATGCCCGCCGCGAACAGACCCATCAGGCTCAACAGCCCAAGCATAATCGCACCCCATACACCCTGCGCACCCCTGCGCCGATAGCCAGATTGCTTGGCCAAGGTGAATAATCGTTTGCCGCTTGCAAAAAAGCGACCCTTTTTTCGACACGTGGTTAACGGTGCCGCCCGGTTTCTGGCACTGCGGGCTTTTCTTTTACGGGGATTTCCCCTATACGCCCGCATCCTTTGCTTGCCAAAGGTGCCAACGGCCCTGCTGGACGACATCCCGGCTTGTGCCTTCACCCTCTTCACAGGAGACACCGATGTCGATCACCGTCGAAGAAAAAGCCCGCCTGATCAAGGAATACGCCACCAAAGAGAACGACACCGGCTCGCCGGAAGTTCAGGTTGCGATCCTCTCGTCGCGTATCGCCACGCTGACCGAGCACTTCAAGGGCCACAAGAAAGACAACCACTCGCGCCGCGGCCTTCTGATGATGGTCGCCCAGCGCCGCAAACTGCTCGACTACCTCAAGGGCAAGGACGAAGGCCGCTACCAGTCGCTGATCGGTCGCCTCGGCCTGCGTCGCTAACGCGAACACGGTTAACCAACGGAACGCCCGTAGCGAAAGCTGCGGGCGTTTTGCTTTTCAGTCGGTCAGGAATGCCAGCCAATCGGTCCGCCCATGGACCACGCGGATCACCTCGAGCGTTTCGCCGCTTTGAAAGATGATCAGATGGGCGCGATAGGGGTGCAGACGCAAGGGCGGCACGAATTCGGTGCGAAGCCGCGCGATCTCGGGATGCTCGGCCAGCAAGTCGAATATTTTGCCCAGACCCGCAAGATAGGCCTCGGCCTGACGCGATCCCCATTCCGCAAGCGTATGGTCCCAGATTTCTGCCAGATCGGCTTCGGCCAAGGGGCGTAGCTGAACCGGTCGCGTCACGCCTTGCGCCGCGCCGCCAGAAACGCGGCCATGTCGAACGGGCGCGGCGGCCCGCTTGCCATACCCTGCTCGGCCAATGCCTGAATCTCGTCCCGCGCCTTTGCCCGTTCCTGATCGCGGCGGATCAGGTCGCGCATATAATCGCTGACATTTGCAAATCTTCCGTCGCGGGCCTGCGCCTCGGCATAGGCTTTCATCGCTTCGGGAAGGGAAATGTTCATCGTCGCCATTCCGCAAAAGATGCGCGCTTGGCAAAGTTTGTCAAGACACCCCCCGAATCTCCACGCTTCCCAAACACACGCTTTTGCTGTATGCGCGCCCAATCTGCGACGTGAGGCCCGCCCCCGGCCGCATGCAAAGGATAGGGGGCGGCGGCAATGGGGCCGCCATTGACACGAGAGACACGGCAGGGGCCGTGGGTGCTCTCAGATAGGATCCGCTGATGTTCAACGTTCATAAGAAATCGATCCAGTGGGGCGGTGAAACGCTCACGCTGGAAACGGGCAAGGTCGCGCGTCAGGCCGACGGCACCGTGATCGCCACGCTGGGCGAGACCTCCGTCATGGCCAACGTGACCTTTGCAAAGGCCGCAAAGCCGGGGCAGGACTTCTTCCCGCTGACCGTGCATTACCAAGAGAAATACTATGCCGCCGGCAAGATACCGGGCGGCTTCTTCAAGCGTGAAGCGCGGCCTTCCGAAAAGGAAACGCTGACGTCGCGTCTGATCGACCGTCCCTGCCGCCCGCTCTTCGTCGAAGGCTTCAAGAACGAAGTGCTCGTGATGTGCACGGTTCTTTCGCACGACCTGCACAACGAACCCGACGTTCTGGCGATCATCGCCGCCTCGGCAGCGCTGACCATTTCGGGCGTCCCCTTCATGGGCCCCATCGGTGCGGCCCGCGTCGGCTTCTCCAAGGGCGAATACGTCCTCAACCCGTCGGTCGACGATCTGCAGGGCCTGCGGAACAACCCCGACCAGCGCCTTGACCTTGTCATCGCCGGCACCAAAGACGCCGTGATGATGGTGGAATCGGAAGCCTACGAGCTGACCGAGGAAGAAATGCTCGGCGCGGTCAAGTTTGGCCATGCAGCGATGCAGCCGGTGATCGACCTGATCATCGACCTCGCAGAAGTGGCCGCCAAAGAGCCGTTCAACTTTGACGCGCCCGACTATTCGGCCCTTTACGCCAAAGTCAAAACCGCTGGCGAAACCCAGATGCGCGCCGCCTTTGCGATCAAGGACAAGCAGGAACGCACCAACGCGATCTCTGCCGCCGTGACCGCCATCAAGGGCGCGATGTCGGAAGCTGATCTTGCCGATGCCAACCTCGGCTCGGCGATCAAAAAGCTGGAATCCTCGATCCTGCGCGGCGACATCATCAACGGTGGCGCACGCATCGACGGACGCGACAACAAGACCGTCCGCCCGATCGTTTCCGAAACCGGCATCCTGCCGCGCACCCACGGCTCGGCCCTGTTCACCCGTGGCGAAACCCAGGGCCTGGTCGTGACCACGCTGGGAACGGGCGAGGATGAGCAGATCATCGACGCCCTGCACGGCAACAGCCGCTCGAACTTCCTGCTGCACTACAACTTCCCGCCCTATTCGGTCGGCGAAGTCGGTCGCGTGGGATCCCCGGGTCGTCGTGAAATCGGTCACGGAAAACTGGCATGGCGCGCCCTTCAGGCCGTGCTGCCCGCCCCGACCGACTTCCCCTACACCATCCGCGTCGTGTCCGAGATCACGGAATCGAACGGCTCGTCCTCGATGGCTTCGGTCTGCGGCGGATCGCTGTCGATGATGGACGCGGGCGTTCCGCTGAAGGCTCCGGTCGCTGGCGTGGCGATGGGTCTGATCCTCGAAGATGACGGCCGCTACGCCGTTCTGACCGACATCCTCGGCGACGAAGACCACCTCGGCGACATGGACTTCAAGGTTGCGGGCACCACCGCCGGCATCACCTCGCTGCAGATGGACATCAAGGTTGCAGGCATCACGCCCGCGATCATGGAGCAGGCTTTGGCGCAGGCCAAGGACGGGCGTCTGCACATCCTCGGTGAAATGGCGAAGGCCATCTCGGCACCGCAGGGCTTCAGCGAGTATGCCCCCAAGATCGAAACGCTGACCATCCCCACCGACAAGATCCGTGAAGTGATCGGCTCGGGCGGCAAGGTCATCCGCGAGATCGTCGAACTGTCGGGCGCCAAGGTCGACATCAACGACGACGGCATGATCAAGATCGCCTCGTCGTCGGCAGAAGCCATCAAAAAGGCCTATGACATGATCTGGTCGATCGTGGCAGAACCCGAAGAAGGCCAGATCTACACCGGCAAGGTCGTGAAACTGGTCGATTTCGGCGCTTTCGTGAACTTCTTCGGCAAGCGCGACGGTCTGGTGCACGTTAGCCAGATTGCGTCCAAGCGCCTGAACCACCCGAACGAGATCCTGAAAGAAGGCCAAGAGGTCAAGGTCAAACTCCTCGGCTTTGACGACCGCGGCAAGGTCCGTCTGGGCATGAAGATGGTCGATCAGGAAACCGGTCAGGAAATCGCCGAACCGAAAGAGCAAGCCGACGCGTAAGCGGAGCTCTTGTTCAAGACAAAGGCCCCGGCAGCGATGCCGGGGCCTTTGCTTTTGAAACCGTTGCTCAGTCGCGTGTCCATAGGCCGACATCGGCAAACCGCTGCCGCAGATGCAGACCCGAAACTTGCAAGGTTCCGATGATCTCGTCTTCGGTCGCAACACCGCCCTGATAGACGGCGGGGTGCATCTCCATGATGACCATACCCGCGGCTTCCAGAACCCGCCTGTCTGTCGCCACCATCTGCGCCTCAGCGCCTTCGATATCGCAAACCAGCGTAAAGCCGTCGGGTGCGCCGATGTCCTGCCAAAGGGTTTCCAGCGTTACAGCCTTTACCTCGATGACCGATGCCGTGTCACCCTCGCGCGCAAGGTGGTTGGCATGCACGTTCCCGCCCACCGAAAAACGGGCCACAGGTCCGCCATAAGCCACGGCCGCATGCTGCACTTTCGCCAATGGACGCCGCGCCACGGCAGCGTTCAGGGCACAGGCTTCAAGCAAAGCGGGGTTCGCCTCGACGATCACATGGGCAACGGTGTCGGCCAGACGCGACGCTATCAAGGCCGATACGACCCCCATCGACCCGCCCAGTTCAATCACCGGTCGATCCGGCGGCAGGTGTGCTGCGATCAGCTTGGCTTCCTCGGCCTCGTATTTGCCCTGCAGCAGCGCACTGGCGCAACCCGGCGTATCCATTTCGGGCAAGGTGACGGAAATGCCATGGAATTCAAACGTCCAGCCGTGCAAGGCCACATGACGCCTGACACGGCGCCAGCGCATGAAATCGCGCAAGAAACTCATTTCGTTTTATATCCGCCGTGATCGCCAAGCGACGAAAGCGCCCCCATCAATTGTCCCAGACTGCGCGACCGGCGACGGGTGGAAAAAAGGTTGTGCGGAAGCAGCAACTCTCCAAAGGCAGGAAACAGCGTGCGTAGAAACGGCATGGGACGGGCGTGCTTTTTCAGCACGAAATGCCGCGAGCGCGCCATGTGATAGCCCTTGAACCAAGCCAGTTGTGCCGTTCGCGAAGCCCCCGTCCCTTGCAGATGCCGCACCAGCGCCTCGGGAACGCACCAGAGCGATCCGTGCTGCGACAGCCGAACGGCAAGATCGTGGTCTTCGTGATACAGAAAAATCGCCGGATCGAACCCGCCCACCGCCTCGAACAAGCTGCGCCGCACGAAGAGCGCGCACCCCGAAAGAACCGGAACCTGCGTCGTGGTCTGCGGCAAGGGCGCACGCGTTCCGCCATCGGGCAGAAGAATCGATGTGGTCTTGAATTTTGACCGCCCTTCCGCATCGACCACGCGCGGGTTAGCGGCTGCAAAATCGGGCCGCTGGCGCGCGGCTTCTTCGAGCGCGTCGATGCAACCGGGGGCAATCACTGCGTCGGGATTGACGAAAAAGATGAACTCGGTCTTGACCAATGCGGCACCGGCGTTGCAAGCCCGCCCGAACCCCTGATTTCCTTCGTTCCGCAACAAATCCGCGCCAAACTCGGCGGCAAGGGCGCTGATGCCATCGCTTCGCCCGTTATCCACGACGATGCAGGGCGTCTCGCCACGAACCGATTCGAGCAATTCCCGAATGACGGTGCTGCTGTTAAAAGAAACCGTAACTATGGTCGTATTGTTGGACAAAAGAAACCTGCTCGAAAACCACGCGCAAACAGCAAACGGTTTCGAGGCGCGAAGGTCAAGCCGACATAATCCGTTACGCGTGATTGCGCCGGTAGTAAAAGTCTATGTGGGGGTAATCCGCCAGCCGGACCGCCCCCACAACCGTAAGTGTATATTAACGCGGCGCTTTTGCAAAACGCAAGTAAGGAAGCTTAATATCAAGCGCGCCGAACCGCTCCGTCGCCTGTTCATTGTTAAGTGCCAGCGCCACGATCACATCCTGTCCGGGCACCCAGTTTGCCGGAGTGGCCAGCGGCACACCGTCCGTCGCCTGCACGGCATCGAGCGCACGCAGGATTTCGGCAAAGTTCCGGCCAACCGACATCGGATAGGTCATGGTCAGCCGCACTTTCTTGTCCGGTCCGACGATATAGACCGTCCGCACGGTTGCCGAATGCGCGGGGGTGCGCCCCTCGGTCGGCAGGTAGTAATCGGCGGGCAGCATGTCATAGGCCTTGGCCACTGTCAGCGACGAGTCGTCGATGATGGGAAAATCTGCCGGAGCACCGCCGAAAGCCTCGATGTCGCGCTTCCACTTTTCATGGTCACCGACCGAGTCCACCGACACGCCGATCACCTTGGTGTTGCGCTTCTTCCATTCCGCCGAAAGCTGGGCGACCGCCCCGAATTCGGTGGTGCAGACCGGCGTGAAATCGCGGGGATGCGAAAAGATGATGGCATATCCTCCATCCAGCCAGTCGTGGAAACGGATCGTGCCGGCCGTCGACTCGGCGGTGAAATCGGGGGCGATATCATTGATGCGAACAGACATGGGCGTCTTCCTCTTCTGTGGTTGCCAAAGAAATACGCCAAACGGAACGAAGTTTCACCCCCCTTGGCGCAACCGCCCTCAAAAGAGAACAACCGTCCGCCTGCGCGCCCTCGGCGTGGCAGATTTTCCGCTTATCGCCACGTGCCGCACAACCGATCCCGCCCCGCGCCGCCGCAACGCACCGCCGTTCCGGCCAGCCCTGCATCCGTTCCCGACCTTTTCGCGTCGTAAGGTGGTTGCGGACTCGGCTACCCCCTGCCAAAATATGATCAAATCGAAATGGAGGCCCCCATGCTCATCAAGCGCGACTTCTACATCAACGGGCGCTGGGTCGCCCCCGTCACGCCGAATGACCTGCACGTCATCGACCCCTCGACCGAAGAACCCTGCGCCGTCATCTCGATCGGCAGTGCCGCAGACACCGAAGCCGCCGTCGCAGCGGCTAAAGCCGCCTATCCCGCATGGGCGGCCACGCCCCCAGCCCGGCGCAAGGAGCTGGTCGCAGGCATCCTCGCGCAATACGAAAAGCGGGCCGAGGAAATGGCTCAGGCCATCGCCATGGAAATGGGCGCACCGATCGACTTTGCCCGTTCCGACCAGGCCCCCTGCCTGCCGTGGCACCTGACAAACTTCCTGCGGGCCTTCGACCAGATCCATTGGCTCAAACCCCTTGGCGACCATGCGCCGGGTGCAATGATCGCGCTGGAACCGATCGGGGTCGTCGGCCTGATCACGCCATGGAACTGGCCGATGAACCAGATCGCGCTGAAAGCCATTCCCGCCATGCTGGCAGGCTGCACCTGCGTTCTCAAACCGTCCGAGGAAAGCCCGCTCAACGCGATGCTCTTTGCCGAATTCTGCCACGACGCGGGCATCCCTGCGGGCGTGTTCAACCTCGTGAACGGTGACGGTCCCGGCGTCGGCTCCACCCTTTCGGCCCATCCCGATGTCGAGATGATCTCTTTCACCGGCTCGACCCGTGCAGGCAAGGCAATCACCAAAGCCGCCGCCGAAAGCCTCAAGCGCGTGACGCTGGAACTGGGCGGCAAGGGCGCGAACCTGCTGTTCGCCGATGCCGATGACCGCGCCGTGCTGCGGTCGGTCAAGCGGATGATGGAAAACTCGGGCCAGTCCTGCAACGCCCCGTCGCGCCTGCTGGTCGAACGTTCGGTCTATGACGAAACCGTTGCCAAAGCGGCCGAGATCGCCAACGCCATCGCCGTCGCCCCCGCCATGCAACCCGGCAATCATATCGGCCCCGTGGTCAACAAACGCCAGTGGGACCAGATTCAGGGCTATATCCAGAAAGGCATCGCCGAAGGCGCGCGCCTTGTTGCCGGTGGCCTTGGCCTGCCCGAAGGGATGAACAAGGGCTACTTCGTACGCCCCACGATCTTTGCCGATGTCAAACCCGGCATGACAATCGAGCGCGAGGAAATCTTTGGCCCCGTCCTGTCGATCATCCCCTTCGAGGATGAAGCCGAAGCCGTCCGCATCGCCAATGACACGCAATACGGCCTGACCAACTATGTCCAGACCGGCAGCCCCGAACGTGCCAACCGCCTGTCGCGCCAACTCCGGTCCGGCATGGTCGAGATGAACGGCAAACCGCGTGGCGCAGGCTCGCCCTTCGGTGGCGTCAAATCCTCGGGCCGCGCCCGCGAAGGCGGCATCTGGGGGCTGGAGGAATTCCTCGAGGTCAAAGCCATCTCGGGCTACGACAGCAGCATCGCTGCGGAATAACCCCCACCCCGACCCTCCCCCCGAACGGGGGAGGGAGCAGCACCCCTGCCCTAGGCGGGCACAACACCCCGTTAACGTTAACGCAGCCGTCTGCTCTCACGTTGGCCCAAATATCCTCGGGGGGCGACGCGCAGCGTCGGGGGGCAGACAGCCCCCCTTCCACATCGGCCAAGGAACAAGCCCGCCCGCCCTGCGCTATCCCCGCAAAGGGGAGAACCATGCGCGCCACCGGCCATTGCCTTTGCGGCACCATCAGCTACCGCATCGACAGCCAAGACCCGCTTCCCGGCGTCACGCTTTGCCACTGCGCGCAATGCGCCCGCTGGTCGGGCAGCCTTGCGGCTTTCATCGCCTGCCGCCCGTCCGAACTTTCCATCGAGGGTGAACCGGCATGGTTCCAATCGTCGCCCGACACCAGACGCGGCTTTTGCCCGACCTGCGGCAGTGCGCTCTTCTGGCAGGCCGAACCGGGCAACCGCGTCTACGTCACGGTCGGAACGCTCGACCTGCCCACGGGCCTGACAATCGCCGAACACATACACACCGCCAGCAAGCCCGATTGGTACGACATCCTCGACCCAGCCCCGCAAAAGGCCGGGGAATGATCACACAGCCAGCCCCACCTTGCGCCCGTCATGAAACGCATAGGGTGCCTGCCTTGGCGCGGCGCAATCGCCGATCCGGTGCAGCACCTTGCCGGCAATCGCCTCTGGTAACGGATCGAACGCCACATTCGTCGTCGCCATCACAAGCGCCGAGGCGGCCAGCGTCTGCTCGGCCCCGTCCAGCATCGACCGCACCGTCACCCCGTTGCCATGCCAGCGGGTGATGACATGTTCGGTCAGCATCACCGCCCCCGCCCGCGCCAGCCGCCCCCGCGCCGGACCGTCCGCCGAAGTGCGGGCGATCTCTTTGCCCACGAAGGCATCCGGCGTGACCACGATCACCTTTTTACCCTGCTCGGCCAGCGCCCAAGCCGTGCCGACCCCGCGCCAGTTGCCGCCTTCGTCATAGACCACCACCGTATCCCCCAGCCGCGCCTCGCGCCGCAGCACCTCCTCGGGCGAGAACACACCCCCCGCATCGATCCCCGGCAACCGCTCCTCGCCCGGCACCCAGCGCTGGAACCCCGTGCCATCCGGCAAAGACCCCGTCGCCACGATCACCACCTCGGCCCCGTGCGCCGCCACCTCGCCCTCGTCGAGATAGCTGTTCAGCCGCACCACCACGCCCAACTTGGCCAGCTGCCGCTCGTACCAGCCGATCAGGTCGGCAATCTGCCCCCGCCTCGGCTGCATCGCCGCCAGCCGGAACTGCCCGCCCAGATGCGCCGACGCCTCGTGCAATTCCACGCCATGCCCGCGCTCCGCCGCCACCCGCGCCGCCTCCAGCCCCGCAGGCCCGCCACCCACCACCAGCACCGACCGCTTGATGGCCGCAGGGGTGAAGCGGTCGCCGCCCCACTCCCATTCGCGCCCCGCGCTCGGGTTGATCAGACAGGAAATCCAGTAATCCCGCGACCTGCGCCCCCAGCACATCTGGTTGCAAGAAATGCAGCCCCGCACATCCTCGGCCCGCCCTTCCATGGTCTTTCGCGCCAGATGCGGGTCGGCAATCTGCCCCCGCACGATCGAGACCAGATCAGCCTGACCGCTAGCGATCACGCTTTCCGCATTCTCGGGCGTCCGCACATGCGCCTCCGATGTCACCAGCGCATGTTTGACCACGCCTTTCAGCACCTCGGTCACCGGAGCAGTCAGCTTTTCACCGAACAGAAAGGTCGGCATCAGCCGTTCGAAATCCAGATACCCGCCATGCCCGCAGGTGACATAATCCACATGCCCGGTCGCATCATGCAGCGCCACGATCTCGGACAGGCTTTCCACCCCCAGCGTCACGCTCTGGCTATCGGACGTGCTCACCGCCAGCCCGATGATGAAATCCTCGCCACACTCCCGCCTGATCCGCTCGATGATCGTCCGCGACATCCGCGTGCGGTTTGTCAGCGATCCACCCCATTGATCGTCACGCCGGTTGCTCCACGGCGTCCAGAACTGGTCGAGAAGCGAATGATAGGCCGCCCAGACCTCGACCCCCTGAAACCCCGCCGCCTTGCAGCGCACCGCCGCCGCGACATGCGCGTCGATCAGTTCCCATATCTCGGCCTCGGTCACCTTAT
The DNA here is from genome assembly GCF_003060865.1 of Gemmobacter aquarius. Taxonomy (NCBI): domain Bacteria; kingdom Pseudomonadati; phylum Pseudomonadota; class Alphaproteobacteria; order Rhodobacterales; family Paracoccaceae; genus Paragemmobacter; species Paragemmobacter aquarius. Next base: position 3,379,942 of record NZ_CP028918.1, read on the forward strand.
GCGACCCGTCCGAATCGTGATAGCTCGGCCCGCCCGAGGGCGACCAATGCGGCGCAAAGCTCAGGTCCGAATCGCCATGCGCCCCGATGTGGTAAAGCTGCTGCAAGATCACCGCGCCCGCTTCCTTGACCGGCTCGGTCACCTTGCGGAAATGCGGGATCACCTCATCCGTGCCATGCAGGAAATTGCCCCGCGTCAGCACCCCCGTGCGATGCACCGGCACCGGTTCGGCCACGATCATCGCCGCCCCGCCCAGCGCCCGTTCCAGCAGATAACCCGCCGTCCGCGCCCCCGGCAAACCGCCTGTCGCCATGTTGTTGGTATGCGCCCCGAACACGATGCGGTTCCGCAGGGTATGCCCCCGCAACGCGACCGGCGACAGCAAGTGACGATGTTCCATGGCCAGCCTTTCCCGTGTCTGACCGAAGCCTAGCGCCCCCGCCCGCCTTGGTGTGAGTGTCAAAGGCGACGCTTCACGGCAACGATCCGCCCTGCCCGTTTCACCTTTGCCCAAATACTCACGGCGCAACACCGGCCCCGCAAATGCCGCCTGCCGGACCGCCCTGCCCTAGAACGGGCAGACCGACGCGAACGAAACCCAGCCCTTCGTTTCCGGATGGTGCAGCCCCAACGTTTCCGCGTGCAGCATCAGGCGCGGGAAGGCCAGCGCAGCTCCGTCTGCATAGATCGGGTCGCCAAGGATCGGATGGCCCAGTTCCGCCATATGCACCCGCAACTGGTGGCTGCGCCCCGTCAGCGGAAACATCCGCACCCGCGTCTCGCCATTCCCCCGCCCGATCACTTCCCAATCGGTCACGGCCTGCCGCCCGTTCACATGGTCGACCATCTGCTTGGGGCGGTTGGGCCAATCGGCGCAAAGCGGCAGGTCCACCCGCCCCTTATCCGGTCCCACAACACCCCAAACCCGCGCGACATAGCTTTTCTTCGCCCGCCGCTTCTCGAATTCCTGCCCCAGAAAGCCCTGCGCCACCTTGTCCCGCGCAAAGATCATCACGCCCGAAGTGTCGCAGTCGAGGCGATGCACCAGCAGCGCCTCGGGGTATTCGTCAACCAGCCGCGCAATCAGGCAATCCTCGCGCCCTTCCAGCTTGCCGGGCACCGAGAGCAGCCCCGAAGGCTTGTCGAGCACGATGATCCGCCCGCCGATATGCAGCACCGAAAGCGGCACATCGGGCGGATCATAGGTGAATTCCATCATTGGATGGTATGGCCCGCCGCCCGCAACGCCGCCGCCAGCGCGCGGATATGCTCAGGCCCCACGTCGCAGCAGCCACCGACGATGGTCGCGCCCTGCGCCACCCAGCCCATCGCGAAACCCACATATTTCTCGGGCGTCAGATCGTGCCTGTGCGTCAATGCTGCGACCGTCGGGGCATCTTCCAGAAACCCGTCCGAGATATGGGTGAACCCGTTGGCATAGGCCCCGAAGGGCACGCCGAAGCCCGCCACGATGGCCATGGCATCCGCCATCGCCTCGGGCACCGAACAGTTCACCAGAATCGCCGCCGGATGGTAGGCATCGACCAGCCGCTGCAAATCGGCCACCGGCTCGCCTGACCGCAGTTTGCTGCCGTCACGGTCGTCGACCGTCACCGACAGCCACACCGGCTTGCCGCCCGCCAAGGCCCCGCGCAGCGCGCCCTCGGCCTGCAAGACGCTCGCCATCGTCTCGCACAGGATCATGTCGACCTCTGGCCCGATGATCCGCGCGATTTCGGCGTATTTCGGTTCGGCCTCGGCCAGCGGCAGCGTCACATCGGTGCGATAGGTGGCAACCAGCGGACCCATCGACCCTGCGATACGGCCCGACCCATGCGCGTCCCGCGCCGCCCGCGCCTCGGCCACGGCGCGGCGGTGCAGATCGTGGAACAGATGGTCCAGCCCGAATGGCAAAAGCCTGTCATGGTGGATGGCATAGGTGTTGGTCGTGGCGACCGTCGCCCCGGCGGCGAAGTAATCGTCATGGATCGCCCGCACCAGATGCGGATGGTCAAGCATGACCCGCGTTGCCCAAAGCGGTGTCGGCTCGTCGCCCGACCGCGCCACAAGCTCTTGCCCCATCCCGCCATCGAGAAGCGTAATCGCCGCCATATCCGTCTCCCTCAAGACGCAGCCGTGAATTGCGGCAAACCGTCGGTCAATTGGTAATAGTCGCCCTTGTCGTCAACATACCAGTGGCAGTCAACGGCCACGCCGGTCGCTCCGTCGATGCAGCCCGCGCCGATCGAAATCGCGTCGCCTTCCACAGGGTCCCAGAACAGGCTGGACCCGCAGGTCTTGCAGAACCCGCGCCGCGCCGTGGCACTCGACTGGAACCACGCCAGCCCGTCATCCTTGACGATCCGCAGCGCCTCCCTCGGCACGCTTGTCGCTGCCCAGAAATGCCCGCTCGTCTTTCTGCATTGCGTGCAGTGGCAGGCGATGACGGGGCGCAGGGCGGCATCGGATTCAAACACCACCGCCCCGCACAGGCACGACCCGCGCATCAGACGGCATCCTTGAACACGCGGGCCATAAGCGGCACGATCCAATCTTCATCCGCCTTGGTAAAGGCAGCAGGCGTGTTGCTGTCGAGGTCAAGCACGCCCAAAAGCACCCCCGCCCCGTTCCAGACCGGCACCACCAGTTCCGACCGTGTGGTCGATGAACAGGCGATGTGGTCGGGAAAGTCATCGACATCCGGCACGTTCAACACGCGGCCCGACCGCGCCGCAGCGCCGCAAACCCCACGGCTGAACGGGATGACCAGACAGCCATGCCCGCCCTGATATGGCCCGATCTTCAACAGTTCCGGCGCGACCACACGGTAAAAGCCGGTCCAGTCCGAAAAGGGATGGCGATGGTGTATTTCGCACACCACCGTCGCCATCAGCGCCACCGCGTCGGTTTCGCCCTCGCACAGCGACAGGATCGCCGCCGAGATGTCTTCGTAATCAATAGCCAAGCGCGCACCCGTCTTTTCGTGGGTCGGACCCGCCGACCAGAACCCCATCCGTCCCGATGAAAATCGCCTGTGACCCGCCAATCGGCTCGTCCGGAACCGAAACCTCATGCCCCATTTCCGCCAGCCGCGCCCTGACGGCATCGGAATAACCGCGCTCGACCTTCATCCCGTCCAGCGCCCCGAATGCCCGTGGCGCGTCCATCGCCTGCTGCACGCCCATGCCGAAATCGACCAGATTGGACAGGAATCGCACATGGCCATTGGGCTGATAGGCCCCGCCCATCACGCCAAAGGGCATGGTCACGCGCCCACCTTCCCGCAGCATGCCCGGAATGATCGTGTGCATGGGGCGTTTGCCGCCCGCCGCTTCATTCGCATGCCCCTCGGCCAGCGAAAAGCCCGCGCCACGGTTCTGGAAGTTGATCCCGAACTTGTCGGACGCAAAGCCCGAACCGAAGCCCCAGAACACCGAATAGATCAGGCTCACCGCCATGCGGTCACGGTCGACCACAGTGATATAGATCGTATCCTTGTGCACCGCCTCGGAAATCGCGGCAGCCGCAGGCATGGCACGGTCAAGGTCGATCAGCGCAGCCAGCCGCGCCGCCGTATCGGGCGCCAGCATATGATCCAGCCGCGTGATGTGGTCGGCATCCGCAAGAAAACGGTTGCGCGCGTCATAGGCGAGCTTGGCCGCCTCGGCCTCGATATGGGCCCGCTCGGCTCCGGTCGGGTCCATCGCCGCGATGTCGAAGTGGCCCAGAATGTTGGCAAGCAAAATCGCCGTCGCGCCCTGCCCGTTCGGCGGATGCTCGACCAGTTCGACCCCCTTGTAGACACCGGAAACCGGCACGGTGTAATCACAGGCGACACCTGCGAAATCATCCAGCGTATGCGTCCCGCCCAAGGCTTGCAGCGATGCGACCATATCCTCGGCCACCTCGCCCTCATAGAATCCCGCGCGCCCCTGATGCGCGATGCGGCGCAGCACCTCGGCCTGACCGGGGGCGCGGAACGTCTGGCCCGCCGTGGGCACCGCACCGTCAAGCAGGTAGAACTGCCGCGCCGCCCCCTTCAGCGATCCGGCATCCACCGCCCAATCAAAGGCCACGCGCGGCGCCACCGGCACGCCATGATCTGCATAATGGATCGCGGGGGCCAGAACCCGGTCCAGCCCCAGCTTGCCCCAATCGGCCGACAGACGGCAAAACGCATCGATAGCGCCGGGCAGCGTGACCGCCTCGATCCCTTGGATCGGCACGGCGGTCAGCCCCTGCGCCCGCATCGACGCGGCAGACAACCCTTTGGGCGCACGCCCCGAACCGTTCAGCGCGATCACATCCTCGCGCCCTGCCGGTTTTAGCAACACGAAACAGTCGCCGCCAATGCCTGTCATCTGCGGCTCGCAGATACCCAGCAGCACGGCACCCGCAATCGCCGCATCTACGGCATTGCCGCCCGCTTGCAGAATGTCGATCGCAACCTTTGCGGCGAGGGGGTGCGACGTCGCGCACATACCGTTCGCTGCATAGACCGCCGAACGACCCGGCATATGGAAATCGCGCATGCTGACCCTCCGCTATTGAAGGGCAAAGCCTAGGCCGCGTGGGGGGGAATGCCAAGCGGCAGAGCGATGGAACCCCGGCTGCGCCCGCTAGGTGGGGGCTGTCGCACGCGCCGCCGGGGTGAAGCTTTCAGTGCAGCTACTTGTCCCTTATCGGCAAATCAGCGGGCGTTTTTAGGGGCGAAACACGCCTTTTCTGCGTCATGCCCCCAGAGCGGGAAACAGTCGGCAGCATCACGCCACATTGTCCACATCCATGCGAAATTGCAGGATATTGCAGCCCATCCTGCTTTCCTGACAGATCCCGCTGGCCAGGGTGCGAATCAATCCGGTGCCGAACCCGCCTTCGGGCAGGGCAAGCGGGTCGCAGGCTCTGCCGATACCCAAGGCCGGCGCAACACCGCCTCTGTCAACCACCCGCGCCTCTATTGATCTGCCGCGCAAGCGCAGCGCGACGGCCACCGGACCCGCATCCCCGGCATAAGCATGTTCGGCCACGTTGTTCAGCACCTCGGCCAGCACAAGCAGCACACAATCACGGTGGTCCGCCCCGAGCGGTCCAAGCACAGAACCCTGTTCGAACCGCTGAAGCGCTGCCCGCACCGAAACGGGATCCGCACGGAAATGGCTTCGCTCAAAGACCATCGCTCACCCCGTCAACGCATCCTCGACCTGTGGATGGATCGTGAAAACCGAGTCCATGCGCGTCAGCCGGAACACCCGCTCAACCGCCGGAGTAAGCGCCGCCAGTTCAAGCGCCACCCCGTCGTCCAGAAACTTGCGCGCCGCAACGACAGCGCCAAGCCCCGAAGAATCAAGGAAGTTCACCGACCCCAGATCAAGGATGACACGCCCTTGCACATTCACCACTGCCTCGCGGAAGCGGTCCTTGAAGGCAAGAACTCCCGCCGCATCCAACCGCGCCTCATCCGCGCGAACCACCGTGACACCGGTTTCGCGCCTGACCGTAAGCTGCATCACACCCTCCGTTCTGCCTGTACCGGCAAAGACTAGGCGCGAAGCGGTAAAGATTCAGTTCATCTGGAACTGCAGCGGATAGCGCCCGTCCTCGAAGTCACCGAACAGGTCGGACAGATCGGGATGGCCAACGGGTTCGCCGGTTTCGTCGGGGATCAGGTTCTGCTCGGACACGTAAGCCACATAGTAGCTTTGGTCATTCTCGGCGAGCAGATGATAGAACGGCTGGTCACGGCGCGGACGGCTGTCTTCCGGAATTGCGTCATACCATTCTTCGGTGTTGTTGAAGCGCGGATCGACATCGAAAACCACGCCGCGGAAGGGATGCTTCCGATGCTTGACCACCTGCCCGAGGCAGTATTTCGCGTGCGTCGTCATCATAGCGTAGCAACCCCCGACTCCCGTAAATAAGACGTTAGACTGCGTCTTGTCCATCCGAGAGGCTGGCCGATACAGGAAACAGTCTGTGAACCCTACCCCCACAGTCGCTGGCCCCACAGTCGCTGGCCCCGAACCCGCAGCGGCGCAGGCCTGCCCATGCAATCGTGAAGTGGCTTAACCCTTTGCCCCATTTCCACGGGCTCGTTTTTCCCCTAAACTCACCGCAAAAGAATAAACCGCGAGGGGCAGATGAGCAGACTTCTCCGCGCGTCGATACTGTTGCTGTTTCTGGCCTCCTGCGGGGGTGGCAACTATTCGGCGCCCAGACAACTGGACAACGCTTGCGCCATCGTGGCCGAGCGTCCGCAGTATCTGCGTGCCATGAAGGCGGCCGAACGCCGCTGGGGCATTCCGATACACGTGCAGATGGCGACGATCCATCAGGAATCAAAGTTCATTGGCAATGCACGCACCCCGCATCGCTATGCGCTTGGCATCATCCCCATGGGGCGCCAGTCTTCCGCCTATGGCTACAGCCAGGCACTCGACGGCACATGGGACGAATACCGTGAAACGGCGGGCCGCTCGGGCGCCCGTCGCGACCGCATACAGGACGCGACCGATTTCATGGGTTGGTACATGGACGAGACGACGCGAAAGCTGAACGTCCCGAAATGGGATGCCGCCAGCCAGTACCTTGCCTATCACGAAGGCCGCAGCGGATTTGCCCGCCAAAGCTACCTTGGCAAGCCGTGGCTCATGGACGTCGCCGCCAAGGTCGGGAACCGCGCCGAGATGTATCGCAGCCAGTTGCAGGGCTGCGGCAAGCTCTGATCACTTGCGCTTATCGGCTTCGATTGAAATCGAGAACAGCGAGGGCGGCAAATCTCCGCCCTTCTTCATCTCGCCCAGAATGACGGTTGTCTGGCTGCCCAGATCGTCGGTGATGATCCATTGCCGCAATTCGACAGGGTTCGGGGTAAAGACCAACTCGATAGAGCCATATTCCGGATGCGCCGGATCCTGCACGGCAAGCCGGGTCGTGGCGTCCTGCTCGACATGGCCGACCACCATCTTGGCCCGTGCCAGATCGACATTGGCATCCAGAATCAGGCTAAGCGGCGTACGGCTGAGCGGATATTGCTCGGGCGGCTGGTTCGACTTGGCGTCAAAGATCGCAACCTGGCCGCCCCCCGCCAGCACAAGGCTGTCGTCCGGCGGCGCATATTCGAACCGCACCCGACCCGGCCGCTTGATGTAAAGCATACCGGTCGAGATCGTCCCGTCGGCATTCACCTGGGTGAAATCCGATTGCACGGTGCCAAGCCCGTTCAGGTAACGGTTCAGCTCTTTCAGCTCGATCTTTTCGGCATGCGCCGGAAAGGCCAGCGCAAGGACGGCGAGCGGGGCAAGGAGGGCGGCTTTGATTTTCATACTCCCAACTATAGCAACGCCCCGCCCCGCTTCACAGGGGAGGAGGCAAGACATCGCAGAAATGTGCCGCTTTGTGCCGCTGCGTGATCCGTTATTTGGAGCAAGGATCGTCGGACCCAGCCCCTTTCTGCATGTTTTTCTTTCGCCGTATCTTTCATCGTCTGAAATTTTCTTCTTCGAATGCCATTATTTCGATAAAATCTTCCAAAGTGAAAGGTTCCGCCGACAACCTTTGACAGGAAATCCCGCCCGGCTCGCGGCATCCTGCACGAAACCCCTCTGACTCGGATGGCGCAGCATGAAGATCGTGGTTCTTGGCTCTGGTGTGATCGGCGTGACCTCGGCGTGGTATCTGGCAAAGGCCGGACACGAGGTGACGGTGATCGACCGTCAGGCAGGCCCTTCGCTGGAAACCTCTTTCGCCAACGCGGGTGAAATCAGCCCCGGTTATTCCTCGCCATGGGCCGCGCCTGGCATTCCGGCCAAGGCGGTCAAATGGCTGTTCATGAAACACGCGCCGCTGATCATCCAGCCCCGTCCGGATCTGGCCAAGCTGACGTGGATGGCGCAGATGCTGGCCAATTGCACCACGCCTGCCTACCAGACGAACAAGCGCCGCATGGTGCGCCTTGCCGAATATTCGCGCGATTGCCTGATGCAACTGCGCGCCGACACCGGCATCAGCTATGACGAACGCACCCAGGGCACGCTGCAACTGTTCCGCACGCAAAAGCAGGTGGAAGCTGCCGCCAAGGATATCGACGTCCTGCGCGCCGATGGTGTGCCCTTCGAAGTGCTCGACCGCGACGCCTGCGTTGCCGCCGAACCCGGCCTTGCCGCCGCCCGTGACAAGATCGCAGGGGGCTTGCGCCTGCCCGGCGACGAAACCGGCGATTGCTTCAAATTCACCACCAGCCTTGCGACCATGGCCGCTGCGCTTGGCGTGACCTTCCGCTACGGCCTGTCGATTGACGCGCTGGAAGCCGACGCAGGGCGCATCACCGCCGTCCGCACCAGCGCAGGCCGCATTACCGCCGATGCTTTCGTGGTGGCCTTGGGCAGCTATTCACCGCAGCTTGTGGCGCCCTTGGGCATCAAACTTCCGGTCTATCCGGTCAAAGGTTACTCGATCACCGTCCCGATCATGGACGCTGCGCGCGCGCCCGTCTCGACCGTGATGGACGAAACCCACAAGATCGCAATTACCCGTCTGGGTGACCGCATCCGCGTTGGCGGCATGGCCGAAATCGCAGGCTTCGACCTGTCGCTGAACCCGAAACGCCGCGCCACGCTGGAACATTCGGTCGAAGACCTGTTCGGCGGCGCGGGCGACCAAGGCCGCGCCACCTTCTGGACCGGCCTTCGCCCGATGACCCCCGATGGAACCCCTGTCGTCGGCCGTTCGCCCGTGTCGAACCTGTTCCTGAACACCGGCCACGGCACGCTCGGCTGGACGATGGCAGCCGGTTCGGGCCGCGTCCTTGCCGACCTCGTCAGTGGCCGCTCGACCGAGATCGAAAGTGCCGACCTCGGCTTTGCCCGCTACCAGCCCAAAGCCCGCAAGGCAAAGCCGTTGGGTGCAGCCCTGCCTGCCTGACCTCGACCGGACATCGTAGAACGACAACGGGGCCGGGGGTACACAACACCCCCGGCCCCGATTTTTGGTCCGGAAGGACCGCCTCAGGCGGTCTTCTTGCCTTTGACGCCTGCCCAGATGCGCTTGTTGGTCAGATACAGCAGCGAGGCGAAGACGATCAGGAAAAGCACGGCCTTGAAGCCGGTTTCTCTGCGGTCCATCAACTTCGGCTCGGCGGTCCACATCAGGAACGACGACACGTCCATCGACATCTGGTCGACCGTCGCGGCGGTGCCGTCGGCATAGGTGACCTGATCATCCGACAGCGGAGGCGGCATCTTGATCCAGCCGGTCGAGAAGGCGTGGTTTTCGTAGAAGACCGACCCTGCCTCTTCCTTTTCCTCGCCGGTGTAGCCGACAAGGAGGGCGTGGATGTATTCCGGGCCACCCATCCCGCGGAACAGCTGGCTCAGACCAAGTCCGTAGGGGCCGTGAAAGCCGGCACGGGCCTTTGCCATCAACGACAGGTCCGGTGCGCCGGCTGCGTGGTTGGCGGGGAAGTTGTCGGCCGGAACCAGCGTGCGCGCCGACCCGGTTTCCGGGTCGATCAGCTGCGGGTTTGACGCTTCGTCGTTCACCGAAAGGTTCGCCGCATAGGCGCGGACCTGATCTTCCGGCAACTGCGGTCCGCCATCGTCCGCAAGGGTGCGGATCGGGACGAACTTCAGCCCATGGCAGGCCGAGCAAACCTCGGTATAGACCTGCAGCCCGCGCTGAAGCTGGTTGCGGTCGAACTTGCCGAAGGGGCCTTCGTGGGCGAAGGTCACGTCTTCGATGTGAACGGTGGTCTCGGCGGCAAAGGCGCTGGCCCCCGCGACCACAAGGGCCGCGGCGGTTGCTGCGCTGAGTGCGATATTGCGGATCATGTTGACTGTCCTCTCACTCGGCCGCGATGGTCTTGGTCCCGCCCATATTGGGCGAGTAGTGGGCATTGAAATCGTCTTCGATCGTCGCCGGCACCGGCAGCGGCTTCTCGATCACGCCAAGCAGCGGCAGGATGATCAGGAAATAGGCGAACCAGTAGTAAGATGCGATCAGCGACACCCACGCCGTGAACGGCGACGGGGTCTGGCTGCCGACCCATGTCAGCACCACGAAGTCGATTGCCAACAGCGCGAACCACCATTTGAACATCGGGCGATACCGGCCCGAACGCACCGACGAAGTGTCGAGCCACGGCGCAAGCGCCATGACCGCGATGGCGCCGAACATGGCCAGCACACCGAAGAACTTGGCGTCGACGATGCCAAAGGTGATGAACTGGGTGATTTCCACGATCAGAACATCGGCGGTAAAGGCGCGCAGGATCGCGTAGAACGGCAGGAAGTACCATTCCGGCACGATATGCGCGGGCGTCGCCAGCGGGTTCGCCTCGATATAGTTGTCGGGGTGGCCAAGGTAGTTCGGCATGAAGCTGACAACAGCGAAGAACACCGCAAGGATCACGACAAGCGCGAAAAGGTCCTTGATCACATAGTAAGGCCAGAACGGCAGGGTATCGCGCTCCGCTTCTTCCTTCGACCCGCGACGCACTTCAACACCCGTGGGGTTGTTGTTGCCGGTCGTGTGGAAGGCCCAGATGTGCACGGCGACAAGTCCGGCGATCACGAAGGGCAGCAGGTAGTGCAGCGAGAAAAAGCGGTTCAGCGTGGCGTTGTCCACGGCAGGCCCGCCCAGCAGCCAGGTCTGGATGCCCGGCCCGATGCCCGGGATGGCGCCGAACAGGCCGGTGATAACGGTTGCGCCCCAGAACGACATCTGTCCCCACGGCAGCACATAGCCCATAAAGGCGGTGCCCATCATCATCAGATAGATCAGCATGCCGATGATCCACGTGACTTCCCGCGGAGCTTTGTAGCTGCCGTAGTAAAGCCCGCGGAAGATGTGCAAGTAGACGGCGACGAAGAACAGCGACGCCCCGTTGGCATGCAGATAGCGGATCATGTAGCCGCCGTTCACGTTGCGCATGATATGCTCGACCGAGGCAAAGGCCAGGTCGACATGCGGCGTGTAATGCATGACCAGCACGATGCCGGTGATGATTTGCATCGCAAGGCAGAAGGTCAGGATGATGCCCCAGATCCACATCCAGTTCAGGTTCTTGGGCGTGGGCAACATCAGCGTGTCGTAAATCAGCCCGGCAATGGGCAGGCGCTTGTAAAGCCACTGCTCACCCTTGCTTTTGGGCTCGTAATGGTCGTGCGGAATTCCGGCCATCTTCTTGTTTCCTTACCCGAGCTTGATCGTGGTTTCGTCGGTGAACGCAGCGACCGGCACCGGCAGGTTGCGCGGTGCGGGGCCTTTGCGGATGCGGCCTGCGGCATCGTAGTGCGAACCGTGGCACGGGCAGAACCAGCCGCCGAAATCCCCGGAATCGCCCAGCGGCACGCAGCCGAGGTGGGTGCACACCCCCATCATCACCAGCCATTCGCCCGCTTCGTCGAGCGTGCGGTTGGCGTCGGACGCGTCGGCGTTCGGCTTGTTCGCGTTCTCGCCGAGCGGGTCGACCAGATCGGTCAGCGCGACGGCGCGGGCCGATTCGATGTCTGCCGGCGTGCGGCGGCGGATGAACACCGGCTTGCCAAGCCATTTGACGGTCAGCTGGGTGCCCGGCTCGACCGAAGACACATCGACGAAGATCGAGGCAAGCGCCTGGACATCGGCCGAGGGGTTCATCTGGTTGACCAGCGGCCAGACGGCTGCGCCGGTGGCGACAGCTCCGGCTCCGGCCGTAGCGTAGTACAGGAAATCGCGGCGGGTGCCGGCGCCTGTGGTGTCGTCTGCGTGGGACACGAGATTTTCTCCCTATCAAGACCGCGGGTTCCGCCCGCGCTCCATATGCCAGTCGGACCGCAGTCTCCCGCAGCCTTGCCGAGCGGCTTTTAGCCAAGCTGTGCTCCTTCGTCCAGCGGACAAACGGGCGCAGTCGGGCCAAGCGGTCACTCGGGCACGGGAATCTTGCGGCCTGTGGTATCCATGCGCGTCTTTTGTATCTTTGCGCGACAGGAAAGGCTTCGGGACCGTGCCCAATAAACTATGCTCTGCGCTGCCCCGCTTTCCAGCCCCTGCGACAAGACGTAGCGAAAGCGGAAAGGGGCGGATATAGAGCGCGAGCGGTGCAAGCGGTAAGGACAGGCGCGATGTGGAAGCGGATAAAGGCGGTCGTGACACGCTTGCGGATATGGCTCGTGCTTGCGGTTCTGGCGCTGACGGTGGCAACCGCACCGCGTCACGCCGAACAGATCGGTGACCGCCTGCAAATTGCCTTGCCCATGGCAGCCTGGGGATGCGCCGCCGTCAACGGTCAGGCGGGCGAATATGCGCTGCGCTTCGTTGCGATGTGGCTTGCGACTCATGGAACGAAGAATGTCTTGGGCGATGCACCCGTCAACATCCGGCCACACGGCGGCGGAAACGGTTTCCCCTCTGCCCACACGTCGGCTTCGGTCTTCGGCGCATCATCGCTCGTGCATGACTGCGTGACCGGAAACCCCTGGGTGCAAGGCGTGGTGATCCTGTCCGCAGGCTATGTCGGCGGGTCGCGGATGGAGGCACGGGCTCATGATGTGTGGCAGGTACTGTTCGGCGCGCTGTATGGCTGGCTGTTCGAACGCCTGCTGCGCCGGCCGTCGCGGGCGCGGTCCGCTGTGGTGCGCGGTCTGGTGCAATTGCGCGGCTGGCTGGTCTGGCCCTTTGCCGCACTGTTCAGGCGATCAGGCCGATCAGCAGCCGGACCGCGAAACCGGTGAACATCACCGCCGCCGTGGCGTGCAGCACCCATCCGGCACGCAGATAGGCGCGCAACGCGGCAGGGGTCGAGAACGCCATGGTATAGGCCGCGTGCAGCCCGAATGACAACGCGCAGGCCCCGGCGCACAGCAGGGCGATATCGGCAGCCGTAGCGCGGGTGGTGGGAAACATCGCCAGAACCGCAAGCCAGCTTGTCAGCGCCTTAGGGTTTAGCGCGTTCACCGCCAGCGAACGGCGAAAGCCAGTGGCAAACCCCGCACCGTCGTTGCGGGTCGGGCGCGCAGTGCCTCGGTCCCTGAAGCCCGCAACAGCCGCCTTTGCATAGCGCCATGCAAACCACAAAAGCAGGCCGACTGCGGTTAGCGTCAGGGCAAGCGTCGCGCCGGGAATCACCGTAAGCACCGTTGCCACACCCAGCGTCATCGACAGGCACCAAAGCCCGATGCCCAACCCCACCCCCGCCGCCGACCCGAAGCCCGCAGCCCGTCCCGACCCGATCGCCAGCGCGATGGTGTTCAGCACATTCGGCCCCGGTGACGCGATATTGGCCGCCAGAAAGACCCAGACAGTCAGGAAATCATGCCATGGAAGGAATGGGGGCAGCATTCAGGCGGGCTGAGTCTCGATCATCGACGGACGCTTGGCGAACTCGCCATACCACGCCGCCAGATGCGGGCGCGTGTCCCTCCAGCCACGGGCATCATGCCGGAAATCGACATAACCCAGCGCACAGGCCACCGCGATCTGTCCGGCATCGAGCGGCCCGCGCAGTTCCGCCATCCATCGCGACTCGAGCGTATCCAGCGCACGGTCCACCTTGGCCCATTGCCCTTCGACCCAAGGGTCATAGCGATGCTGCTCGGGACGAAGCCGCCATTCGTAGACCATCAGCAACGCCGCATCGAGGATTCCATCGGCCGTCGCTTCGATGGTCAATCGGTCCCAAAGCGCCGGCCCGGTGCCGTAAAGACCCGCCTGCGCGAGGTCGTCGAGATAGCGGCAGATCACGCGGCTGTCGTAAAGCGCCGGCCCGTCCGGCCGTTCGAGGGCGGGCACCTTGCCCAAGGGGTTGGCTTCCAGCGGGGCAGTGCCAGGATCGATGGGCGAGCCCGAACCGGTCACCAGCGTGACCTGCGGCAACAGGCCGGTTTCATGCAACAGCACCATGACTTTGCGGACATAGGGCGAGGTGGGCGAGTGGTAGAGGCGCATGACTTGGCCTGTCTGGATCGATCCGGCAAACGGTAGCCCCGCGCCCCTTGCGCTGCAACAGCGGTTTCTCACGAAGAAACCGCGACGGAATTTGACGCAAATTCCGCGTCCCGACCGTTGCCACCGATTTCTGCGTCAGAAAT